>NZ_CP100405.1 GCF_024218775.1 Haloarcula marina | reverse complement strand
GGTTTAGCTACCTGCCTGAACTATCTGGATTATCTGGACTATGTAGTTCAATGCACCAGCGGGATTTCGACGTGCTGAGGTGGGTCTTCCCCCGCTATGTCTCTTTCAGCCATCCGCCGAGTGCGCCAGCGATACCGCTCGGGAGGGCGAACAGTAGCGCGGTGACGACGCCGAGGACGAGCACGCTTGCCCCGGCGAGCAGGCTTCCCAGGGGGCTGGCGATGGCCCCGACCAACGCGCCGATGAACGCGAGCACTATCGCGCCGACGATGCCGCCGAACGCACCGGCGACCAACCCGTTCCACGTGCCGTTCCAGAGACCACCGCCCGCGACGTAGCCAGCGACGAACCCGCCGATGACGCCGCCGCCGATAGTCCCCACTACCGGTATCGCGATGCCGCCGAGTGACCCGACGACGACGATGACGAGGACGCCGAGTATCACCGCTTTCCAATTCGTTCGCATGACTTGACATTCGGGTGACTAGTGTAAAATCGATTCGCTCGGTGGATTTTCGAACGCCGCACAGTACCGGTGTCGTCTGTCTCCGATTCCGTCGGCTCTGTCGACGCGGCGGTCAGGGGGAGGTCGCTCCCGTGTCCCGCCGCGGTGCGCGACGTTCCTTCATCCAGCCACCGACAACGCCCGCGATTGCGCCGGGTGTCGACATTACGAACAGGGCGAAGATGGCGACGCCGAGGCCACCGATGGCCGGAATGAGCCCAGCGAACAGGACACTGATGAGGACGAGCGTCCCGAATACGACGGCGGCACCGAGTATCGTCGCTAGCGCGCCGTGGACCGCGCCTGCTCCGGGTCCGGAGACCAGTAATCTCAGCTATTACTGCCACGAGGAGGCAACATCCAACCGTTGGAACCGAACGGCGGTTCCCGTTTGTCCGCCCTTTCCGCGGCCAACTTCGGAGCGAATATTCGCGGGCTGAGGCAACCGTCCGCAGTCTGTCGTACACGTCGTGTCTTGGGTACAGACTCACGGAGCGCGGCTAATCGTCTCGTTCACGCTGACGGCGGTCGAATCGAGTGGCGAGTTCGTCGGAGACGCCGGTTAGATGGACGGCTCCGAACAGGGCGACCAGCAGTCCGCCGAGCGTGTTGTACGAGAGGTCGAGGAGGGTGTCGTCGAGTCCGTATTGCGTCAGAATCGACGCGTTTCCAAGTAACTGGGCGACGAGGCTGATGTAGAACTCGAGGAGTTCCCAGAGCACGCCGAATGCCATGACGAAAACGAGCAGATAGCCGAAGAGGAATCGCGGTGGGAAGTTGATGGCGTCGGTGTGCTGGTCGAGCGCTCGGACGACAGCGTAGGCGACGCCAGCCACCAGCGACGAGGAGAGCGCGTGGGTCATGTGGTCCCACCACCACGTCGACCCGTACAACGTCTGGAGGTCTAGCCCCGGGAGCGGGAGCGTCCCCAGCGCGTGCAGGAACATTGCACCTGTAATCCACAGCACGAGTCCCGTACTCATCGTGAACCGGTAGTTACGCTCCAGGAACGCCGGGAGTAACGTGACGAGGAACCCGACGCCTGCGTTGACAGCGACGCCCCCGTTGCCGAGCCACAGTCCGACCGCGAAGATAGCGACCATCAGGACTTGGAGCACGCTGACGAGCGCCGCTTGCCATCGACCCGAGAACTCGGTCTGTTCGAGTATCACGTCCGCTGCACCTCCTCCCGAGCGGCCGACACACCCGAGCGGCGGAGTTGTCGGCGGAAGTACCATCGGAAGATGACGCCGCCGACCAGTGACCCGAGTAACGCTGCCGAAAAGACGTACATCAGGGCGGTGTTCGTCTGGACGAAGTCGGTTCCGAGGGTGGCTGCCGAGAACGCGGACCCGACAGCCCAAAATCCGGCAAACGCGAGCGTCACGAGGACGACGAACGCGATGGCGAACAGGGGCGTCATCCTGACGCTCGTCGTCATCTGCAAGACGACGACGAGGAGCATCCCCAGTCCCGCGATGCCGGTACCAGAAACGACAAGCCCGAACAGCGTCGGCTCTAACGCCCCGACGACCAGCGGTGCGGTCGAAAGCAGGAGCAACGGCCACGGTACGGTTCGCGTCCATCTCCCGGAGCGGAGTGCAGGGACTATCGCCACCGACGCGGCCGCTCCGGCGAGGACCGCGTCGACCAGACGAAGGGCGAAGAGTGCGTTCACCGCCGCGAGGAGCAACATCACCGTGATGGCCCACGCCACCGCGGCGTTCAGTCGCTCGTCGCTGAGAAACCACTCCGTTGGAAGTTGCTGTGCCACGTTCGTCACGCTCCCGTCGGCCGTGCCGTTCGCCGTCCGTCCGCTCCGCCGCTGTGTATCGGTCGCGACACCTGCGGTCGAACCTCGCGCGTGGCTGTGCGAACCGCCATCTCGCTCGCCGGAGAGCGACCGTCGGACAACTGCGCCTCGATGAAGCCGACACGGACGACCACGTCTCGACCCATTGCCGCGGTCAACTCGTCGTCCCAGCGCTGTGCGAGGTCCGGCGGCACGTCAGCGTTCCGCGGGACGGCCACGAGCACATCGACTTGCGGTTGGTTCCCGAGGAGGAGGTCGGCCGGTCGGTAGTCGACAGTGACCGAGACGAGTTCGACGTCCTCGATGTTCGCCTCCTCGAACCGCTGTTCGAGCGCGTCCTGCGTCCGCTGTTCGAACGACTGCGTCTGAAACGTCGCCCACGTGACTGTGCCGAGAGCTATCGAGAGCACCGCGATGGCGATGCCGATGACGACGATTCGCGAGACGACCGACTCGCGAACGCCCTCGAATTTCTCGGCCTCCAGCGGTCTGAACCCGGCCGCATAGAACAGAATCAGCGCTGAGACGTTGATAGCGAGCAGGTTCACGATGACGAGGACTGCCCCGGCAATCGCGACGCCAGTCAGACCGAACGCGATGCCGAGACCGGAGGTGGCCGCGGGGGGAACGAGCGCCACTGCGATAGCCACGCCGACGAGCGTCGACCCCGACCCCCGCATGATGCTGAGCGACCCCGCGATGCCCGACCCGAGCGCGAGAAAGAGCGACAGGAAGTTCGGACTGGTCCGCTCTGCGATCTGCGGAATCGTCTGTATATCCAGTCCCGGCGGGATGAGAATCGTCTGCTGGAGGAGCCACCCCATGAGCGCCGCCGTGACGATGGCGGCGAACAGTCCCGTCACCTGCAGGGTGATGCCCCGTGAAGCCATCCCCGGGTCGTCGAGTATCGCTCCGACGGACGCCGATATCGCGGGCCCCATAAGCGGCGCGACGACCATCGCGCCGATGATAGTCGCCGAGGAGTCGAGTAGCAACCCGGTCGTCGCGATGACCGTGCTCAGGATGAGGAAGGCGAAGAACGTGGAGTTCGCCGGGGCCAAGTCTTGTGCGCGCGCGTACAGTTCGTCCCGCGAGATGCGGAGGCCGGGAAACCGCTCGACGAGAGCCGAGAGACGCTGTGAGACGACGGTCTCCGTCGGCAAGACGATAGTGTAAGCGTCCTCTCGCACGCCAGCCTCGACCAGTTCTTCCATCACAGGTTCGACGCCACTCGGCGGGATGGGGAACTGGACCATCGCCTCGAACTCACCGCGTCCGACCTCATCGAACACCGCGTAGTCGATGCCGTTCTCGTCGAGGGCACCGATGACGGACGAACGGTTTCCCTTCGGAATCAGTATTTGAACTAAGCGCATATCTGTTGGTAGTATTGGTCATTTGGCGATACAGTCTGCTGAGCGTCTCACGATCGTCCGACCCGGGCGTTGCGTTGTCCCGGAAACCGGTCTGGAGTGACCTATCCGGCGACCTCTTCGGCGGCGAAGGCTTCCCGGAGACGCGTCTCGTCCTCCGGGGAGAGGTTCGTCTCGATGATGTCGAACTCGATGTCACTCGAGTCCTCGACGATGCGGTCTAACTGTGCCTCCCGAACTAGGAGGAACAGGGCCGACGTTCCGGGTTCGATGGTCTCGCTCACTTCTTTGATGAAGTCGTCGTCGATACCGATGTCACCGAGTTTACCCGCGAGTGCGCCGCTCGCGGCCCCTGCGAGCAATCCGAGCCACGGCGCCCAAAACAGGAGACCGATGAGCAGTCCCCAGAATGCCCCACCGAGCGCGCCGGTACCGACCAGGCTCTGTGCCTGCTTGACCTTCGCTCGACCGTTCTCTCCTCGTACGACGACGGCGGCGTCTTCGAGCGTAATCAGTTCGCGCTTCTGGAACTGGTACATCCGTTCACGCATCTGCTCGGCACCGTCCATGTCCTCGAATGCGAGTACGACTAGCGAACTCATAGCTCACCACTCCCCGGCGATTATAATAGTAATATGTGAGCAATGCAACTGAAAGACGAGCGTACTCAGAACAGGCATCTCGTACCGATTCGGTAACGGTCCCTGAAACGACGGACGACCGCCGTGCGTGCGCTCTCTCTGCGCTTCTTTATTGCACCGCTCGGTTGCTTACTCGCGTGGGCCAATCGGTAAGTGTATTCAATTGACGTCGACGGGATGCAGAGCCGTGACGATTGTGCGAATGTATGGCCCGCAGACGCTTGTGACTACCCTACTCGTTCACGACTGACGCCGTTCGCTCCTCGAGGCGAGGATTTCATGCGTTTACGAGGCGCTTTGCATCCCTGCCCGCCTCCAACCCCCAGGTGGGCCAAGAACGGTCCCGAATCCACAACGGCTTCCCCGTCGACATGTCGGCGGTCGTGTCACTGACTGGTCAATTGTTTCGAGTCCGTGAGTATGCGCTACTCTCTCAATTGTCTACTTATCCGTCCAGTGAATACATTGACCGTGGCAATTGTACCTCTCTCGGGATTCACCCTTTCACCACGCTATCGCGATGCTGGCCTCTTCGTGCTCCTCGCCGCGCTATTTGGCGGTTCGTTCGCCGCAATCAAAACGGGGCTTCGTGAACTACCTCCAGTCCTGTTCGCTGGCCTTCGATTCGATGTCGCTGCCGTCGTATTGCTGGGATACGTTGTACTCACCCGGGGTCGGGGGTCGTGGCTGCCGACCAATCGTCGCGACCTTCTAGCCATCTCCACCGGGGCGATATTGCTGGTTGCGCTGAACAACGGACTCCTGTTTCTCGGTCAGGTGTCGACGACACCTGCAGCAGCCTCGGTGATGTATGGATTGAATCCGATTCTCGCACCCGTGTTCGCTTGGTGGCTCCTCGGCAATCGACTGTCGGTTCTGGGTGTCGCTGGTATCGGGGTTGCGCTCTGTGGCGTCGTGATAATCGTCCAGCCGTCACCGGCGACGCTAGCTGATCCGAGTTCGGTTGGTCAACTACTCGTCCTGGGTGCCGCTGGGGCAGTCGCACTCGGCAGCGTGTTGCTTCGAAGGATTGAACCGACGCTGGAGAGCGTGGTCGTGACCGCGTGGTCGATGGCCTTCGGGGCGGTGATTCTGCATCTCGGGAGCCTCGTCGTGGGTGAAGTCCAGCCGAATCTGTTCGCGCTCGATACGGTAACCTTGTTGAGCATCGCTTCGCTCGGGATCCCGTCGACGGCCGTCGCCTACGCGATATACTTCGGTTTGATCGAGCGGATCGGACCGGTCCGGACGAATCTGGTGGCGTATTTCGTGCCCGTGTTCGCCGCACTTAGCGGCTGGTTAGTGTTGGAGTCGGCGGTGTCGCCCTGGACGGGCGTTGGCTTTCTGGTCGTCGTCGCTGGGTTCTCGCTCATTGAGCGGCAAGTCGTGGTCTCGGAGGTCCTACGACTCTGGGAACGACTCCGTGGCAATCCTCCAGTAGCTGAAAATGTGAGCGACGACTAAGGTCACCGCCTTCGTCAGTCTCTAGATATGACTACGCCAGAGGATATCGACCGCTACCGTCGCAATCGCCAGGACGAAATCGACAGTGCGACGGTGTACGCGGCGATGGCTGACGCCGAATCGCAACCCCAAATCGCCGACTTGTACCGGCGGCTGGCCGACACGGAGCGGACCCATGCAGACTTCTGGACCGAGAAAATTCGAGCGGCAGGTCCTGACCCGGGGGAACCCACTCCATCTCGGAGAGCGAGCGTGCTCGCGTGGCTCGCTCGTCGATTCGGGCCGGGGCTCGTACTCTCCTCGATGCAAGCCGGGGAGGCCATCGGTGGAAGTGACTACGCGACCCAACCGGAGGTCACAGGAACCGGGATGGCCGCCGACGAACGGTCGCACGAGCGTCTCCTGACGGTGCTCGCGGAAATACCAGGGCAGGGGGCACGGGGGGAGGTTCTCGCCCAACTCGAAGGCCGTCACCGGGCGACCAGCGGCAACGCACTCCGGGCCGCAGTTCTCGGTGCAAACGATGGGCTCGTCTCCAATCTCAGTCTCGTGATGGGCGTCGCCGGTGCGGCACTGGATTCGACGGCGATTCTGATTACGGGTCTCGCCGGGCTCCTCGCCGGGTCGGGTTCGATGGCGATGGGCGAGTGGCTCTCCGTCCAGAGCTCTCGGGAACTGTACCAACGCCAGATCGGCATCGAGGCCGCAGAACTCGCCGAGGTTCCCGAGGAGGAGGCAGAAGAGTTGGCCCTCATCTACGAGGCGAAAGGGCTCTCGAAAGAACGCGCAAGAGAAGTCGCCGAGCAGTTGATCGCCGACGAGGAGATGGCACTGGACACGCTCGCTCGTGAGGAATTAGGTATCAACCCGGAGGAACTGGGTGGCTCCGCGTGGGAAGCGGCCGCGACATCGTTCGTGCTCTTTGCACTCGGGGCCATCGTCCCCGTCCTCCCGTACTTCGCGTTGAGCGGACTGGTCGCCGTCGGCGTGAGTCTCGTGCTGAGTGCCGTCGCGTTGTTCGTCATCGGAGCCGGTATCACGCTTCTCACGGGGCGTTCCGTACTCTTCTCTGGACTGCGTCAGGTCGGCATTGGAATCGCTGCTGCCGTCCTCACCTACGGTGTCGGGAGCCTGATTGGGGTGACGCTCGTCGGCTGAAGAACGGAGAACGGTGAGTAACAGGTGGGTCGGCAGGCCAAAAACAAAGTCAGTTCGGCACGAACTTGACAGGGAACACGAGAGAGGGGAACTCCAAACAACACCCACGCACTTCACCGCCAGTCCCATGAATCCGGTCGAGAAAGGCAAGATCACGCTTGACGTATGGCGGGCCAGCGGAGCAACCCGTGCTGAGATAGAGAGTCGACAGCGACGACGTCTCGCTCAGATGCTCTCGTTTGCCCGGCGACAGTCACGGTTCTACAAGCGACACTACGCCGATGTCCCGGAGGGGAGTACCGACCTCACACAGTTCCCGCCCGTGACGAAGCCGATGCTGATGGAACACTTCGACGACGTCGTCACGGATACGGCGATTACGAAAGCCGAGATAGAGGCGTTCGTCGCCGACGAGTCAAAAATCGGCGAGCGTTTCCTCGACAAATATCCGGTTTGGACCACGTCTGGGACGACCGGTGAACCCGGTCTGTTCGTCCAGGATGAGACCGCATGGACCGTTTCAGACGTGCTGGGTGATCGGTGGATCGTGCCAGAAATGGCCGGGATTTCGTCACTGTCGCGACTCTTCACACAGAATCTCCGCATCGGACTCGTCGCTGTCTCGGGCGGTCACTTCGCCGGGGCGGCCGGTCTCGAATTGATGCGTCGAGAATCCGTCTATGGGGAACGTCGCCTTCGACTCTTTTCGCCAAAGATTCCTATCGACGACCTGATCTCTGATCTGAACCAGTATCAGCCCGCCATCCTCGAAGGCTACTCGACTGTCCTCGTCGAGTTAGCGCGAGCCCAGCGGGATGGTCGACTCGACATCGGTCCCGCACTCGTTCTCCCCACGGCAGAACCCATCTCGGAGACCCAAAAGCGACTGCTCCGGGATACTTTCGATTGTTTGGTCCGAGAACTCTACGGGGCGACGGAGTTCGTCCCGATTGCCGTCGAGTGCGACCACGGGAATCTCCACGCCAACATCGACTGGGTCGTGGTCGAACCGGTCGACGAGGACTACCACCCGGTCGAACCTGGAACGCCGTCGGACACCGTCCTCATCACCAGCCTCTCGAATCGAGTGCAACCGCTCGTTCGGTACGACCTCGGAGACAGCATCACGCTGTACGAAGAGCGGTGTCCATGCGGGAGCGCGTTCCCCATCATGGAGGTCGGCGGACGGCACGGGGACGTTCTCCAATTCGAGACGACGGACGGAGAGGCGGTGCCGATTTTCCCACTCGCACTCTCGAGCGTTGTTGAAGAAGTCCCGGGTGTCCGTCGAACCCAAATTATCCGCACGGCTCCCTCCACACTTCGGGTCCGCTTCGACGTCACCCCTACCGCGACCGAGGAGGAAGTCTGGAAGCATATCGACCAGGACCTTCAGTCGTTCCTTCGGAATCAGGGGATTGGTCCTATAACCATCGAAGCGGCATCCGAGCCTCCGCAACGAGCGGAACGAAGTGGGAAGTTCCGGCACGTCTGGTCCGAACTGGAAGCCTAGCCCACCTGATTCGATACTCGACCGATGCAGGTCTTGCAGTGTCCCCCAAATGACCGTCCGATAGAGTCTGTTGGCCTATCACGGCCAGCCATGGGTAGTTCGTCTGATGGTCGTGTATCAACCGAAGTCGTGGACACGACCCGTGAGGCCCGCGCAACATCGTTCAGTCGTTGGGAAACCTACTGTTTTGGGACGACGCCCGGGAATTCGCCTTTGCCCCTGTCGAGTGCTCACCCACGGAAGCCGAGCAACCGAAGGCCGTTCAGCGAGACGATGACCGTCGAGCCCTCGTGACCGACCACTGCGAGTGGGAGCGGGATACCTCGGAGGAGAATCGTACCGACCATGAGTCCAATCGCGCCGAAAGCGATTGCGAGATTGATACTGAGCGTTCTGCGGGTCTTGCGACCGAGGGCGAGCACGTATGGAATCTTGCTGAGGTCGTCCCCCATCAGTACCACGTCGGCAGTGTCGAGCGCGACGTCGGTTCCCGCGCCGCCCATCGCGACGCCGAGGGTCGCAGTGGCGAGCGCTGGCGCGTCGTTGACGCCGTCGCCGACCATCGCCACGTTCCCGTGTCGTTCGACCAGGTCTTCGATGGTCGCCACTTTCTCCTCCGGCAGCAGTTCCGCCTGGATTTCGTCGATACCGACCTCGTCGGCGATACGCTGTGCGACGCGCTCGTTGTCGCCCGTCAGCATGACGATGTGCGCTACCCCCAGCGAGCGGAGTTTGTCGATCATCTCGGCGGCGTCAGGGCGAACGGTGTCGGTGAAGGCGAGCCACCCCAAGACGCTGGCTTCACCCTGACTCTCGCTGGCGACGAGGACGCTCGTTTTCCCCTCCGCCTCTAACGTTCGGAGGCGGTCGAGGCCCAGTTCGAGGCCATCGATTGCCGTGTCTCCGAGAACGGTCTCGAAGTAGCTGCGATTCCCGATATGGGTGGTCTGGCCGTCGACGTCTGCCTTGACCCCTTTCCCGGCGACTGACTGAAACCGCGCCGCGTCAGCCACGTCGAGTGACTGTTCTTTTGCCGCCCGCACGGTCGCACGAGCGAGGTGGTGTTCCGAACGGGCCTGCACTGCGGCCGCGATAGCGAGCAATCCGTCTTCGGACAACGTCTGGTCTGCCGTCCCGTCACGGACGAATACGTCAGTCAACTGCGTGTCGCCCTGTGTGAGGGTTCCGGTCTTGTCGAACGCGACCGCGTCGATGCGTGCCGCGGTCTCGACGTGTTCGCCGCCTTTGAACAGCACGCCTTGCCTACCCCCGGAGGCGATCGCTGAGAGGACTGCCGCGGGCGTCGAGATGATGACCGCACACGGCGAGGCGGCGACCATGAGCGTCATCGCACGATAGAACGTCGCTGTGAATTCGCTGCCGAGTGCGAGCGGAATTGCGATAGCTGCGATTGTGAGTGCGAACACGCCCAGCACGTACGGTTGTTCGAGACGGTCGATGAGTCGCTGTGTCGGCGCCTTCTCGCTCTGGGCGCGTTCGACCATGTGGATGAGGCGGCTGATGGCCGATTCGTGGGCCTGCCGGGTAACTTCGATTTCGAGGCTCCCGCTCTCGTTGATAGTCCCACCGAACACCTCGTCGCCGGGCTCCTTCGGCACGGGGACGGATTCGCCGGTGAGAGAGGCCTGATCGACCGTCCCCTCGCCGGACCTGATGACGCCGTCGAGTGGGATTTTGTCCCCGGGACGGACGATGAACACGTCACCGACGGCGACTTCGTCGATTGGGACGGTGACTTCCTCGCCGTCACGGAGGACCTGCGCTTCGTCTGGTCGCATCTCGACGAGTGACTTGATCGCGCGGCGAGAACGGCCGATAGCGTAGTGTTGGAGCGTGTTCGACAGCGAGAACAGGAAGAGGAGCATCGCGCCCTCGAACGGGGCCCCAATCGAGAGCGCGCCGAGCGCGGCGACGATCATCAACAGGTCGATATCGACCGCACGATGGCGGAGCGTTTGGATCGCTCCCTTGAGCCCGTACCACCCGCCGAAGAGGTATGCGACGCCGTAACTGGCCCACATGAGGAGTGGTGGGCCGTCTACCCATCCCGTCGCTAAGCCGACCATCATGCCGAGTAGCGTCAGACCGACGAATACTGCCTCCCGCCTGAGTTCCGAGCGGGTGGTCATCTCGTCGGGTGCCGTGTCGGGTTCGCCTGTGATCGAGATGTCTCGGTCGCGGACCGCTTCTCTAAGTTGTTCCGCTGAGGTGACGCTCTCGTCGTAGGTTATCCGCGCGCTCCCCGTTCTGAACGAGATGTCGACGTCGTGGACGCCGGGTGTCTCTCGGAGGTGTCGTTCGAGTGTTCGCGCCGCCGCATCCCCACGACCGCCTCGCCGTTCGATCTGGACAGTATACGTCGATAGCGGGGGTGATTCAGTAACGGTCACGCAGTCTCTCTATATAGTGTGTGTTGATTTCTCATTGTCGGTTTGTCACTGTGTCCTCACCTGACCGTATAAAGGTAGGTCCTCGACACGCTGGGACGCTCCTGTTTCCCGGTTGCACCACCTCAACTGACGACCGTCACCGGAATCTCTGCTCGACGGGTGACTGTCTCGGCGACGCTCCCGAGGAGCGTCCGGTCGATTCCTGAGCGGCCGTGGCTGCCCATGACAATCTGGTCGATGTCGTGGTCGTCAGCATATTCGAGTATCGCTCGTGCCGGTTTCCCGACTTCGGTGACGGTATCGAGTTCAGTATTCCGTTCCGCCGCCAGGTCTGTGCCCTTCGTGTGAATTCTGGTCGCTTCTTCTTTCGCCTTCTCGTCCCAGCTCGCGGCGACTGGTAAGCCGCCAGCCTCCACGTCGATAACCGAGTCGATAGGATTAATGACGTAAATAGAAGTGATGGATGCGTCCGGAAAGGTCTCGATAGCGTAGGCGAGCGCACGCTCGGAAAGGGGGGAGCCGTCGAAGGCGACGAGAACGTTGACAGGCATGTGTAGATGGTTCGAGATGAATCGAGATGAACGTACTGCTCAGTGGGCCGCAGTCGATGAAGCCGTTGTCAAAACCGACGGCGATATATCTCGGTTGGATGCTGCAATAGCCCTCGATTCCATGCCGATGGCCAAGGAAATTCTGAATAGCGTAATCGAGATAGAGGTGCTAGCTCTACCAATATACGATATCGACAGATTTCGGTTCAGATGGGGGGACAATACCATCCCCTCGTCAACGCCGCCATCATTCACTATTTCTTTGAGACAGTTCACCCCTTCTCGGATGGGAACGGTCGTCTCGGTCGATTACTCATTATTCTGTATTTGGCGAGCGAAGGGTACCTCGAAAGTCCTTACATCTACCCGAGCGCGTACTTCAATCGTCACAAGGTCGAGTACGTCGAGCGGATGCGTGCGGTGAGTGAGGATGGTTCGTGGGACGAGTGGCTCACGTTCTTCCTCGAAGGGCTCCGAAGTCAAGCTGAGACATCGTACGACCGGACTCACCGACTCCGTGATCTCCAAGAGCGCTACGAGAAGGAGTACCCAGGCAGCACGAATACGGACACGTTCGCTCGGCAGTTACTCCAACAGCCGTATTTTACCGCCCCAGACCTCGTGGAGTATCTCGATGTCTCACGCCGGACTGCCTACAAGGTCGTCGACGACCTCGAATCGGATGGCCTCATCGAGGAAGTGACCGGTAAAGAACGTGGGAAAGAGTACAAAGCAGTCGAGGTGTTCGACATTCTGGAGTAGGCGGCGGTACAACCACCGCTGGCAGAGCGAAAACGAGTTTACGTCTATCGAACACGGTTTCCTTGCGAAAACGTCCTCGAAGGATTACCGCATGTGACTGTTCTATTTCGTGTTCGCGTGTGTGCTGTACTCGATCTGGCGGACGTTCGATCTGGTAGTACTGGCCCAGTTGACCGGAGGGTACGAACATTCACCGCGGGTTACAGTGGGTGGCACGCTGACACTACTGAAGAAGGAGACTGGAATCGGGTAGTGAGGTGATCTGTTCAAGTTAGCGCACCGTCCGAGTGGCTACACTGTTGGATGTCTCGAAAAATCGCTCATTTGAGTGTCAGTGGAGCATGAATGGCGACCTAGAGAACGATATAGGGCAGTTTCTGCTGACTGTATCGGTCAAATTCGCGCATCGGAGGCCAGCTAAATTCTCTATAGTCTCAATTCCCCGTATCTGAGAGTAGTTGGCACTGTCTGTTTCAATGCAGACGGCCGACGCAGTTAGATATGTCAATCATACACTAATACAAGCCCCCTCCCTCAAATATCAGGGCTGGGACAGGCATAACCGTCCTGCACCCATCACACTAGAGAGTTACCCATGGATATCTCCGAGATACTCTCAACGAAGTTCACCGAGTTCGACATCGGAACCCCTCTCTCGAAAGTCGCCGGGGCGTTCGAGAATCAGGAACTCGATGCCGTCATCGTAACGGACGGCGACGAGTATCGCGGCATCGTGAGTCGCCGACAGCTGGCGTCCTCGTCCAACCAGCCATCTGCGAAGGTCGGCTCACAGGTCCAGCACGTCCCGACGGTCGACCGCACCGAGGATGTCCGCGAGGTCGCGCGACTCATGATCGGGAGCGACGCCAAAACGCTCCCCGTACTCGACGCCGACGACCGTGTCGTCGGTGTGGTGACTGGCGATGCCGTGCTCGAGGCTGTCCGTCCGTTTCTCGACGCAGCGACCGTCGACGACGCGTACACGGCGGAATTGGTCAGTGCGACCCCTGACACCACGATCGGGAAAGCGCTCAATCTGCTTCGAGAAGCCGGTATCGCCCATCTCCCGGTCGTCGACGGGGACGACCTCGCGGGCATGCTGAGCCTGTACGACGTCATCGATTTCACGACGCGGGGCGGCAGCAAGAGCCAGGGCGGGTCGTCGGGTGGCGCCGGTGGCCGCGGCGGTGGCGGACAAAACCGTGGCGGGTTCGGGTCACGTGAGGGCGATTCCGACCGAATGCTCGATCTGCCGGTACGGAACCTGATGTCCGACGCAGTCTTCACCGTCGAGCGGAGCGCTCCGCTCGACGAGGTCGTCGAGACGATGTTCGAGCGGGAGATATCCTCGCTCATCGTCACGGCCGACGGGACCGGCGAGCCAGTCGGTATCATCACGAAGACGGACGTCATCGAGGCGCTCACCTGGGAGCGCGACGACCGGAACGCCGTGCAGGTCTTCGGCCTCGAGCTGCTGGAGGGGATGGACTACGACGATGTCTCCGCGCTGATCGAGAGTGTCACCTCGAAGTACGGCGAGATGAGCGTAATCAAGGCCAGTATCGAACTGCGCGAGCACAAGGAACAATCGCGCGGGGTGCCGCTGGTGCTGGCACGGATTCGACTGGTCACCGACCGCGGTTACTTCACGGCCGACGGGGAGGGGTACGGTGCTTCCCACGCTCTCCGTCTGGCTGCGAACGCCGTCGAACGACAGCTTCTCAAGGGCAAGACCTACGGCCGGTCGAAGAAGCATCCCGACACTGACGAGAAGGGCCAGCTCTATGGCTGGTGGCTCGGTGGGTAATTGAATCGGTATCTACAAACGAACGAGCAACCGTTGCTGGCTGGGACGCTTCCTTACTTGTCAAAGCCAGTGCGGGCGATCATCCGAAAGTGGATCTGACCGGGGCTTACCCCTAGGTCTGACGGATGAACTCGTCGAGTGCTTCTTCGATGAGCGTCGCAACCCGTTCACTATATCGCCAAAGTGCTGCGTTGAGTCGCTCTTCGGCCTCGTCATCGAGATCGTCGGTACCACGAAGGACGGAGTCCTTGGTTATCTGTGGGTGGTACACACAAACGACGCCGAGTGAGGTATCCGAACTCGATGTCCCGGCCGTGTGGATTCCGTACTGATCGGTACCCCAGACACCATCGCCGCCCTCTCGCTCCATTTCAGAGTCGAGCGTGTCGAGCAGTTGTATCTCTTCGGACGAGAGGATGGGGTCGTCACCTTCGAACAGTTCAGTGTACGCCTCCATTCGGGCATTTCTCGTCCACTGGTCCAACTGGGACCGCGCACGGAGTACGAGCTGGCGCTCGTCTGGAAATTCTGCCATAGTTCTAGCAGGACGGCCAGGTCAATCAAGGTTCGTACGGTGGACCGGTGCGTTAGGAATGATGACGATGAGTCTGCGGTAAGTACACACCCAACCGTTTGATCGCCACGACAGATCTGTGCTAGAAGACTCGTGACACGCGCTCTTGGGCAGGGGATGATGGGAGCGACCCCGCTCAGTCGTCGTGTAGAACGCTCCCGTTCACTACCGTTTCCAGCGAAGGTGACCCTCCACGTTATACACCTGGCCGATCTACATTGTGGGATGGCAACAATTGTCTACCGAGGAGTTGATGATACTGTCTCGGAGAATGTCGACGACGAGCAACTGAACTACCGAGAGGATCACTGGCAGATTCATCACGGCAACGATGAGTTCACCTACGTCCCGAGAGAACGCGTCTATACGGTGCAGATGAACGACCCGCACTTCATAACAGACGAGTAATCACACGGGAAGAGAACGCTCTGGAACCAGAGTCTGTGCATTTCACACCCCCCAGAAGAACGCAATGCCCAGGACAGTAACGACCGACAGGAGCAACTGTAGCGGCGCACCAACGCGGATGAAATCCGAGAACGTGTAGCCACCAGGCCCGTAGACGAAGAGATTCGTCTGGTAGCCGACCGGCGTCATGAATGCCGTCGAGGCGGCGAAGGTGACTGCCAGAACGAAGGCGAACGCGTTCGCCCCGATCGACTGGGCCGCGCTAGCCGCGACTGGAATCATCAACACGACACTCGCGTTGTTACTGATGACGCTCGTCAACAGGCCAGTCGCGACGTAGAACACCCAGAGGACACCGATCGCCGGCAAGAACGCCCCAGTCGAGGCGACGGCATCCCCCACCAGCGCTGCCGCCCCCGTCTGTTGGAGCGCAATCCCGAGGGGGATGACGCCAGCGAGCAGGAAGATCACGTTCCACTCGACGGACGAGTAGAGCTCGGTCGGTTTCAGGACGCCGGTGAATACCATCGCCACGACCCCTGCTAATGCAGAGACGACGATGGGCAGGATGTTCAGTGCCGGGAGTGCGACGACGCCAGCGATGATTCCGATCGCGAACGGAATCTTGTCGCTCCGATAGGTCACCTCGTCGAACTCGTGGGCGACGATGAAGTCCTCGTTCTCGACGAGGCGGGTGAGACTGTCGGGCGGTGCCTGCACGAGGAGCGTGTCACCGACCCGGATGCGGATGTCTTCGAACCGGTCTCGGACGATGTCGCCGCGGGTTCTGAAGGCGAGGACGTTCGCGTCGTAACGCTGTCGGAACGACGAACTCGCGAGGGTCTCGCCGACGAGGAATGACCCGGACGGGACGACGACTTCGACGAGCACGGGTTCTTCGTCCTCCGGATGTAGGTCCGTTTCAGTCCGTGGGCCACCTGCCAAAGTGAGTCCTTCCGCATCCATGATCCGTTCGAGCGTCTCCCGGTTCGTCCTGAGCCGAAGCGTGTCGTTCTCGTGAATTTCCTTGCGTGCGAGCGGTTCTGAAAAGCGCTCACCGTATCGGAGCAGCTGTAACACGTCGATGTCCAGTTCGTTGTCTCCCAGTGCTTCCTCAACTGTCTGCCCGACGAGCGACGAGTTCGCTGGCACGACGACATCCGCGAGGTACTCTTGGAGGGCGTACTCCTCGACGAGGTCCTCGTCGGCCGGAATCCGTTCGGGAAGCAGGCGAACGCCGACTGTCATCAGATAGAGCGAGCCGACCGCGAACACGACGAGACCGAGTTTGGTGAACTCGAACATCCCGAACGCGTGCAGACCTAGCTCGGGAGATTCCGCTCCGAGTTGGGCCGCGATATCGCTGGCGAGGATGTTCGTTGACGTCCCGATGAGTGTCAACGTGCCGCCGAGCATCGAGGCGAACGACAACGGCATCAGCAATTTCGACGGTGAGGTCTTCCCGTTGTGTGCGAGGTCGTTAATTACCGGAACCAGAATTGCGACGACCGGCGTGTTGTTGATGAGTCCCGAGACGGGGCCGGTGATGCCAATCGTCGCTGCGAGTTGCTTGTGTTGGTTAGCCCCCGCGAACGCGGCCATCTTTCGACCGAGCAACTGGACGATACCGGTTCGATTGATCCCGGTACTCAGGATGAGCATCGCCAGGACAGTGATCGTTGCCGGGTTCGCAAATCCCGAGATTCCCTCCCGCGGAGATATCTGCGTCCACGGCTCCAGCACCATCAACAGAACCATGATCAGGATAGCGGTGACATCGATCGGAAACCGTTCGGTCGCAAAGAGAACGAGCGCGAGGAGAATGAGCGCAAAGACAACGAGCATCTCCGCCGTCACCGGCGTCGCCCCTGTCTGAAGTGACAACAAGAGTGAAAATATCGACATGTTGTCTAGAAGCAGCTACGCGGGAAAAGGTCTGGTATCTCCACGCGTCTCCCGTTTGTGGATCCAGTTGCAATCCTGTCGGATGGCTCTGCTCGGCGGCGGTGTAACTGTTGTCCGCGAGGCAGAACCCTTCTTTGTCTCGCTCTTCTCTCTACATGATAGTGGTAGACGCTAGTAGAACGTACGCTGACTACGATTCTTTCGCTCGCAGGTGGCACTCAGAGACGCTTGATGCCCGCGGTGTGTCCCTAGAGGCGGCACGAGAGCGGGGTCTCATCAACGAGCAAGATACGCATCGACTGTGGCAATTGTTGGGTCTCCTGAACGAAGATGACGTGTTCATCCAGCTTCCGGAGTGGCTCGTCGACGAGAAAACGGGCGATGTGCGGGAAAATCCGGCCACCACGTTTGTCGGATACATCTCACGGGAAACCGAAGATGCAATTCTCTTCAAGGACTCCGCGCCGGGCCGCCGACTCATGCAGGTCGCACACAAGATACACTCGCTCGAACACGGAATAGAGACCACTGCAGTCGATAGCGACCGTCGAAAGCGGTTAAACGACAAACTACAGGAAGAACACCAGAGATTCGAGATGCGCGACGACGCTCCCTATCTCTCTGACGAGTGGCTTCCGAAGTCCCAGCTCATCACCATTATACGCTGAACAGGCGCAATACCACGGCCTTCAGGCCGTGGATACGCGCCGTCACTCAGTGACACATTCCACCGATACCGGCATAGCCGGATATTCCACGCCAAATACCGCCTTTAATAGTCTCTGTTCCATAACTGGTTATGAACACAGTACGATGCTGGAGACGACCCGCACTTACGTCGCACGCATCACGAACCACGGGCAGGTTCGTGACGGCCTCGACCAGTGCGGATTCTCCGCATCAAAACTGTGGAACGTCGGTCGCTACTACATCCAAGAACGGTGGGACGACGACGGTGAGATACCCGACGAAGCCGAACTGAAATCGGAGTTGAAAGGCCACGAACGCTACAGTGACCTACATTCTCAGTCAAGTCAGCGAGTTCTCGAAGAACTTGCTGAAGCGTTCACCGGCTGGTACAACTCCGATGACAGCAACAATCCACCGGGCTACCGGAAACGTGGCGACGACCATCCACGCTCAACCGTGACGTGGAAGAAACGAGCCATCAAGCACGACTCAAAGCACGGCCAGCTTCGACTCTCGAAAGGCTTCAACCTGAAAGAGAGTCGGTCTGACTTCATCCTCGCGTAGTACGAAACCCGTCCCGACGTAGCAGTCGAGAACATCCAGCAAGTGCGTGCCGTCTGGAACGGCGACGAGTGGGAACTACACCTCGTCTGCAAGAAAGAGATTCCAGTCGAAGACGCGCCCGGTGACAGCATGGCGGGCATCGACCTCGGTATCAGCAACTACCTTGCAATCGACTTCGAGGACGGGGCTTCTGAGTTGTATCCGGGGAACGTGCTGAAAGAGGATAAGCACTACTTCACCCGCGAGGAGTACCAGACTGAAGGCGAGAACGGGCCATCGAAGCGTGCGCGGAAGGCTCGGCAGAAACTCTCTCGACGCAAAGACCACTTCCTCCACACTCTCTCAAAACACATCGTTGAGCGGTGTGTCGAAGAAGGCGTGAAGAAGATTGCTGTTGGAGACCTCAGTGACATCCGCGAAGACGAGAACGGTGACTCGCGGAACTGGGGTGCGTCGGGGAACAAGAAACTCCACGGATGGGAGTTCGACCGCTTCACTCGTCTGCTCGAATACAAGGCCGAAGAACACGGCATTCTCGTTGACCGTGTGGACGAGGAGAACACCTCGAAGACGTGTTCGTGTTGCGGGCAGATTCGAGACAGTAATCGCGTGGAGCGTGGTCTGTACGTCTGTGCGTCGTGCGAGACGACGATAAACGCGGACGTGAATGGTGCGGTGAATATCCGACGAAAGATAACTCAGAGTCCCCCAACCGGGGATATGAGTAACGGCTGGTTGGCACAGCCCGGAGTCTTCCTGTTCGACCGCGAGAGCGGGTCGTTTAACACGAGAGAGCAGGGAGACTGCAAACCTTAATATCCCAACGCTCGGGATTCCTCCGCCTTCAGGCGGAGGAGGATGTCAATCAACGCTCGCCGTGACGGTTCGTTCACGGCTCTCGAATCGCCCTGGGACCGTTTCGTTACTGCCCCGAACTGGGCTCGGACGCTACTCGTCGTCCGTTTCCTGTATCGCCTCTGCCTCCTGAATCACGAGCCGTTCGATTCGCGTGTCATCGACCGCCTCGACCTGAAGGACGTACCCGTCCTCTTCGATTTGGTCGCCCACTTCAGGAACTCTGCCGAGGCGACTGAAGACCAATCCACCGATCGTCTCCACGTCGTCGCTCTCGAATTGAGAGTCGAGCCGGTCGTTCACGTCCTGGATGGGGGCCCCTCCGTCGACGACGTACGTTCCGTCGCTTCTTTGCTCGATCGACGGCTCCTGAGTACCCGTGTCGAATTCGTCTTGGATATCGCCCACAATCTCTTCGAGGATGTCCTCGATGGTGACGATGCCTTCGAAGACGCCCCACTCGTCGACGACGACGGCCATCTGGCCTTCCCCACGCGTCTGAAAGTCGGCGAGTATCGCGTCGATCCGACGCGTTTCCGGGACCGTGAGGACCGCTCGCGCCAGCTCACGCGCTGTGACCGTGCTGTCCTGCTCCGTCTCGGCTTCGCTCGCTCGCAGGAGGTCCTTGGCGTGGACGAATCCGATCGGTTGATCCCCGTCCTCGTCGAGCACGAGGTAGCGCGTGTAGGTCCCTGTCGCGGCGACAGACCGGAGTTCCGAGAGCGGCATCGAGGCAGTCACGGTCTCCACGTCGGGACGCGGAACCATGACCTCGCGGGCGACCGTATCGCCGAGTTCGAAGACGCTCTCGATCATCTCGACTTCGTCGAGGTCGATGTGTCCCGTCTCCTCCGAGCGGGTGAGGATCATCCGTATCTCTGATTCGGTGTGGGTTTCCTCGCTCTCGGACGCCGGGGACACGCCGGCGAGGCGGGTGAAGTAGTTGGCCGTGCCGTTGAAGACGATGATGCCGGGCACGAACAGGTAGTAGAAGAACTTCATGGGCGGGGCCAGGAGGAGCGCGACACGCGTGGCCTCCTGGATGGCGAACGTCTTCGGCGCGAGTTCGCCGAACACCACGTGGAGGAACGTGATGAACCCGAATCCCAGGGCGAACGCGACGAGGTGGACCACTCCCGAAGGCAGAAACTCGCCGAGAACGGGGTCGATGAGCGCTGCGACAGCCGGTTCACCGATCCAGCCCAGACCGAGCGAGGAGAGCGTGATGCCGAGTTGACTGACAGCCAGATAGTCATCTAGATTCTGGATGACCTCCTGGACCAGCGTTGCCCCCGGTTTGCCGCGTTCGACGAGCGCGTTCACCTGCGTTGGACGGACTTTGACGAACGCGAACTCCGCAGCTACGAAGACCCCGTTCATGATGACTAGGAAGAACGCGAGGAGCAGTCCGCCGAGAGAGATCAGATCGACCATAGTCGATTACAGGCGCGCGGGCACTTGTAGGGATGGATACCGCATCGGGCTTCTGCGGTCAGCGTTTCCACGAATCGCAGGCGACTGCGATGCAGATAGCGGATGAACTATGACTCCCCGCTCGCTCGCTATTGCCCGCTCGTGGGTGGGTACGATTTACGGTTCCGTTGAAATCTGTTGGCTCGGGACCGTTCCTCCTGAAACGGCCGTTCGATAGGTGTGCGTATCGGTCACGCTTGGCACGTGACAGCGGTCGGTTCGGATGCCCGTGGCTCTAGATACCGAGCCACTCGTCGACCCGTACCTCATAGCCGTTCGCCCGACAGAACTTGGCCGCTTGTCGACGCACGGCCCGGGACGCCGGGAGTGTTTCTTTCTCGCGGATTTGGTCGACGACCCAATCGCTGATGGCTGTGATCCCTTCGTCGTCGTCATCGGCGTCGATCGCTGAGAGTTCTTGGAACGTCATCTCGTACGCTTTGCGCTGTGACCAACTGAACTCCGTATTTCGAAGCGTCTCACTGGATTCGACGACTCGTTTCATCGCCGCCGCAACTGTCGGTCGCTGTACTTGCACTCGCACGGCAGCCGGTGAGTCGAACGTCTCCTCGTCCGTCTCCGGGACGATATCCTCGACCCTGTAGCTCCCCTTGACCGATTCTATCGTGTGGTCACCAAGTGTTGCGACGATCTCGGTCCCTGTCGTCGGGAAGTTCATTGCTTCGAGTTCCGTCTCGAAATCACCGAGTTCCGCTGCCTCAACCGGTGGCTCTTTTTCGTCTCCTCGCTCCAGTTCCGTAGCGACATCACGCTCTTGTTGTCGTCTCTCAGCGTCTCGCGCTTGCTTGTCTCGACCGCCTTTATTATCTGCCATTTCATAACCTAGGCTCTCCAGTCGGATAGTCCTGTGGTTGAGGATAGGTGCGTCTTGCGTTCATTCTGGGTGCAGCCGAACCATTCGCTACGCAGGCGTCCTATTCTCCTCGATTAGAGAGACTGGTCGAGGTTGTGAGTGTGAGAGATTGTGGATACGTGTCTCGTCGAACCTCGCTGAAGTAGCGGTATCGGTGGGACGGATGATATTCGATGCAGCTGTTCCCACCGCCGATTCTCGACGGCGTCCACCAGGTGAATTTGATTCCGCACGTTCGAAATTGGCTCGGTCGCCTTTCGAGAGGGTAGAGACGATGAATCGGATAGCTACGCAGGAAGGAGCGGGCCAAGATGTCGTATCCCGTATTTCGGACTCGCCGTCGTCATCCAACCGAGGCCCGTTTCGGTCGGACCCCGATACTCGGGACGCGCTCGCGATTCGACTAGTGGATTTTCTCTGTCGCCAGATACGTGGTACCAGATGGAGATTGATTGGCAAATCGACAGGATTCACACTGTAACGGTCTACGATAACACCATAATGCAGGCCATACAAACAAATGCAACATGTATGACATTCAATAACAGTTATATTGGATTTGTACCTACATTTATTCGTCCAAAACGAAATTTTGATACAATTATGCGGTCATCAAAGAAAATTCTGACAGTGGAAGTGGGCTTCGACAGCCTTATCCAGAGATTCGAGCACAACACCTTGGATGGTTATTATTCGTTCCACAGAGGCGAATCTGCTTCCAGTATCGTCCGTTCCCCGGTAAACGGGGGAGGCTTTGTACTTGAGCTCAGTGGGACGAGCACAGAGATGATCAACACCACCAGTCTGGATGGGTACTCACAATTAGACGGGAATCCAAAGTCGGGAGAAACGTTCAGGTATCATTTCCGGACGCCGGATCCGTCTGGAAGTGCAAACTTCATCTTTGGTCCAAGACCACGAAATTCGGGAGTACATTAGTACGGACTTCGACGAAGAGGAATTCTACTTGTTCACCTATCCAAGCGGGAACAGCACACACCTCGGAGGAGAGAGTGATATCACCTACGAGACGGTCGTTTGGTACGAAGTCAAGAAAACCTGGGCGACGGATGGCGCCCATACTGCTAGACTGGTTCACCCCAGTAACGGTGAGATTGCAAGCGGGACGATGTCACGCTTGATCCCTGGTTCAATAAAAATAACACTAGTATTGTTGTTATGGTGGGGTGCCGGGCATTGTCTCCAACATAAAAAGGAAGTAACAATAATGTTCGATAGTTTGACAGACTAAATCAACCATCAGCCTCGAGGGATAACCAAAGTGGGCTGTTCAATAACTGCCGAAAGTAGCGTTCCCTACAGACAAACACTGAACCTTTTAACTAATCTCCATATCTGGGTCTGCGGCTGCTCCCTCGTGGTATTTCCCATGGTTCCTGGGGATTCAGGACCGAAAACCGCAGTTCACAACAAATACTGTGGATGATTGTCAGGCACCCTTAATCTCGGGGGCTGCGCTGATCGCCACGAGAAAGTAACCGTTCCCAGCAGGGGAACAAATGTCGGTTTGAAACGGGCCGAATGATCACTCAACCGGTGAAGATGGAGTCCTGTGATGCGTGAGATTTTGTAGTATGACCGTATTTCCAGGAGTAGTGGTCCTGGCATGAGATTTGGAAGATTGACCACTTATGTCTCCCGGGTGGGTCTCCAAGTCTGATGGTCATTCAGAAACGTCGTTCCCCATACCCGAACTAGAATGATGTGATCAAAACGGGAGCAACGGTAGCCAAAACGCAACTGTATACCTGATAGCCGGAAAGGCCCTTTCGGTGACGATGATAGAGGGCCCCGTGTGGAGCCAGACTGAGTATTTGCGGTACCGTATTCGAACTTGATGAGACAATCGTTCCCGCCTGCCGAATCAACTGTGGGCCGCATAGAGAGCGGTGTGACGCGGGAATTATTCGGATACTCAGTTGATGAGCTGGCTGATCTCGTCGTCGAGCTGGAGATAGAGCTCTTCTGCACGCTGTTTGTCCCGTTCGTTCAGCTGGACGATTGGTTCCCGGACGTTACCGCCGTGAAGACCGGCCAGTTCGAGGCCAGCCTTGATCGCTGCAACGCTGTTCGCACCAGGGAGGGTGTTATCGGATCCTGTTTCGGAGCGGAACCGTTGATAAGGGAGGCAGATATCGCGCAGTTTTCGGGCGCGCTCCCAATCCTCCTCGGCGAGTGCGTCGAAAAGTTCGAGACCGACTTCCGGTCTGAAATTGCTGACGCCTGCGGAGAATCCCTCCACTCCTTCCATCCAGTAGGAGAGTGCGTACGGTTCCGCGAGGCCGTTGATCCAGACCACGTCGTCCGCACCCTTCTCAACGGCGGCACCGAGCTTCACCGGATCTTCGATCGCGTACTTGATCCCAATCACGTTTTCAAGGTGTGTTAGATCGGCTAAATATTGGATCGAGGGATCGAATCCGCGAACATATGGGACCAAGGGACGGTCGGTTGCCTCACCCAGTTTGGAGTAGTATTGCAAGAGTCCCTGCTCGTGGAGATAGGTGTGATCCGGGGGCATTATCATCATCACGTCCACCCCAACCTGATCGTAGGCGCGGATCAGTTCCGTGGCGTCTGCGGTGCTGCCACCGACGCCACCGAGGACAAGGGCGTCGTCGGGAAGTGCGTCGACACCCGTCGTTGCGATCTCGATCCGTTCGTCCTGGGAGAGCGAGTGATACTCGCTGATATTGGCGGCGACTAGAAACGTTCGTATCCCTTCGTCGTAGAGTGATTTCGCGTTCTCAGTAAGCTTGTCATGTTCGATCGAGCGGTCATCGTCGAACGGGGTCAGGAGGCCGACAGCGACACCCCGTAGACGTGTCTTGATATCAGCCGCTACCTTTGACATATCTGAAGTATGTGGGACGTGCAATATAAAGTCATCGGCGACACGGGTAGGTCAGCGGTAATCACCGTGACAGTAAAAAATAAGTGTGCCCGTTCCGGGTGTTTAGCTATGAGTTCTGGACAAGAGCCACTCATGGCGGATAGCGAACAGGATTCGCTGCCGAACCTTCCCGATGAGAACGTCAAGATCACCTATATCGGCGGTGGCGCTCGTGAATGGCCTCCAAAGCTGTTCCGTGATCTGGCGCTTTGCACAGAGATTTCGGGCGAGGTAGCGCTGTTCGACATGGATTACGAGAGCGCCCAGCTGAACGCAGAGTTCGGAAACTGGGTGCAAGAAAAGGACGGGGCAGTCGGTGATTGGACGTACAACGCCGTCGAGGACCGCTCGGCGGCGCTGGAAGGTGCGGACTTCGTCATCCTCTCGACGCAGTTCAATCCCGCAGAGACGTTCGTCCACGATCTCGATATCCCCCGGGACTACGGGATATACGGGGCCGTCGCCGCCACGATCGGTCCCGGTGGGATCATGCGGGCCATGCGGACGGTTCCAGTGTACCGAGAGTTTGGGAACGCCATCGAAGAGCACTGCCCGGACGCGTGGGTCCTCAACTACACGAACCCACTCACATTCGCCACTCGAGCGCTGTACGAGGCCTTCCCGGACATCAACGCCATCGGCCTTTGTCATGAGGTTTTCCACGCGCAGGACATGCTTGCTGACCTCGTCGCGGAGTACTACGACGTTGATCGTCCTGATCGGGACGAGATCGATCTCAACGTCAAGGGGATCAACCACTACACGTGGGCAGACGAGGCACGCTGGCGCGGCGTCGACCTGTTCGATGTCCTCGACTATCATCTCGAACAGGATGGCGTGCGACGGGAGTACTCAACCGACGAGATGGCCGACGAGGACCCGTTCGTCGACAACAACCAGGTGACCTATGAACTGTATCAGCGCTTCGGCATCCTCCCGGCGGCGGGCGACCGTCACCTCGTCGAATACGGCACGTGGTTCATCCAGGGCGACATGCCCGACGACCTCAATCGCTGGGGTGTCAAGCGGACGACGAGCGATTACCGTGCAAAGCACTGGAACCCCGCCGAATCCGAACAGACGACCGACGTGACGGCGTGGATGGATGGCAAGGAGGACTTCGAACTCGAATCCTCAGGCGAGATAGCCGTCGATCTGATGCGGTCGCTCACGGTCGGTGGGTCGACGAAGACCCACGTGAACCTCCCGAACCGTGGACAGATTTCCGATCTCCCCGAAGGTGCGGTCGTCGAGACGAACGCACTCATCACCCCCGACAGCATCAAACCGATCACGGCTGGCCCGCTGCCGCGACAGGTCCGAAACCAGATTATCCCCCACGTGAACAACCACGAGACGATCGTGGAAGCGGCTTTCGCGGGCGACGTGGACTTGGCGTTCCAGGCGTTCCTCAACGACCCCCAAGTCCGAACGCTCCAAACCGAGACCGCACGCGAACTATTCGCCGAACTAGTCGACGCTGAAGCAGAGTATCTGCCCGACTGGGACCTCGCTGACTCGGACGTGCTCGCCGAGTCAGACGCCTTCGACGCGTAAGCTGCCCTCCGACGCGTCTGTCTTCTCTCCGACGTGGTCATCCTTTTTCATTTCTTCGCCGGGTATTCGACCCAAAGGCATCACCTCGTGTCCTCCGAGCATGATGTATATAGAAACTGTTGCCCGGCAACGGCTCTGGTGTATTGGAAACGAGGGGACGGCGACCGTTATGCGAACCGGAGCCGTCCGAAAAATTCCGGCGAGTGGTAGTCTGGCTCTGGCGTCGGCATCGGGTTCCATGTCGCTTTCATCGCGTCGCGCTCGACGCCGCTCCGGTAGACATTTCCACACCATACCGTCCCGGATTCGGGATTGATATCGACACCAGTCAGCCCAGATAGGGCCACGAACGGGATTCGGGCGGCGAGCCACCAGCCGTCGTCCGTAGGCCGAGCCTCTCTGGTCGGTCCGTCGACCGAAGTGGCCACGTCGATCTGGTCAGCGAGTTCTGGGGAGATCAAATCGCGACCGATGGCACGCTTCTGCCAATCTTCTTCCTGCCACGCGAGCTTGAAGACGCCACAACAGTTCGCTTCGAAGTTGAAGTAGCGCGAGCGTTGATCAGCGTCTCCTCCGCCGCCTTCATCCCCACTGGTATTCGAATCAGTGTTCGGGCGCGGATCGGCGAACAGTTCGACCGAGCTATCCTCGAATGTCGGCCCGTTCAATTCCGTCACCACTGACGTGATGTGTTCGTCTTCTACCTGGAACTGGGCGTAGAGCGCCTCGTCGTCGTAGAGGAGCCGCGCGGTCGTCAAGGGCTTTGGGCCGCTGTTGTGCCAATTGAACTGATCGACCGCGAGCCGTGACGCATCGCACCACGGAGTCCCGTCGACGCGTCCGGTCAGCGGGACGGTGTCGTATGTCCGCTCGACAGTGTACGATCTCACGAACGCCTCCCGAATGTTCGCTGTCGGATGGCGCGGTATCCTGCACGGTGGATTTCCCCGAGCATTACTGTGTCATCGACGGCGTCGGAACGTCTTCCTGTGCAGCTGTTTGCCACCTGTGTTTTGGCTCCCAGTCCAGCAGGTCACGGGCCTTGGCCGAACTGAGCGCCGACTCGCGGCCGTTGATCGCCACCTCATCGGGGAGTTCACCGAAATACGCCTCGAAGGCATCCGTCGTCGGCCTGTCGAGGTACGTATCGGTGGCCGCGACGACGAATGGTTCGTGGCCCGTGAGTTCCGCATCAATAGCCGCCTCAACGGCGCTGGCGACGTCTCGCCCGTCGACGTACGACCAGAAATTACCGACGCCAGCATCAAGGTCGTCTTGGTCGTCAAGCACGCTGTAGTTCCCCGGGTATTGGACATTCGAGATGCGTAACGACGCGATCGGAACGTCGTACCGGCGGGCCACAATCTCTGCGATGTCCTCGCCGACGAGCTTCGAGGAGCCGTACGCGTCCTCAGGCCGGAGTGGATGGTCTTCGTCAATGGGGAGGTAGTCCGGGAGCGAGGGCTCGCGTGCGAATGGGAAGCCGTACGCGCTCTCACTCGATGCCCACGTGATCGGGACGCCCGCCTCCCCGGCGGCCATGAGGACGTTGTAGGTGCTCATAACGTTGTTCTCGAAGACGTGGGTTCCGCTGTGGACCTCAGGATTCGGGATCGCTCCAAGGTGGACGATCGCATCCGGTCCCACATCGCGGATGATTTCCCAGACTGCGCCCTGGTCGGTGAGATCACAGGCGCGTAGCTGGACGTCTCCTCTGATATCGGCGTCCGAACCGGGATGTTTCCGGTCGACGCCGACGACTATCCGATCGTCGGCCGTCAGGTGATCGACTGTCCAGCGGCCGAGACGTCCGAGACTACCGGTGACTAGTACTGTCTCCATATGCGAATTCGTCTACGTGGACCCGCGCCAACAAAATATAGTTTGGGACCGGTCGGATGATGGCTCGCTACTAGCGATCCGCTACGACAACACTGCTGCGCCGTCGAGGTCCCAGTGACTCTGGAGATACGGCTCAACCGCTTCGATCAGGTCACGGAACATCGCTTCGGCATCGGTAATCGGCACGGAGACTAGCGGATCGTTAAGGAACGCCTGGAACGCCAAGTCCACGTCGCCCGCGAAAGCCGCTTCCACGATCGTCTCCTGATTCTGGACGTGCGTCGAGACCGCATTGTGGACCTGTGGCGGGAGCTCTCCGGCCGCGAGCGGCGTCACCTCTCCCCGCGTAAACAGGGCGTTAGTCTCGACGACCGTGCCCGCGGGAAGGTCCGGGGCCTGCCCCTCGTTCGGAACGTTCACATTTGTTCGGAGACGCTCGCCGCCGAGCAGCGCACGCATCATCGAGACGCCTTCCTCGCCCGAGTCGAAGAACTCGAACTCTTCGTCGCCCTCCATCGGGTCGTAGAATTTATCCAGGGCGTCTTCCTGTCGCTCGACGCGGTACTCGCTCGGCGTTAGTTTGATACCCCACGACTGAATCTCGTCGGGGTCGTCCACGGAGAGGAACCACGGGACGAACTCTGCGAGGTGACGGTCGCCCGCCGCCGGGAAGATACCGAACCGATCGAACAGCGCGTAGGCAACTAGTTCGTTGTCTACGAAGTACGAAGCGTCGTCGAGATCCCCCGGGTCGAATGAGCGGTCGCTGATCACTTCCTCACTGTGGCGCTTCAGGAGCGGGAACAGATCGTGACCGCGCCACGTTGCCTCGTCGATCCACGTGAAGTGGTTGATCCCCTTGACGTTCACGTCTATCTCGGTCCGCGGGGGCTGAGGCTCATCCATGTACTCAGCGACGAGTTCGCCGAAGTGCTCCTGTGTGTGGAACACCTCGTGACAGCACCCGATGGCGTTGATGTCCGGGAACGCTTCGTACAGCGCTCGGACGCAGACCGTCATCGGGTTCGTGTAGTTGAGCACCCACGCATCCGGACAGTGCTCCTCGATGGCAAGCGCGATATCCCGATACACTGGGATCGTCCGCATCGCCCTGACGACGCCTCCAGGTCCCACGGTGTCGCCGACCGACTGGTAGATGCCGTACTCGGACGGGATATCGATCTCGTGCGCCATCGTCTCCGCTGGCGGGTCCTGCGTCGAGAGGATGACGAAGTCCGCACCTTCCAGCGCCGCCGAGCGGTCCTCGACGGCCGTATAGGTCCACTCGCCAACCGCACCCTCTCGCTCTTGCACCCAGTTTCCGAACTCCGCATTGCGCTGGGCGCTCTCGTAGTCCAGATCGTACAGTACGACCTCACCACTCATGTCGGTACACTGCGCGAGATCGTTGATGAGCGTGTAGGCCCACCCGCGACTCCCGCCACCGACGTACCCGATCTTCACCGACTGCGTGGCGTCCTCGTCCGCGGCTCCCGCTGACGTGGCCGTAGCTGTTTTGTTACCGATTTCGCTGTCCATGTGTACGAACACCATCTGATAGCGGCTAAATAAGATTTTGGATGGAGGCGATTGCGCTGCATGGTGGCACCGCCTTTCCATGACCGGTGGGACCAGGGCCGCCGTTCTGAGCAATGCATTTATGTAGAAGCTCCGACGCATGACGTACATGAGTCACAGAACAATGATCAGCGAGGACGCCTCCGAGTACACCGGGTCCAAGCACATCCAACAGCGGAACGCGACTGCCGCCCGCGCACTCGGTGAGATCGTCAGATCGACGCTGGGCCCCAACGGGATGGACAAGATGATCGTCTCGGAGAGGGGCGAGGTGACGCTCACCGACGACGGTTCGACCGTCGTGAACGAACTCGCGTTCGAGAACCCCTTTGCTGGGCTCGTCTCGACTGTCGGTCAGAGCCAGCAGGCGGAGGCTGGAGACGGGACGACGACAGCGATCACCTTCGCCACAGAGCTGCTATCCGGCATCGAGACGCTGCTTGATCAGGGGGTCCACCCGACCTCAATCGTCGACGGCTTCCGTGCAGCGAGTGAGATATCACGGGAGACGATCGGCGACCTGACGCGCGACTTGGACAGTGTGGACGAACACCTTCTCCAGCGAGCGGTCGCCAACCGACTTACCGGCATCGTCTTTGGTGACACCAAGACCGCGCTGGCCGGGGAGATTACGAGCCTCGTCGAAGAGATCGTCGCGACGGCGCCCGGACGCTACGCCGACCGAATCGCGGTTGAATCCGACCCAGGCCGCTGGATCGGCGACTTCGAACGCGTTCCGGGTGCCACCGTCGACAAGAAGCCCCTCCGGCAGCGGATGCCGACCGACTTTGAGGAGGCCGCTATCCTGCTCGTCGACGAGCCCCTTGAAGTCGACGAGAGCGGGCACGAACCAGCGGTGACGGTCGACTCCTTTGGTCAGTACGATCAACACGTTGACCGTGAGGAGCGCAGTCGAGCGACGGTGGCTGACCGGGTCGTCGCGTCCGGTGCCGACGTGGTGTTCTGCCAGAAGCGGGTGGACGACGGCATTGCGAACCGACTGGCGGACGAGGGCATACTGGCAACGGAGTTCACGATCAAACCCGATCTGGAGTTCCTCGCGCGACTCCTCGATATCCGAATCACCGGTGATGTCGCGGGCGTGAGCGAGGACGACCTCGGTCGAGCGAGCGTCCGGCAGAATGACGACGAAAATCGGTTCTACATCGAACCGCCGGTCTCCGACCCGACGGCAATGACGCTGATGTTGCAGGGGTCGACAGAACGCGTCGCTGGCAAGCTCGAAGACCGAGTGACAGAGGCCGTTGACGCAGCCGTCGAACTGGTAACCGAACGCCGTGTTGTTCCGGGGGCTGGCGCGACGGAGATAGCGATCTCCCGCCGTGTGCGTGAGGCGGCCACGCGGAAGGCGAACCGTCAGCAAATCGTCATGGAGGCGTACGCCGACGCACTCGAAGTCGTCCCACGCGTGCTCGCCGAGAATGCTGGTCTCGATCCGCTTGACACGCTCACCGAACTTCGGGCGGCACACGCGAACGGGGACTCGACGGCCGGGGTCGACATCGTTCAGGGCGGGACCACCGACGTGTACGAGCGCGGCATCGTCGATTTTCCCGGGACGAAAGTGGCGGCGATCACGAACGGGACAGAGGCAGCCAACATCGTCGTGCACGTCGACGACATCGTGCCAGCGACCGACCTGCCAAACGAGAACGGCGGCGAATAACGAGCGGCCGACCGCGGCTCAGGCTTCCGTCGTCGCTTCGATCGGAAGCGAACTGTCGGTCGGGATCGACCTGTTACAGAGGGCCTCACCAGTCGGCCCGCTAAAGAGGTGGAGCTTCTCTTCGGGGAACGACAGCAACACCTCGGTGTTCTCCTCTGCGTAGTGCTCGCCCGGCACCTTTACCGTCATCTCGTTGCCGTCGAGGTCGACGTGCATGTAGTTGATGTCGCCCAAGGGCTCGACGACACGAACGTCCGCCGTAAAGGTGTGCTCGCCGGGTTCGTCGGCAATCTCGATGTCCTCCGGACGAATCCCGAGTGTGACGCGATCTTCGCCGCGGACGGAATCGAGTCGTGCTCCGGAAAGAGGGTACTCGATCCGTTCGTTGGTCAGTTGGTCACTCTCCACGCGCATGTCAAAGAAGTTCATCGACGGTTCACCAATGAAGCCCGCGACGAACCGGTTTTTGGGTGTATAGTAACACTCTAGAGGTGTCCCGACCTGCTGCAGTTCGCCTTGGTCGAGGATAGCGATCTTGTCGCCCATGGTCATCGCTTCGGTCTGGTCGTGCGTGACGTAGACGGTCGTGATATTCAGGTCCTCTTGGAGTTCCTGAATCTCTGTGCGCATGTGGGCGCGAAGTTTGGCGTCCAGATTCGACAGCGGTTCGTCGAGCAAGAATACCTCGGGCTCGCGCACGATAGCACGACCCAGCGCGACGCGCTGTTGTTGGCCGCCCGAGAGCTCCGAGGGTCTGTCACCCAGCAGGTCATCGATACCCATCATCTCGGACACGCTCTCGACGCGATCGCTGACCTCCTCGTCGGATAGTGTCGTCGTCATTTTGAGCCCGAAGCTCATGTTCTCCCGGGCGGTCATGTGCGGGTACAGCGCGTAGTTTTGGAACACCATCGCGATGTCCCGGTCCTTCGGGCTTAGATCGTTCACGACCTTGTCACCGATTCGCACCTCGCCGCTGGTGACGTGTTCGAGTCCGGCGATCGTTCGCAGCGTCGTCGACTTCCCACAGCCTGACGGGCCGACAAGCACGAGAAAGTTCCCCTCGTCCAAGTGGATATTCAGATCCTCAACGCCGACGACCGGATTCGACGAACCAGTCTGGTATACCTTAGCGAGGTTTCGAAGCTCTAAATCTGCCATGACTATTCGTATAATCGGAAAACCAGTACTTATACTTTTTCCAGCTCACCTCCCCTATATCCCAGGACGGGCCTGACTGATATCGATCGGCACCCCATCTCGAATAAGGGCAAGTAACGCAGCCGCGTACACAACATGAATTTTTATGTAGTAGAGGGTAGACATATAGCACGATGTCTATACTGTCCGGAGAGGACTCGAAAATACTCCGATTGCGGCGGCTGTTCACGGAAGCGAGGTGGTTCACACAAGAGACCTGGATCGGGGTCGGCCTCATCGTCCCCGCAACGGTGATGATGCTCATCATCATCGTGTATCCGACGATCCGTGCACTCTGGATCAGCTTTCATTCTCGCTCCTTCCTGCAGCTTGAACAGATCGAATGGGTCGGCCTGGCGAACTACCAGCAGCTCCTGTCGGACCCCGTGTTCAGTCTGGCGCTGACACAGACGGTATTACTCACTGTCGGTGCCGTGGTCTCGATGTACCTACTCGGGCTCGGATTGGCAGTCTTGTTGAAAGAGAATCTGCCGGGAATCGGAGCGCTACGGAGCCTCTCGATGGTCAGTTGGGTGATACCCCCTGTCGTCATCGTCATCATCTGGTCGTGGATGTTGCAGGTCGACTTCGGGCTGGTGAATCTCATCTTACAAATGTTCGGCGGACCCAACAAGAGTTGGTTCGGGACGCTTGAATGGGCGCTCCCGCTGGTGACGATGCTGCGGGTGTGGAAGGACACACCATTCGTCGCCATCGCGCTGATGGCAAGCATGCAGTCGATTCCCAAGGAGTACTACGAGGCTGCGGAGATTGACGGCGCCAGCCGGATCCAGAAATTCCGACACATCACGTTGCCCAACATCACGCATATCTCGATGATCATGATCGTCATCGAGACAATTGCGGCGTTCAACAGCTTCCAGATGATCTTCATCGCCACGGGCGGCGGCCCGGTGAATCGGACGGAAGTGCTGGGCACGTATGTCTACCAACAGGCGTTCCAGGAGTACGCGCTCGGCTACGCGTCGGCCGTCGGCGCAGTGATGCTGGCACTGCTGACTATCTTCACCGTCGTCTACGTCAAAGTGGAGAACACGGACTGATGAGAGCAATTAAACAGACGATCGAATCACGGAGGGTACACTAATGGCAACACCGAATCAGTACGTAGAGAATCGCAACCGAGGTGTCGTCGGTCGTTTCGACGACTGGATCGGTGAGGACCGGAGCGTCAGAGAGGCATTGGCGATCTACGGCGCGCTCGCGCTGTACTTCGTTTGGTTCCTCGTCCCGGTGGTCTGGCTCGCCCTGTCGACGATCAAGTCCGGCGAGATCATTCAGGCGAACAGACTCATCGTTATTCCGAGCCTCGAGTACATCACCTTCTCGAACTACCAAACAGTGCTGAGCGATCCGCAGTTCCGGAGACTGTTCCAGAACTCGCTGATCATCTCCTTTAGCACGACGGCTCTGACGCTAGTAGCGAGTATCCTCGGCGCATACTCGCTGAGTCGGTTCTCTTATCCTGGGCGGAAGTCGCTCCTAGTGGCGTTCATGGCGACGAAGATGCTCCCGCCAGCGCTTATCATCATTCCCTTCTTTATCATGATGCACACGCTGAACCTCGTCAATAGCTACACGGGAATCATCCTCGCGCACTGCGTGCGTGCGCTTCCACTCGCACTCTGGCTGCTGAAAGGGTTCTTCGACGACATTCCGGAGGCGCTTGACGAGGCGGCACGGATCGACGGCTGTTCGCACCTCTCTGTGCTGTACCACGTGATCATCCCGCTGGCGAAGCCGGGTATTGCCGTGGCGGCCTTCTATACCTTCGTCACGTCGTGGAACGACTTCCTGTTCGTATCGGTTCTCTCCCAGGGGATCGGGACCCGAACGCTTCCGTTCGGCCTCTACCTCTTCCAGAGTGCGAACACGATCAACTGGGGAGCGACGCTCGTCGCCGCCACGCTGACCGCGATACCGTCGATCATCTTCTTCGCGCTGGTCCAGAAGTATATCGTCAAGGGACTTGCGAGCGGCGGCATGCACGGCACCTAGAGTTTCAGTTCTCGGCCCCTGTTCCGGCCGTCACTTCCACCTCAGCTCACGCACACGACGCCTCTGTTTTCGTTCCCCTGACGCTCATGCAGACCACATCTTGGTCCTCCTTCCGTGGATACGGTCACTTCTCCCGTGTTGAGCGCACTTTATTGCTTGTGCCCTTCGTTGACCGCTGAGATCAAGTCACCTGTTGGTACTCTCACTCGTCAGAGTGTGCGCCCCGTTAGATGAGTCCGTGGCGTCTCGGATCCCATGGCGTGCAGCGTCGTCCAGCACCGTCACATCTGTCGCCAATACCCGGGAGAACACACACTCGTTGCCACCGGACTGCTCTCTGTTCCTCGGATCGAAGAATCAGAATCACGGGATGTCGGGTGATGTCGATAGTTTCACTGGTGAGCGATGGGCCGCTTGATCCACGTCGACATCGATGCTCCTGTCACTCGCACACAGACGTGTGACGCAATAGATGCCGCTCAACGAGTTGTCGCACAAAAAGTACAGCAGGAGAGAACAGTCGGTCCGCGTTCGTCCGCGCTTCGACGCAGTTAGATATCGCTCGCAGCGCTGGACCAGGCGTCGTAGAGTTGCTGTCCTGCCTCCATCGGGTCAATCTGGTCGTACATGACCTGCTGGGAGAGATCGAACCACGTTGAAGAGACTTTGCTGACGCTCCAGAAGCCGTAGGACTTTCCGGTGGCGAACACGTCTTGGAATCCGGACCAACCAGGGTTGTTCGTATCCTCGGGGACGTTCCACTCCACGTCTTCGTGGGCCGGGAGGTTCCCCGGGACCTCGCTGAGGAACGTACCTATCCCCTCAGGTGAGGAGATGGTCGACATGGCATCCCACGCAGCGTCCTTGTTCTCCGAATTGGAGTTCATGAAGAGGGGCTTTACCTCCGCGTAGGTGCCCTTCTCACCGCCTTCGACACGTGGGTTGTGCGTTGCAACGCTGTTCTCGTAGTTGCTCGTGGCCTGCTCGTTCGTGTCGTCGGAGCCCTCCGCGAGTCCCGGGAGCCACGGACCGGTCGATATCGCGGCGTAGTTGCCGTTCATGTACGCGATGTCGTGGGCAAGTGAGTCGATCCCGCGTGCGTCGGGGTTGGTCGCTGGCGTCTCGGTAGCGAAGAACGGATCGTGGAAGTACTCCTTGAACACGATCCCAAAGTCCTCCGCGGTGGCGTTGAGTTCGAACCCGTCTTCGGTGGGGTTGAACACCGAGTCGACACGCTGGAACAGGAACGACAGGAACTCTTGGAGGCCACGGGTGTTGCCCTTCTGACTGGTGAGGGTGAACCCGTGCATGCCGTCCTCATTGGCGGAGATCTCTGCGCCGATAGTGACGAAGTCGCTCCAATTATCGGGCACATCGAAACCGTACTTCTCGAAGATGTCCTCACGGTAGACGAAGCCACGGCCGTTCCCGATGTGAGGGAGCGCCCAGACGTCTTCCTTGTAGGTCATCATATCGAGCCCGATGTAGCCGTCACTGTAGTCGAGTTCCTCGACGCGGTCTGTCAAGGGCTCAATGAGGTCCGCGGAGACGTAGTCACCGCGGTGATTTGGCGTCGCCTCCACGAGGTCAGGCGTCCCGGTTGAGGCACCGGTGAGGTACTGCTGCTTGATACTGTCGTACCGCATGTCGACGAACGAAATGTCAGTGTCGATGTTGTCGCGCACCAACTGCTGGGTGTTCGCCGCCTGCGAGTCTATCGCGTCCGTCCACAGCGTGAGCGACGCACTGCTGCCGCCACCGCCTCCACCGTCGCCGCTCGTGGTGCTGCCGCCATCGCTACCGTCGCTGCCACCGCTGCCACCGTCTGAACCGCCGCCACAACCTGCCAGTCCACCAGCGGCCATCGATGCCGCCAGGCCGATATACTTACGTCTACTGTAGTTGTCGCTTGACATGATCCACTGTCCACAATGAACAGACACTATATATAATTATGGTTTTAATTCCCCAACCAGCATGTGAAATAATAAATATTGTCACTCTCAGGCCAGCCACCTACAGATTAGTAGACAGTTTGTCGTTCTGAAATCGTATCCTCAGTTACCAGCGGCATCGGGCTCGTATTCAAGCAGGTCGGGGACGTATCGCCAGCGACGGTACAGATACACGAGGCAGACCGCCGTGGTGGTAAACACGAGGGAATAGACGATGAGCAGCGGCGAACTGGTCTCGAACACGGGAATAGAAGGCAGAACGAATCGCACGGCTGCCGGGATACCAAGTCCTGGAGCGAAGTACCAAAGCCAGTTGGGCGTCCACTCAATCTCTGCGTGCGAGAGGTGGATCGCATCGCGAAACAGTGCAAGGTAGGCGAAGAAACTCAAGATTGCGACCGCGGACAAGATCAGGCCGCTCCGAAAACTATAGGGCGAACTCCCGAGAGAGAGCACTGTCCAGATAGCGTAGATGGTCGTACCAACCCCCAGTACGACGTAGGCTAACAGCGTCAGCCAATGGGTATCGTTCGTGCGCGGCCGTGAGGTGATGCTTGGACCCGGCGTCTTTGTCATTGATGATGGATGAAGACGAGCGGTATTAAATGTCGGGTGCTGTGAGTCGGTAGCATTATTATCACGCTCTCGGTTAGTTGGCCTGCGATGGAATACACCAGACTTGGGACGACAGGGACCAAGGTATCGAAATTATGCTTCGGGACGTGGCGGTTCGGCAAGCGGACTGATGGGGTCGTTGAAACGGATCGCGAGGCCGCCCACGACTTGCTCGACGCCTGCTGGGAGCGCGGTATCAACTTTATCGACACTGCCAACGTCTACGGCGATCCGTCCGGGACCAGCGAGTCATACATCGGCGAGTGGCTCGAAGACTACGATCGCGACGACTTTGTCATCGCCTCGAAAGTGTACTTCCCGGTGGACGATGGCCCCAACGACAGCGGGCTCGGACGCAAGCACATTCGTGGGCAGATTGACGCGACGCTCGACCGACTGGGTACAGACTACCTCGACGTGTACTACATCCACCGCTGGGACGAGGAGACTCCGATAGAGGAGACACTGCGGACACTGACCGAACTCGTCGAGGACGGGAAAGTGAACCACCTCGGGGCCAGCATGATGGCAACGTGGAAGCTGGCGACCGCACTGTGGGAGAGCGATGTGAATGGGCTCGAACGGTTCGAGGTGACCCAGCCTCGATTTAACGCCGCCTACCGAGACGACGCGCCGTATCGTCAGACACCGAACTACCCGGTCCACGTGGGTCACTATCTCGATTTCTGCGCCGAGCACGGCCTTGCAGTCTGCCCGTACTCGCCTCTGGAAGGAGGCTTCTTGACCGGGAAGTACGAGCGTGACGACGAAGCCCCGAGTGGTTCGCGCGGGGACCTAGAGTCGTGGATCGATCAGTTCGGTGACCGGGAGTGGGCGGTCCTCGACGCGATTCGTCACGTCGCCAACGCCATAGACGCGACTCCCGCGCAGGTAAGTCTCGCGTGGATGCTGCACGGCGATACCCCAACGACCACCGCGCCCATTATCGGTGCCCGTACGCCCGAACAGTTAGACGATAGTGCTGGCGCGGTCGATCTGACACTCAACGACGACCACGTCGAACGGATCACGGCGGCGTACTGACGTCTGACAGCCCGAGTGCCGCCCTAGTTCGACCGACTTCTCGACCCCGTTTGGGCCTTTGGCTACCGTAACATCCATTAGAGCACTCCGAGAAGCGGGAGGTATGGTTACGGACGAATCTCAGTCACTGCCTCAATCCCACTCGAAGCGCCCCGAGCACATCAGCGTCGGCTTCCGTTCGCGTTGGTTGAACGACGAGCGGCTCAAGTTTATGGCCCAGATCGGTGTCGAAGACGTCTTCGTCGACGTTCTCTCTCCGGGATACGAGGCTGACGCCTTCCCGGACGATATGGACACTGACGGCGCACGCCACCTCGAACTGTCTCCCGAAAGCGTTCCCAGCGTCGACAGACTCGTCGAACTGAAGGATTACCTCGCCAAGTTCGATCTGGAATTCGCGGGTATCCACTCCCTGCACTACGGGATGTACGGCGACATCATGTTCGACAGGGAGGGACGCGACCGTCAGGTCGATGCGATAGTTACGCTACTCGAGAATCTCGGGGCCGCTGGGATCGATACGCTCGGTTACCAGTGGAACCCCCGTGGCGTCGTCCCCATGCGGACCGGAACGGACGCGGCCATACGTGGCGGGGCGACGGCGACACGCTGGAACGAGGACGACTTGGAACCGATCCAGACGCCACCGGGAGAACTCGAACGGACCTACTCGGAGGAAGAGTGCTGGGAGAACTACGAGGAGTTCCTCGCAGAAATCCTCCCCGTCGCGGAGGAGGCGGGCGTCCGGATGGCTCTGCACCCGGCCGATCCGCCGGTGTACGAAGAGATCGGTGGCGTCCCGCGACTGTTCCGCAACGCCGAGGCTTTTGAGCGAGCGATGTCGGCCGTCCCGAGCGACGCCCACGGCCTGAAGCTCTGCCTGGGCTGTTTCTCCGAGATGGGGGAGGACGTGCCGGGCGTGATCCGGCGCTTCGGCGACGACATCGTCTTCGTCCACTTCCGAGACGTAGTCGGAACCGTACCCGACTTCACCGAGACGTTCCTCGACGAGGGGAATTTCGATCCCCACGAGGCGATGACGGCGCTTCACGAGGTCGGCTTCCGTGGGCCAGTGTTGCTGGACCACGTTCCCCACGTCGAAGGCGATACCGAGTGGCGTCACCGTTCTCGAGCCTATGGATCGGGCTACCTCCGCTGTCTCATCGAGAACGTCTCCCGGCAGTAGAGTCGGTCACCGTCCGCCGCCGACCGCCTCGACCGGACAGGGGTCACCGATTTCGAACTATTCAGTCCCCGATCTCGATCGGGCGACCGCGCTCGGCAGACTCGTAGACCGCCTCAACGATTTCGACCGCCTTGCGAGCCTCTTGCGCGTCCAGCATGTACGGTTCGTCGCGCTCAACGGCTGTGAGGAAGCTGTCGATATTCCGGCGATGGAACTCGTCCTCGATAGACATCGGGTCCGCTGCGCCGCCGCCGTCCGACTCTCCGCCGAATCGGTTGCGGATCGCTGTGTCATCGTCGGCTGCCTCGCGGAACTGCCACGTAACGAGTTCGTCTTCGAGTAGTTCCGCTGTTCCGTCGCGTCCAGCCATTCGGATGCGTTTGAGCGAACCCGGGTACATCGAGGTGGTCCCCAGCACGTGCCCAAGCGCACCGTTCCGGTACCGGAGCACGGCGACAGCAGTGTCTTCAACCTCGACGCGGTCGGTGTCGTGGGCCCGTGTAGCGGTGAAAGCGAACACCTCCTCGACGGGATTCACGCCCGGGTCGAGACCGGGCATCGCCGCGCTCGCGAGCCACTGGATCGCGTCGATTCCGTGGATGGACTGATTCATCATCGCGCCGCCCCCGTCGAGCATCCGTCTTCCCTGCCAGCGGTCGGGCCCGTAGTAGTCGTCGTCGCGCCACCAAGGTACTGATGTGGAGACCACTGAGAGGTCGCCGAAACGACCCTCGCTCGCGGCGTCCCTGACTTGCTGGACGACGGGGTTGTACCGTTGCTGGAAGACGCCACCGAGGCGGACACCGGCCCTGTCGGCGGCGTCGCGCATAGCGTCGATCCGCTCGGTAGTGATTTCCAGAGGCTTCTCACAGAGGATGTGAACGCCGCGCTCGGCCGCCGCAACGGTCGGTTCGAGGTGGGCTCCGCTGGGCGTACAGACCAAGAGCACGTCCGGAGCGCTCTCGTCGAGCATGGTCTCGGTGTCTTCGTACCACTCGCAGTCGTGTTCGCTGGCGAAAGTGCGGCCCTTCTCACCCGTCCGGCAGGAGCCAGCGACAAGCGTCGCGTCCGCCAAGTCGGAGATTGCCGCCGCGTGGATGTCCGCGACAGCGCCGATTCCAGCGATTGCAATACGATATGTCATGGGCACTCACTTCATTGCTCGCCCTTGGCGAGCAAAAGCGTACCGGAGTGCTCACTTTTGCGATCGAACAGACTCCGATAGCGGCCGACTTTGTCGGTACGGACACCTTCTTTTGGCGGGTCGATAACTAGATGTTAGGATGAACGTTTTGATGACCGGCGTTTACGGCCGCTGTGGAACGGCCGTGATCGACCACTTGCACGACCGTCCCGAGTACGACTTTACATACCTCAACCGCTCGGACCGATCAGACGACCACCCATATGGCGGACTCGACACCGTCGTCGCTGACGTTGCCGAGGCCGACGCGGTCGAGGCTGCCACCGAGGAACAAGACGCCGTGATCCACATGGCCGCCTACCCCTACACTGACGGGGAGTGGAGCGACATCTTCGAGCCCAACATCGTCGGGATGTACAACGCACTCGAAGCCGCCAGAAAGCAAGAGGTTGAATCGTTCGTCTTCCTCTCGACGAACCACGTCATGGGTATGTACGAGGTAGAGCACAGCCCCGAACTATACGAGCCGGAGCATGGCCTCGTCCTCGATCACAGGGACCCGGTTCGCCCGGACTCGTTCTATGGCGCGTCCAAGAGTTTCGGAGAGGACCTCGGGCGCTACTACGTCGAGAACTACGAGTACCCCCAACAATTCTACGCACTTCGGGTCTGTAGCGTCCGCATGCCAGAGTACGACCATCCGTACGGCGACGCCGAGCAGGCGGTCGAGAATGGCGACATCGAGCGGGGCAGTGCGGCGTACGACAAGCAGGTCGCGAGGATGAAGGCGATGTGGCAGTCCCGGCGGGACTTCGCACACCAGGTCGAGTGTTGCCTGCAAGACGATAATGTCACCTTCGACATCTTCAATGGCGTCAGCGATAATTTCCGCCGCTGGTTCGATATCGAGCATGCCCGAACGCGTATCGGATACGATCCACAGGACGACGGTGAGGATTGGGACGCTCCGCCCAAGCGCTGACAGCCTCAGCCCTCGCTCAGCCGAAAACTGCACCGACGGCCACTCGATTATCGGTCACACAGCCCGTTCGGATTTCCGCTCGTTCCCTAAAGGGGAACAACCTGCTCCAGAAGCGGCGAAATAGAATAACAAAAGTACTTATGATATATGCTCGGAAGTCACCGATATCCGCCGAAATGAGCGCTGATCGTGGAACAGGATGTTCCCATTGGGGGAACAAGAAGGCAGAGAATACTCAGTCGATCCGGTAGCGCTCAATTGCGGTCTCGTCTATCTCGATCCCCAGCCCGGGCGTGTCGGGCACGTCTAACTTGCCACCGGTGGGATCAAATGGTGCCGCAAGAATTTCGTGTCGGAGCGGGTTTTCGCTGCGATCAAACTCAAACAACACGGTCTCGGGCGAGGCACCTGAAGCGTGTGGATACCGCGGAACGGTTGCGAGGAACTGCAGCGCTGCGGCGACGCCCACGCCACTGTTCCATACGTGAGGGCGGACGACGACGTTCCGTGTCGTCGCCATCTGGGCGAGGTATCTGGCCTCCGAGAAGCCCCCGCAGCGGCCGAGGTTCGGCTGGACGATATCAACCACACCCTCCTGCACGAGCCGCGTGAACTCGAAGCGTCCGAAGTGGGCTTCGCCAGCCGCGAGCGGCACGTCGATGGCCGAACTGATCCGTCGATATCCCTCGTAATTCTCTGGGGGAACGGGCTCTTCGGCCCACGTGATGTCGTACGGTTCGAGCGCCTGGATGGACTCGATGGCTTGTGTCGGCGTGTAGTTCCCGTTGTAGTCGACCATCAGGTGTGCGTCCTGTCCCAGCCCCTCTCGGGCGGTCTCGACGCGATGGACGTCGTCCTCGATGCCGCGGCCGATCTTGACTTTCGCTGCCTCGAACCCCTCGTCGGCCGCAGTCGCGATCGGTTCGGCGGGGTCCTCTCCCCACTCGGTGATATACATTGTCGAGGCGTAGGGAGTGACGGAATCTCTCGACTCCCCTCCAAGAATATCCCGGACCGGCTTGCCGACCTGCTTCCCGCGGAGGTCCCACAGCGCGACCTCGATCCCAGTCAGCGCGGCCTGCGTGATCCCGTCACGTGCGAAGTGGTAGCCACCGAGGTCGCCCGTGTACACCTCGTCTGCGAGCCCATCAGCGTCCCACGGCGTCCGGCCGACGATCTCGTCAGCAAACACCTCTTCGATCATTGTCGCTACCGTCTCGGGCGGCGCGAACGCCTCGCCCCAGCCCACCGTGCCGTCGTTCGCCGTCAGTTTAACGAGCGCCGCCGTTCGGGTCCCCGTCTTACCTCGTGTACCACCGAACGACTTCCCGTCGTCCAGTTCGTGTCGCAGTGGAATGGTCTCGAGAGAGCTTATTTTCATGCTTCTGATACTCAAGATGCGACGGTAATAAATATACCTTCCCCAGACATCGCCACCTTCGGCCTAACTTGCCTCGCTGAGAGTGTCCCGGTACCTAAAAATAGGATACGAAAACCAGGAGAAATCCACCATCATATCGGTGCTACCAGTCCCAAGTGCAATCACAAACTGAGCTTCCAGACCACGGAACACCGACGTGCGAGGTTCGTCTCTGCGCACAGCGCTGATTGATTCGTATATCCCTAAGGAACCGGTAAACGAAACCACTTCGAACTAGGTGTCGATACCGTGCCGACTTCGGCATCTGCCGAAGTGCACCGACCGAACGCACGGGCAGGAACAGAACTATTATGCCAAAAACACTTGTACCGTATATTCGTAATGAAGTTTAATAATTTCGTAAATGGGGAGTGGGTCCCCGCAGCAACTGGTACGACGACCGAATCGTACAACCCGGCGGCCACCGACGAGGTCGTCGGCGAGATACCGGAATCCACCGAAGCAGACGCCGACGCCGCCATTTCGGCGGCGGCCGGGGCCGAGGCAGATTGGGCAGATACACCAGGTACCGCCCGTGGCGCACTCCTGCGCGAGAGTGCAGAGTTGCTTGCCCAGCGCAAGGACGAGCTCACGGGGACGCTCGTTCGAGAGGAGGGCAAGGCGTGGTCCGAGGCTGCGGGCGAGGTCCAGCGCGCGATTGATATCTTCTACTATTACGCCTCAAAAGCTGCTGATCTCGGCGGTGAGGTCATGGCCAGTTCGAACCAGGATACCACGTTGAGCACACGGCTTGAACCTGTGGGCGTCGTCGCCGCAATCACCCCATGGAACTACCCCATCGCCATCCCCGCATGGAAGGTCGCGCCCGCCTTAGCAGCCGGGAACACAGTCGTGCTCAAACCGGCCACCCAGACGGGCGTAATCGCTAACGAGTTCGTCCGCTGTCTGTCGGACGCTGGCTTCCCAGACGGCGTCGTCAATCTTGTTACTGGTCCCGGTAGCACTGTCGGTAACGCGCTGGCGACCGATGATCGCGTTGATGCCATCTCTTTTACTGGCAGCGAGACAGTCGGCGACATCGTCTATCAGAACGCCGCCTCGGATCAGAAGCGCGTCCAACTCGAGATGGGAGGCAAGAACCCCACGCTGGTCACCGATAGTGCCGATGTCGAGGAGGCCGTCGACATCGTAGCCAACGGCGCGTTCGGGGTGACTGGACAGGCCTGTACGGCCTGCTCCCGTGCGATCGTTCATGAAGAGATCTACGAAGAATTCGTCGAGACGCTCGTCGACCGCGTCGAAAGCTTGGAAATCGGCCCAGGCAGCAACGATCCGGACGTGGCTCCCCACGTTAGCGAGGACGAACTTGAGGGGACACTCGAGTACGTCCAGATCGGTCAAAACGAGGGTGCAACCCTGGAAACGGGGGGACAACGACTCACTGGCGGGGTCTATGACGACGGCTACTACATCTCGCCAGCCGTCTTCTCCGATGTGGAGCCAGAGATGCGCATCGCTCAGGAGGAAATATTCGGGCCCGTCCTCTCCGTAATCCCCGTGTCGGACTTCGAGGAAGGGATAGATGTGGTCAACGGCGTTGAACAAGGCCTCTCCGCTAGCGTGGTCACAGACGATCTGCGCCAGGCCCACCGATTCGTCGACGAAGCCGATGCTGGAATCGTCAAGACCAACGAGAAAACCACCGGCCTCGAATATCACGTCCCCTTTGGCGGCATGAAAGCCTCATCCTCCGAAACCTTCCGCGAGCAAGGAGACGCCGGACTCGACTTCTACACCATCAGCAAGACCGTCTACCTCAACTACTGACGCATCAACACGTATTCAACGTGGTTCCCCAGAGCCGAACGACTTATTAGGTGCTGAGTTCCAGTGTGTGACATGACAACACCATCGAACGAACGCGGCGGTCGGACGATCCGGTCAGTAGAGATAGCTTTCAGTATCATCGACGTGCTGCAGGAGCGGGGTAGAGTCGGCGTGACGGAACTTGCGACGGAACTGAACCACTCCAAGAGCACAATCCACAGCCACCTCCGAACGCTTGAAGCCCAGGAGGTGTTGGTCCAAGACGACGGTAAGTACCGGCTGAGCCTCCGGATGCTCGACATGGCGACGCAGGTGCGTGAGCAGGTAGGGAACTACGACGTGATCCGCGACGAGGTCGAGACACTCGCCGAGGAGACTGGCGAAATCGCCCAGTTCGGCATCGAGGAGCACGGAAAAGTCATGTACCTTCACAAGGCAACTGGGACTCAGGCTGTCGAGACGGCCTCACGCGTCGGTACCCAGCAGCCGATGTACTCTACGTCGCTGGGCAAGACGATTCTGGCGTTCCTCCCCGAGGACCGTATTGACGAAGTCATCGAAGCGACGACGTTTGCGGCCAAGACTCACAAGACGATCACGAGTCCGGGCGAACTCCGTGAGGACCTCGAAATGATCCACGAACGCGGGTACGGCATCGACGACGAGGAGAACTTCGCTGGCCTCCGCTGTGTCGCGGCCCCAGTCAAGAACGACGACACGGTCCTTGGCGCGATCAGCGTCACCGGGCCGTCCAGTCGGTTCACCGACGATGTCCTACACGACGAACTCTCAGAGTCCGTCCAGCGCGCAGCCAACGTGATCGAAGTCAACACGAAGTTCTCTTGAGACCTGCTTCTCACTTCTGTTGTCTCCCCTAGTTGACGCTGACTGTCGACGGTGACAGACTCGTTTTTGAGACCTAAGCAAGAGTTGTTGAGACAGGACCTCCCTGAGGTAGGGAGAGGTGTCGTCCGGAATAAGAACGCCACGGCGGGCACACACCTGATGCAGATATTTAAGTCAGTCCACGATGTGGAACCCGTATGGACGTTACAGCGGTGCGTGGATACGCGCTATCCTCGCCGATAGAACCTGTCCAGGAGCGACCGTTCCACGGTGGGACGCGGCGGCTCTTGAAACGTGACGTGGTCCTCGTTGTTGTCGAGACTGCTGCGGGATATCGGGGCTTTGCAACGGCCGGTGCCAGCAGTTCCGCGATGCGCGAGTACTTCGAGGGCGATTCCCAAGGCACGTTCGCCGACGTGATGACCGAGACGGTCGCCGAAGCGCTGATCGGGTCCTCGATCCAGGACATCACCGAAGCGCACGCGGCGATCATAGAGACGGATCTACCGCCCCGCCTGCAGACGGAGGCTATCTCGGCGATTGACGTGGCGCTTCACGACATACGCGGGAAGGAGGTCGGCGCGCCAGTGTACGAACTCTTGGCCGAGCGGTTCGACACCTCTCCGAACACCGAGATGCCCCTGTACGCCAGTGCGGGGATGTACATGGAGCCGTCGGGGTACGTCGAACAGGCGAGGACGCTGGAGGAACTGGGATTTTTCGGTTATAAGTACCGCCCCGGAATTGGGCCCGCTGGCGACAGGGAGACCGTAGAGCGATTGATCGAGGCAACCGACGAGATGGAGATCATGCTCGACGTGCACACGTGGTGGAAACTCGAGGAGGCCTACGGCTTCGAGACGGTAACTGAACTCGTCACACACGCCGCAGACCGTGGCGCGTACTGGATTGAGGAACCCGTCGAACCCGACGACTACGAGGGGTACATCGATCTGGCTGCGTCTGGCGCCCCCCTGGCGGGCGGAGAGAGCGAGCCGACGCCAGAGGGACTGCTCGATCTGGCGCGAACGAACGCGGTCGATTTCCTCCAAGGCGATGTGCGCCACCACGAGGGCTTCACCGGCTGTCTCGACGCCGTCGAGTACTGTCGTGGGCGTCCGGTCGAGTTCGTACCCCACAACTTCGGGACGTGGTTCGGGCTGCTGGCGAACGCGCACCTCGTCGCCGCCGCGCCCGAGGTTTCGCTGCTCGAATACCCGGTATTCGAGGGGGATCCGGTCCTCGACGCTGCACTCAGTGGCGATCCCGACCCGGGCATGTACCCGTTCGACCTCGCGTTCGACATCCTCGCTGACACGCCCGCGATCAAGGACGGGCAGCTCACGCTCTCGGACGAACCGGGTCTCGGGATCGACGTGGACCTCGATGTGATCGAAGACTACCCCTTCGTCGAGGGGCCGTGGACAGAGTTCCACTACGACTGAGAGAAACGTCTTAATCGACGACTGATGCCTATCACTCGACGTTGGCCAGTCCGTCGTGTTGAACCGTCGTCGGGATAGCATCGGCGTATCCGCTCCGGACGCAGGTGTCGAGGATCGCTTCTGTCCGAAGGGCGTCGCGCCCTGACGTGCGGTTCGTCTCACCGTCGAGGAGGGCGCCTTCGACGTGAGTCAACAGCCCCTCGTGAGTGATCTCGGGTGGTTCGAAATCGAGGCGGCCGGTGTGGTCAGCCGTCTCGTAGACGAGCGTCCCGTCGTCCAGTGTTTCGGCCACGATGTGGCCCTCGGTCCCAAAGAGCCGGAACGCGTCCGACGACGTACCGGTGACGAAGTCGCTGGTCACCGTACAGACCGTCCCATCGATCACCACCGTCAGCGAGACGATTTCCTCCGTGGGGGTCTCTCCACTGGCATACCGGACTGAACCGGTCGCTTCCGTCGGCGCTCCGAGCAAATAACAGAGGAGATCCACACGATGGGACGCCGCATCGACGAACCACCCACCGCCGCTGACGGCCGGACGTTCGCGCCATCCGGGTTCGGCTGGCGTCGCGTGGCCGTAGTCGACGACGGCCCGGCATGGTTCCCCAATCGCACCGGCAGTCAGCAGTTCCCGAATCTTCTCGACGTGCGGGTGGAACCGACGGTAGTACGCGACGAACAATTCGACACTGTGGCGGTCGCAGTGCTCAATCATGGTCCCCGCTTCGGTCACGCTGCGCCCCATCGGTTTCTCTACGAGCACGGGCTTGCCCGCCTCGGCGGCGACCCGCGTGTACCCCTCGTGCGTGTCCGGTGGCGTTGCGATGTACACTGCGTCGACATCCGGGTCCGTGATGACCCGCTCGGCGTCGTCTGTGGCGATCGGGACGCCCGTCGCCGACGCGTAGGCCTCGGCCGATGTGCCGTCGGTCGAGACGACCGCTCGGACGTGGCTCCGTTCCGAATCCTGGAACGCCGGGCCGCTCTTTCGCTCGACGACATCACCACAGCCGATCACGGCCCAGCGAATCGGCTCGGTCCGGTCGTTGTCCATTAAAGGTCCTCGGGCGACCACGTCGGATCGATCGGCGCTTCGAGGTGCGATACCTCGTTGTCGGTGAGCGACACGGTGAGCGCCCCGACGTTGTCCTCCAGGTGATCGAGTTTGCGCGGTCCGATAATCGGGGCGTCGACCACGTCTTTGTGCAGCAGCCACGCGAGACTGACCTGCGCGGGCGTCGCGTCCTTCTCGGCCGCGATTTCTCGCACACGGTTGAGCGTCTCCCACGCGTCGTCGGAGAAACGGTCCTCGGGTCGCCGGTCCTCGGTGAACCGCTTGGAGTCGGCGTCGATCGTCGCATCACGTTCGTACTTCCCAGCGAGGAAGCCCCGGGCGAGAGGCGACCACGGGACGACTCCGATGTCCTGATCGGCACAGACCGGGAGGACGTTGGCTTCCTCGTGGCGGTTGACGAGGCTGTACTCGGGCTGCATCGAGACGAACCGCTCGTAGTGCTCCACGTCGCTCGTTTTGAGGGCCTTCATGAACCGCCAGCCTGTCATCGAACTCGCGCCGACGTACCGGACCTTACCCTGATCGACGAGGGTGTCCAGCGTCCGCAGCGTCTCCTCTATCGGTGTGTGCTCGTCCCAGCGATGAATTTGGTACAGGTCGACATAGTCGGTTCCGAGGCGCTCCAGACTGGCGTCGATCTGCTCCATAATGTGCTTGCGCGATAGCCCCATCCCGTTTGGGCGCTGAGCCATCTGATTGTACACCTTGGTTGCGACGACGAACTCATCCCGGCGTCCCTCCAGTGCCTTTCCAAGTATCTCCTCGCTTTCTCCTGTCGAGTACATGTTTGCCGTGTCGAAGAAGTTGATCCCGAGGTCAATCGCCCGCTCAATCACCTCAAGACTTTTTTCCTCGTCGTCGGTCGTCCAATCCCACTCGTAGCCCGGTCGGTTCCCGCTGCCGAAGTTCATACAGCCGAGACAAAGGCGCGAGACTTCCAGACCCGTGTCTCCGAGGTACGTGTACTCCATGTCAGTGTCTGACATTCAATTTTTGGTTCCCAGGGCAGGATAATAAGCGTGCTGCCCGGGTCGATAGAGTACTATCTGACATTTGTATTGCCAATTTTGTCTCCATTTTGCCCATTTTAGTTTCTATATTGATATGTCCGAGTATAGTAAACATCTTATAACTCAAAAGATAATTTTCTATGGCACTTCAAGACCTATTTGTCTAGATAATGGGCAAAGATACGTTTAAATTTGTCACAGAGAAGCAGACGCAATTCTCCCTCTCCGTGGAGTGAACTATCCCACCCTCAAACGCGAGCCAACCTTGGAGTTTGAGGTTCGCGAGGGCGATTCCGACCGAATGCTCGATCTGCCGGTACGGAACCTGATGTCCTCGAGACGATGTTCGAGCGGGAGATATCCTCGCTCATCGTCACGGCCGACCCGACCGGTGAGCCAGTCGGTATCATCACGAAGACGGGCGTCATCGAGCGCTCACCTGACTACAGGAGAGTCACCTCGAAGTACGGCGACATGACCATTATCAAGACGAGTGTCGAACTGCACGAACACAGGGAGCAGTCACGGGGTGTTCCGGTGGTGCTGGCCTGCATCCGTCTCGTCACCGACCGAGGCTACTTCATGGCAGACGGGTAGGGTTACGGCGCGACACACGCCCCCCGTCTGGCGGCCAACGCTATCGTGCGACAACTCCTCAAGGCCAAAATCTACGGCCATTCGAAGAAGCATCCAAATCCGGACGCCCGGGAGCAGCTGTACGGCTGGTGGCTCGGCGCCTGTCAGGAATGTAGACGCACAGATATTTCCGTCGCGGAACAGTAGTCTGTGTAGTTCCAGTTCTGTATCTGTCTCGACGACGTGGATAGCCGCGTCATTCCTTTCGAGTGCAGCCTGGACGGTGACTACTGATGAAATTGATTGTGAAGCCGCTCGACAGGCAGAGTGCAGGCAAGGGTATCGCAGCGATAGACCGCGAGGCGATGTCGGAACTCGGCATCGAAAGCGGTGAGTTCGTCCGCATCGACGGCGACGGCGGCACTGCAGTCGTCCGTGTCCGACCGGGACAGACCGACGAGCGACAGCGTGGGGTCCTCGGTATCGACGGGCAGACGCGGAAGGCTATCGGCGCACGCCTCGACCGACTCGTCTCGGTCGGGGCCGCCGACGTGGAACCAGCGGCGACGCTGTCGATTGCGCTCCCCGAGGGTCTCCAGATTCGAGGGAACCTCTCCTCGTATCTCCGCGAGAAGCTCGCCAACCGGGCCGTACAGGAGGGCCAGACCATCCCGCTCTCGCTCGGACTCGGCGCGGCGATGGGGCGCTCGAACCGCCGGATTCCGATACGCGTCGTCGGTACCGACCCCGAGGGAACCGTCGTCGTCACGGGGTCGACCGACGTCGAGGTCGTCGACCGATCTACCGAGGCCGTCGACGCGGCGGGCGACGTCGAGAGTTCGGCTGCCGAGCTACCGGGCGTCACGTACGAAGACGTCGGTGGGCTGGACGACGAGCTCGACCAAGTGCGGGAGATGATAGAGTTGCCGATGACACACCCCGAACTGTTCCAGGCGCTCGGTATCGAGCCGCCCCAGGGCGTCTTGCTTCACGGCCCGCCGGGGACTGGGAAGACGCTGATAGCGAAGGCGGTCGCCAACGAGATAGACGCCAACTTCTCGACTATCAGCGGGCCGGAGATCATGTCGAAATACCACGGCGAGAGCGAGGAGCGGCTCCGTGAGGTGTTCGAAGAGGCCGCCGAGAACGAGCCCGCGATTATCTTCATCGACGAGATCGACTCCATCGCTCCGAAGCGCGACGACACCCAGGGCGAGGTAGAGCGCCGGGTAGTCGCCCAACTGCTCTCGCTGATGGACGGCCTCGAAGAGCGCGGCCAGGTGACGGTCATCGGGACGACGAACCGCGTCGACTCCATTGACAACGCCCTCCGGCGCGGCGGGCGATTCGACCGCGAAATCGAGATCGGCGCGCCCGACACACAGGGACGGAAGGAAGTTCTCCAGATTCACACCCGCGAGATGCCCATCGCAGAGGACGTCGACCTCGACACGTACGCCGATAACACGCACGGCTTCGTCGGCGCGGACCTCGAAAGCTTGGTCCGGGAGTCGGCGATGAACGCACTCCGGCGCGTCCGCCCGGACTTAGACCTCGAAGGCGACGAGATAAGCGCCGAAACGCTCGAGACGCTCGAAGTCACTGAAGGGGATTTCCGTTCGGCGCTTCGGGAGATTGACCCGAGCGCGCTCCGAGAGGTGTTCGTCGAGAAGCCCGACGTGACATGGGACGATGTCGGTGGCCTCGCCGAGACCAAAGAGCGACTGCAGGAAGCCATCGAATGGCCGCTCGCCTACCCCGACGCCTACAAACAAGTCGACCTCCAGTCGACGAAGGGGATTCTGCTGCACGGACCGCCCGGCACCGGCAAGACCCTGCTCGCCAAGGCAGTCGCGAACGAGGCACAGTCGAACTTCATTTCGGTGAAGGGCCCCGAACTGTTCGATAAGTACGTCGGTGAGAGTGAGAAAGGCGTCCGGGAGATATTCGAGAAGGCGCGCTCGAACGCGCCCACCGTGATATTCTTCGACGAAATCGATGCCATCGCAAGCAAGCGCGGAAGCGGTGGCGGGGACAATCAGGTCGGCGAACGCGTCGTCTCGCAGCTGTTGACCGAACTCGATGGGTTAGAGGAACTCGAAGACGTGGTCGTGGTCGCCGCCACGAACCGGCCAGACCTCATCGACGATGCGCTGACGCGAGCGGGCCGCATCGAGCGCAAGATAGCGGTCGGGGTACCCGACGAGGCGACTCGGCGCGAGATTCTGACGATTCACACCCGCAAGCGACCGCTGGCAGACGACGTGGACCTGGACCAGCTAGCTGCCGACATGGACGGTCTCGTGGGGGCGGATGTGGCCGCGCTGTGTCGCGGCGCGGCTACCGCCGCCGTTCGCGAACACGTTCGCTCCCAGTCCGGCGACGAACCGACGGCCGTCGAGGATATTGTCCTCACCCAGGCACATTTCGACGCGGCACTCACCGAGGTGACAGACGAGTCATAGGCTGGGACAGGCGTAGTCCACTCATCGCGTGGGCTGAGTTTTCCCTGTACGCTCTTCGGAAGGAAATTGTTGGGCGGCTGGCGCTGTGAAAGCGTAGCGGGCACAGGTTATGCGTCCGCGTCACCCTTCGTTATCCTTTCAGCTGCAGTGCTGGCCACCGGCGCGATTGTTGCCGGTGCCACTCCCATGACGAGTCTGGGTGGCGTTACAGAATAACGCCTTACCAGTACTGCGCGACAAGTCATCTGTCTTCATCGAGTCGCAGGGCCTGCAACGGGTGCGCTCTCGGTGGAATCTGTAGTTCTCTGAGTGCTTCAACGGAGTTGGATTCTTAACAGTTACCTGCGGAACACGACATCGCCCGTTCTTTATCAAAGTAGCTCGTCTCTCAACGTCTCATGCGAGGAACTTCGTGTTGTATTCTACCCCTTCAAGTCCCGCTCCAGTCCAGCCCTTCGTTTGACGAGGCCCTGACGATCATCGCCGGAGCAGTTGTCATCGGAGGAGTGATTTGGTATCTTGGAACGTATCTTCAGTCCTACGTTCGAACCGAGACCGCCGAAATCGTGCGAGCGGGACTGCTTCTTGTACTGGCTTCCGTCGTCGCCTTCGTCCTGTTGGACAGGTGGGACGCAACGACTGACGCGCTGGAAATCGCGGGCTTCGTCCAGGTCGGTGTCGATACTGGTGTCCGTGTACTCCTCTCGGTCGTCCTCTTCGTCGCCGCGTACACTGGCACACGGCTTCTCAAAGGATTGCTTCTGGACGGAACCCGCTCTAGAATCCGAGTGACATCGGCCCACCAGCGTCGTGTCAGCTTCTACGTCGGCCAGATCGTACTCTACACCCTCGCGGTGTTTGGAACGTTCTCACTCTGGGGGTTTCAGCTGAGCAATCTCCTGTTGGGTGCTGGCGTCCTCGGGATTATTCTCGGCTTAGCGTTCCAAAGCACGCTCGCGTCGATTCTCGCGGGGTTCGTCCTGATGCTCTCACGGCCGTTCGACGTCGGCCACTGGGTCAGAATCGGGGAGCACGAAGGCTTTATTACTGAAATCACGGTCAATCACGTCCGGCTCCGTAATCTCGACGGTGAGCACGTCGTCCTCCCGAACGAAGCCGTCGGAAATCGAACGATCATCAACCGAAGTGTGGAAGGGAAACTACGACAGCGTGTCGAAATCGGGATCGATTACGACGTGGACCCCGAGCGTGCGGGGGCGATCGCGCTGGAGGCGATCGCGGACCTCAACGAGATAATGAGCCAGCCAGCCCCGCAGGTGTTTCCGGTTCGATTCGATGATTCAGCCGTCGTACTCGAACTCCGGTTCTGGATAGACAATCCGACGCCACAGCGAAAGTGGCTGTCGGTCCAGGCCGTCATCCACAGCGTCAAATCTGCGTTCAACCGAGAAGGTATCAAGATTCCCTTCCCGCAGCGGGAACTCACCAAGCGAGGGGAGGGTGATTCAGTTCGCATCCGGGATACTGAGCCAACCGAAACTAGGAGAGACCAGTCGGAGTGAGTCCAGAGCAGGTTCGAACGCAGACAGTGACCACCTGGTGGAACCAGCGGACTGAACTGGGGAGCAACAGCGGCAAAGGTCGAACGGTCACTTCCCGGCGATGACCTGCTACCGGACGCAGATGCAGCGTCGACGATGGCGATCACTATCGACGTCCCGTCCAACGCCATTTGGCCGTGGCTGCGCCAACTCGGTCAAGAACGGGACCGGTTCTACAGCTACGAGTGGGCGGAGAACCTCGTCGTCCTCGACATCCACAGCGCCGACTGCATCGTTCCAGAGTGGCAAGACCTTGCTGTGGGCGACACCAACCGTCTCGGTCAGGCTGATCGGTTCCCGGACGCGACGCTGGAGGTGGTCAAGCTCAATCCGGAGTGGGCGCTGGTCCTCCGAACGCCCGACGAGCCGGCGTGGTGGGTCTGGTCGTTCGTCCTCGAACCGCTCGACGACCGAGCGACGCGACTGCTCGTCCGCTCTCGGAATCGTCTGCCAGCGAACCCCGCGGTTCGTATCGGCGCTCGATCGGTGCTCGACCCGGTCACGTTCTTGATGACCTACGGTATGCTGCGGGGACTACAAGAGCGGGCGGAACGGCTCGCGGAGCAACCAACTTCGCAGGTCAGTTCGGAGCGAGGTGCCCGCATGTGAGTCTAGCCGTACACGAACGTTTCGGGAAAGTCGGTGCGTACCGAGGAGGCTGTACCCTATGATTCAAATCGCGGTAGCCGTCTTCCTCGTACTGCACGGACTGGTTCACTTCTGGTACGTCGTACTGAGCCAGGGATGGATCGAGATCGAAGAGCAGATGGGCTGGAGCGGCCAGTCGTGGTTGCTTTCTGGAGTCCTTCCCGAACGGACGCATCTCTCTCCCTCGCCAGTGTGCTTTATGCAAAATGTTCGACCGCCTAGAGATGGCTATCTGGCGCGTGCTTCTCACTCTCTCAGTAACCCAGCTGCCGACGAACGGTATTGTTAGCATCGATGCCTCAGGCCTCGAGCGGAGTCACGCCTCGAAACACTACACGAAACGAGCGAAACTGAGGATTCAGCAACTCAAAGCGACACTATTGATCGATACGAGGGTGAACGCAATCATCGATTTACACGTGACGACGACACGAAAACACGATAGCCAGATTGCTCCGTCCTTGATCAAGCGCAACCCCGAGACCATTGACATCCTGCTCGGTGACAAAGGCTACGACGATCAGAAAACCAGACGGCTTGCCCGTCAACACGAGATTTACCCACTGATCAAGCACCGTGAGTTCACATCGCTCCACAAGGCATAGAACGCACGCTTAGACGCTGATCTCCACGCCCAACGGAGTCAATCTGAGACCGTCAACTCAACACTCAAGCGGAAGTACGGCGCGCTCGTCCGCTCACGCCGCTGGTGGAAACAGTTCCGTGAACTCACTATCTCCTGTCTCATTCATAGCGTAGATGGATCACTCTAAACGGTCAATACAGCAGTCATACTGAACGGCTGTTTCAGCTGCTCAATCTTGAATACTGATTTCAATACATCAGGGTTCCGTCACATTTGGAAGTAAGAGGGCTTACGCTACTCCCTATGAAGCGATTCACCTCTCCGCTTGGTCAATTCTTTTTGATATGAGCGGGTATCATTGCTCCACAATTCGGACACTCGTAGGTCTGAGAATCAGCGAGGACGCGGATGAGCCAGTCGTCATTAATGCGACTTTCGTGACTACACTCAGGGCAATAGAGCATCACCTTGCCGATCGGCTGTCGCTCAGTAGTGGAAATAGAGGGCGTCATTCCCTTACCTTCTCTCCAGACAGGGATAACCATGTCGCACTTCAGCCCGAATGTCGACTCGTCACCGACGGTGGACAATGGACCGGTGACGAAATTGAGCAGTTCGCAGTCTCTATCGACCGGCTGTTTCAGCAGGATAATATGTCGGAAGGATAGGATTTCAACAGAGCCACTTTTTCCACCACTTCCCTAAGAGGGTTATCGTTTTGAGAAGTGAGAACTATAGATAATAACGAAATTAGCGATTCGTGAGACTAATCACACTTCTATGTCTGGGGCTGTTACTGGTGCTTGCAGGGTGCACAACAGCACCATCTGGACAAGAGGATCCGGTAAAAGTAATCGTCAATAATTCAGCCAACGTGACTCATTCGTATGAAGTATCGGTGGTAGAAGTCCCAGCGAATTTAACCAATAGACGAAACGATGGGCTTACCGGCAATTATCAAATAGGACAAGGCCTGAGATCATATTCCCCTGGTGAGAATTATGCGTGGACGTCAATCGAACTCCCTCAGTCTGCCCACTTCCATGGGCGTTACAAACTCAAACCTGGCGATGAAAATCAGAGCTTGATCGAGGAATTCCCTCAGAACTTTGCAGTCATCGTTGTGATTTACCAAGAAGAGAGCAAAATAACTTGGTGGGTCAGTGCCAATTGTGATGAGTCAGTATTGACATATGTCGAAGTAATCAGTTATCCCAATCCGCCGGGGGGAGCTCTTGCGTCGTATCGGTGCGTGTAGAATCTACCACCAACTTCGTATTAAGAGAAAACTGCTCTGTAGGATCGGAATACAGTGCTGGATTTCAGGGATATCTTACGTTACGTCAGAGGCTGTAGACGGTGTATTTGAGAATAATTTCACAGAACTCCAGATGTCAACTTTGCGTATACACGGCTGGATACGGTGGACTCCGTGAACTCGTTTCCTATATATAAGGTTTGAAATAGTATTCGTATTACAAGATAGTGAATTCGGGATAGTCTGTCACTTCGCCACTGTCAAACGGATATAAATCAGATTGCGTGAGCGTCTCAAGTTCACCGTATGGCAAATCGGTCGCTTCGTCTCACTGACGCGTACAGTGTTGGCATTAAACTCCACCGGCAACTCCGCGGTGGGTCAGTCCTCACGAACACACTCACCGCTCTAGAGGGCCCGTTCGAAACGCTTGAGGACGGCTACCCCGAGTGGCATCCGGCACCATATCCGTTCCATGGAATGCTTCGACTGTTCCTTTACCGAGAAATCACGGGTCAGAGCTATCGAAGCCTGACACAGTACGCAGAACTCGTAGAGGTGTTCGGTATCGAACGCATCCCGGATGAATCGGTTCTCTCACGCACCTGGCGCAATCGGTTCGCGAACGCAGTTGAACGCCAGCTGCTCAAGGGGAAGACCTACGGCGACTCGAAGAAGCATCCCGACACTGACGAGCAGGAACGGCTCTACGGGTGGTGGCTCGGCGGATAACCGTATCAGTGTTAACGAAGGCCGAGGAGAACGTCCCCTCGTTCACCGGGTACACCGTGCTTGAGCGGTCCAAGGGCGAACGTGTCACCGCCAACGGTGTGTCAAGTACTGTATCTCAGTTAATCAAAAAACGACTCGGTTTGTAAATTATTGTCACTTTATGTTGGTGGGGAACGGGTATCCGGGTATCTGATGAAGATACCTACCGTAATCGCATCCCTCGAAGACGAATTCAGCTTTCCGATCGATCACGGCTCGGTCATCGAGCAGATTGGAGACATCGAACTCGAGGCCCCGGACGCACAGGAAACCGAGACGATTTCGACGATACTCGGTCACGTCGGTCAAGAGAGGTATACCTCGGCCGACGAGTTGTACACGACCATCATCGGTAACGTGAGCGACGAGTATATCGGGCGCAAATTCTACGATGACCGTGGCACGAACCCCTCCGTAGCAGCGGTGGGGCCCACGGACGAAGCCGACGTTTCGTTCTGAAGAATGCGTCGTAGCCACAGAGAGTGAGTGCCTGTTGACCAACTACGTCAGAAGCCTCTGCACGTGTTCATCACGGCTCGTCTCATGGCTGGTCTCAACCTCACCGACGAACCGGACGATCAATCGAGTTCATCAGAAACTGAATCAGACGGCCGAGCCGGTCGGTGATGCGATGTCGAACGCTAGGTGACTCAGCGTCGGATTGTCAAACCAGTATTCCATATCCGTTGAGGGCTCTGCATTCACCGACAACAAATCCGACGACGACGATGGGTTGTACCGATCGCGATTCCACGACGGACCCTCGGTGGACGTGAGGCGTACCCACTCAGCGGTCGTCCGACTACCACCTTTCTCTCGATTAATCACAATCGCGTATGCGATGAAAACTGTTGGAGTTTTTATACGAGTGCCCCGAATGCTCCGCTTGCGATGAGTAACGAAAAGAGAGCTTCACAGCCAGCCAACGACCTCGCCGCAACCCTGAAGGACGGCGGTATCGCTCTCGGCGTCCTCGACAATACGTACAGCCCGACGCTCGTGGAGTTCTACGGTGAGCTCGGCGTCGATTTCGTCTGGGTGGATCTCGAACACGGTGGACCGAACCCGTCGGATGCACGTCAGTTGGAAGACCTCCTCCGCGCAGCCGAACGGACGGAGGTGGAAGTACTTCTCCGACTTCCCGATACGGATCTAACGCTCGTCCGGAAAGCGCTGGACCTCGGTGTGAGAAACGTGTTCCTCCCCCGCGTGGAAACCGCCGACGAAGTCCGCGATGCGGTTCGATCCGCACGGTTCCGTTACGACGATGGTCCCGGTGATCGAGGACTGGCCTCGCCACGGGCGTCTCGCTGGGGCCTCGCTGACGATTACATTGCGACCGAAGACAGAGAAACCCTCGTCGGTGTGACCATCGAGACCGAGGCGTCCATCGAGAACCTGGACGACATCCTAGCCGTCCCGGACCTGGGATTCGTCTTCATCGGCCCGTTCGACCTCTCGGTGTCGCTCGGTCACCCCGGTGAGATAGATCATCCGATGGTGCAGGAAGCCGTCGAGACGGTTCGATCGAAGGCCGTCGATGCGGGTGTCCCCATCGCAGGACTCGGATTCGGGATGGATGATGTCAACGAAAAAGCGACGAACGGCTACCAGATGCTGAACCTCGGGAGTACGACCGGGGCGCTCGAGCAGACCGTCACTGGCTGGTTCGATGCCTACGAACAGAACGACACTTGAATTGAACACACCACCATGTTCCAAACAGTAGAAGTTTTCTCGATTCCACTGCTGAATCTCGGACTGCTTCTCGGCGCGTTTGCATTACTCCTCGGTGGCGCGGAGATCTTCACGAATTCGGTCGAGTGGTTCGGATATCACCTCGGCGTGAGCGAGAGCGCGACCGGAAGCATCCTGGCCGCAGTCGGGACGGCGTTACCCGAGACGATGATCCCCGTGATTGCCATCGTTTCGGTCCTCCTCGGTCGGGGGGATCAGGCCGCTGCCGACGCGATCGGCGTCGGGGCCATCCTTGGCGCGCCGTTTATGCTTGCGACGATCGCGATGACCTTGGTCGGCGCGAGCGTGCTGTATTTCGGCAGCCGTCGCGACGCCGGCCAGATATTCGAGGCCGACGTGCCAGCCCTCCGACGTGACCTCTCGTTTTTCCTCGTCGGATACACGTTCGCAGTGGTGGCCGCGTTCGTTCCATCTCGCGGGCTCCGTATCGGTATTGCCCTCGGGCTCGTCGCCCTGTATGCCGTGTACGTCAAGCAAACACTCGCAGCCGGCCAGCGTATCGTCGGGGAAGAACTCGATCGGCTACACCTCAGGGGGTTACTAACCGAAGGCCAGCGACCGTTCCCGGCGTTCGGATCGGCCATCGTCCCCATCGACGAACCACCCCTGTGGATGGTAGTCACGCAGACCGTGTGTGCGCTGCTCGTGATCATCGCTGGTGCCCATCTGTTTGTGACCGAGGTTGAGTTCTTCTCGACGGAGGTGCTGGACGTTCCCGCAGCGCTGATTGCCCTCCTGTTAGCACCGCTGGCCACTGAACTCCCCGAGAAATTCAATTCAGTCATCTGGATCGGTGAGGGTAAAGATACCCTCGCAATTGGGAATATCACGGGCGCGATGGTGTTCCAGGGAACGCTCCCTGTCACGCTCGGTATCCTGTTTACCTCTTGGGACCTCGGTGTCTCGTGGGGGACGATTGGATTCCTGAACACGCTGTCAGCGGTTCTCGCGCTTATTGGTGGTGCGATGGTCTTGCTTCGGACCCAGTTCATATCCACGAATCGAATGCGTCCAACCCCGTTCCTCGTTGCCGGGCTTCTCTACGTGGTGTTCATCGCCGTCGTCGTCTACCACGTCGTGGTCCTCGGCGTCGCCGCCGGTCACTGAGCAATCCGGTACGAGAGAACACCGAGGACGACCGACGGGTCGTCGCTTCCCGAGACGGACGTCGAGGCGACGCAGTAGCCAGGCGCTCTCTCCCGGCCCTCTGTGCAGCGAAGGTTACCCGTAGCCCTCGCAGTGGACGTGCCGGGGTGGGACGCCGAGCCGTCGGACTGCCGTCTCCAGACTGTACACCATCGCGTTAATCCCGCAGGCGTACACCTCCATCGCGTGTGGATCCAGTCGCGCGCCGATGTCGGTTTCGGGTCGGTCGTCGAGCAGTTCGGCCATGTGACGCCCGAACGTGGCATCTTCGAGCGACCGTTCGTCGACGTATTTCAGCAGCGCGTCCTGGATGTATTCCGTCTCGCCGTCCCAATCCGACAGCCACGGTTCCCGGGAGAGGCAGGGTACGTAATGGAAGTTGTCGTGGGTCTGAGCGCGGTCCAGAAACGCCTCGTGATACGGCAGGTCGTCCTCCCATGCCGCACCGAGGAACAGCCACACGTCCCGATCGTCGCCCCGGTACTCGTCGCGCTCCTCCTCGAACGTGTAGTCGATCATGCTCTTCATCGGCGCGACGCCCGTGCCGGTTGCGAGAAACACCGCGTCACGGCGCGAGACGTCCTCTAGGAGAAGGTGGCCGTTGGGCCCCCGGATGGTTACCTCGTCCCCGACCGAGAGGTCGCCACAGAGACGCCGCGAGAGCCGGCCGTCCGGCACCCGACGGACGCACAGTTCGGTCTCGTCACGATTGGGCGAACTTGCGATGGAGTACGCCCGGGTTCGGCTCCCATACCGGATCGAGACGTACTGGCCCGCGGCGTGTCCGACCGGTTCATCGGTCTCGAGGACGATCCGCACCAGTGCGGGATGGTCCCGCTTGAATCGATCCCGCAGGGCGCCGATTCGTGGCGCCAGTTTCCGATTGGAGTGGGTCGCTCGCTCGAAGACGGTGTCCCAGTCGATCGCTCCCCGCTCGGGGACCGACTCGTCGAACCCGTATCTAGCGCCGAGGTCGAGAAGCCGCGCTCGAACCTCGTCTCGTCGACGCCGATCCATCGCCGACACCTCCGAGACTGTCGCGGACTTCGAGACCAACGGGAGCGAATCCACGTGGTCGTGCTGGGACTTGTGCTCCCGTACTGGCATACAGTCCTGGAGTGAGTGAACGCATCTCAATGTTTGCATCCGGGACGACCGGACATAGCTGAGATATCTGTCGTTGAAATATCACGCCGCCCCTGCGGGTTCGTCGTATGGAAGGTGCACGAGCGCACGCCGGAGCAGTGGCGGCGTCATGACGGACGTGACGATGGCGACGAGCACGATGACGGCATAGATGGTGGGCGTGAGGATTCCAATTGCCAAGCCCAGGGCCGCCACGACGAGTTCCATTGCGCCGCGAGCGTTGAGCCCGATGGCAAGGCAGACGGTTTCTGCTCGGGAGAGGTCGGTTAATCTCGCTCCGAGTATCACGCCAAGTGCCTTTCCCAGCACTGCAACGGCGAGTGTGACGCCTGCGACCAGAAGCGTATCCAGCGTGAACAGTCCGCTCAAGTCAACCCGTAACCCTGCCGTCGCAAAGAAGATGGGTGCGAACAGTCCGAGCGCCACCATCTGAAATACTCGGTTGGTCTCCGCGTTGAGTCGATTTCTCACGAGAACGCCTGCGAGGAACGCGCCGAGAACGGCTTCCAATCCAAGTGCGAGCGACCCCCCGGCCATCGCAAACCCGACGACGATGACGATCGAAAATCCGGTCAACACCGGCGATCGAACGTATTCGGTGACATCGAAGAGTGTATCGACGATTCGCGGCCCGAGAACAACGGCACCTCCGACGAATACACCGAGGACGACGAGCGTTCGACCGACCGCAAACGGCTCTATTTGTCCCTCACGAGCGATGTCAGAAACTATCGTGAGCGCAATCCACCCCGCTGCATCGATAACGACAGCGACGGTGAGGGTGAGTTGGCCCACTGTTCGGTCCATCGCGTCGAGGTCGATCAGCACACGGACGGCGACGGGGACCGCCGAGATGCTCAGCGCCGTCGCCAAGAACAGTGCGAACGGCAGTCGCTGGCCGGGAGTGACGAGAAACCTCGGGGGGAGCGCCCATCCCAGCGCGAACCCCAGAAGGAACGGCACGACGGAGGCTCCGGTAGCGAGCGCTATCGTCGGTCGGGCATTGCGGCGCACCGTCTGAACGTCAACTTCCGTTCCAGCCAGTACGAGGAGGAGAATGAGCCCGAGCGACGAGATGGCTGCCAGTCGATCGGGCACAGGGACGACGATAGCCGTGACCGCAGGAGCAACGAACCCGAGAACCGAGGGGCCAAGCACCAACCCGGTGAGGAGTTCACCAACGACCGGTGCAAACCCGAGTCGATCAGCGACGATTCCAAGCGTATGTGCAACGGACAAAACGAGTGTTAGCCCGGCAAGAAACGGAAGTAGCAAATCCGACTCAACAACCATGCGTGTCTTTACCCCCCGTTGGTCAATCAATCACCAGGGACGTCGCTAGGGAATCATCGAATGTGCCGTCAGTAAAAACGGTTACACGTCCGTCTTCTTCGCTGAGTGTGATCGCCGCGACCACTTCTTCGCGGGTCGAGGTTTCCAGCGCACTCATGTGGCGGGTCCCCATCCACTCGGCGTAGGGAAGATCGTCTGTTCGTCGGCATTCGGTTGGAGAACGCTGATCGATCCGGACCATTCCCTCCTCGATCGTGCCGTCGCTGTGAACGACGATTGCACCATCATGGGAAAGTGCGACTCTTTGTGTCGCCTCAAGAAATGTGTCGGTCTCAGCAAAGACAGTCCCACAGTCCTCGACCGGCCAGCGGTTCGACCCCATCGGAGCCGCGAATTCGGCCATGGAATCACCTTCGACGACGAAATAGAGCCCGGGTCCACGAGCGTAGGGATCGTCCCATCGCTTGAATCCGAGACTGATGTCCTTAACGCACGCCTCGATCCGCTCGAGTATTGCGTCGATGTCTACATCATCAGATTTCGGTTCCGACGTCGCAGAACTATAGATGGGCTCGATCATCCCTCTCGTACGAATACGGCTGGTGGAGAGATAGTATCCCCGAATTTCCGAATGAATATGTGTGTTAATTAACCGGGTGAAAAACTACCACTCGAATAGGACGAGGTGTCGTTCGTCTGGAAATTCGGCCATGGTTCTCTGTGTAGGGCCGGGGCAATCAACGTTCGTACGACACCTCTAGTCGAAGGTAGTGACGAGATCGTGATCGATCTAGGATCATCCCGTCCACGTGCCCTCCATATCGCCGCTGATGTTCTCCAACCACGCCTCGAACCGTTCCCGACACGTATCCGCTGTCTCGATGTGTTCCATGAATCCGGCTCCCCCATCTCGCAAGGCCGTGCCACAGAACGGACAGAGTCCGGGGTATCCCACTCCGTGGAATCCTGCGGTGGATGTGAGTTGTCTGATTCCATGGGTAATTTCTGATGGGATAGTGTCGTCAGTCTATGCGACGTGATCGACGGCAATGTCGCACGTAGAACACGTGCGTTTGTCGGTGGCAACATAGACTCGATCACACGATCGGCACTCATACAGATGCGGTGGTGAGACGGTGTCAGAACCGTCCGTGGTGGTTCCGTCCTCCGTCCCGCCATCCTCGCTGACCAACGTTCGACCAAGTGGCCAGGCGTCAGCGACCCCGTCGGCGGACCTCGTATTCAGTCGATCAAGGATGATATTAACTATCTCTATCATGTCTCTTCACTTATTGCTGCGTCTGCCGAATTCGCTATCACACTCCGAAGGCCCTTCAGGGCATTGTGTTTTCGGGTGTACCCCTCGCCACTGCTCGCAATGATGTTCCCGTTTCGATGACGGAGTCGCCAGCGCCATTCCTCATCTCGAGCCCGGTAGACTTCAAATCGAGCCAGTGATTGTGCTCCATCAGTGGCTCCCATAAGCCCGACCTCCTCGTCCTCACCCTCGGGAGTAACGTCGAGGGACGAAACAGGAGACGCTGCACTCGATACGGTCCACTCCAGTTCCAGTTCCAGACTCATCGCGTCGTCTTCGGTTTCGAGTTCGATTTCCAGCGTGAGTTCGTCTGGCGTATCGACAGTCACAGCATCCGGGCTATCGCCTAACCGAACGGCTCCTGTGCGAATTCCCTCCGCCACACCGCTTAGTATGGATGCGATCTCCTCCCGACCGGCAGACAGTTCCTCTTCGTAGTCGTCTCGGGACACAGTACAGCCCAATACGGCTGACGACAGAATAGTAGCCCTGATTTTCCGAACGAGAATGTATTCTGATTAATCGGGTGAATTGAGTCTACCCGGACAGAGTCACTCGGTTATTCAAAAACAGGATGGGAATGAATATGTCGGGGGTTAACATACTCGAGAGGCGTAGATATGCTATGATAGCATCATACGGAGTTCTGGATAGCGCGGTCTCGATCCAGGCGGTACCGTTACAGTTAGGGGGTAATTTTCTCGAGCTTGCAGTCCTCTTTTTGATTCTCGCGATCGTCGCAGCGGTGCTCGGTGCTCGGGGTGTCGCTGGACTCAGTATGGATATCGCCAAATGGCTGGTCATCATCTTCGTCGTTCTTGCCATTGTCACGTTCATCCTGTAGGCTTACCCCCGCTGCTCTCGGTGATACACGCAACCCTCGACCCGGCGACTTGGACACGGCGAAACAGATGGCGGTCGCGTTCACGACCGAGTCCGTCGCCAGCGTGCGATCTCCGTCGTGTCGCCAACGGGATCCCTGTGAGTTCATCTCTTGCATATCTAATTCACACGGACATGGACGTAGTCGATCCGTCGACTGGCGAGCGGATCGAATCGTACGCGGACCACACCCAGTCGGAGGTCGAAGAAGCGCTCGACCGGGCGAATGCAGCGTTCGAAGACTGGCGCCTCCGGCCGGTTCGGGAACGCGAAGAACTGCTTGCGGCTGCCGGTGAGATCCTGCGCGAGAACAAGCGCAAGTACGCCGAAACGATGACTCGCGAGATGGGCAAACCGATTTCGCAAGCTCTCGCAGAGGTCGAAAAGTGCGCGTGGGGCTGTGATCACTACGCGGAACACGCGAACGCGTACCTGGAACCCGAGGGGCACCCCAGTCCACCGGGAGCGGCGGTCGAGACCGTCTACGAACCACTGGGACCGGTCTTCGCAGTAACGGCTGTTTGGCACAGCCATCGGTACACCTGTTCGATGCAGAAAGTGGGGTTTTCGCCCCGCAAGAACAGGTCGTTTCGTAGACCAGCAAATATCCCAACTGCGGTACGGGAAGCCCCATCGTTTACCACGGGGGGATGTCACTCTTCTGCATCCCACATTTACGGCTATGACGAGAGATGTAGATGGCCAAGTCAAACCATCTTCTCGAACATTACCGCTCCCGATGGGGGCCCACCAATGAGTGAGAGACCGGTCCGTATCGGTATCAGTAGCCGGGTCGAATACATCGACGTCCATCGACCATCCAGGAGGGACACGGAATTACGTCTCCGGGCCGAACTATTGGAATAAGGATCGCTTGAATATGGTATCTACACTGGTTGTCGTGGGGTTGCTCGTGGCTGCCTTCGTCGGGTTTAACATTGGTGGATCGTCGACCGGTGTCGCGTTCGGACCGGCCGTCGGGAGTCGCCTCGTCAGAAAGGCCACTGCCGCAACCCTGTTCACGCTCTTCGCGTTTCTGGGTGCGTGGACGGTCGGTCGGAACGTCATCGCCACCATGAGCGACGGCATCGTTCCGGCGGTGCAGTTCTCGCCAATAGCGACTGTCGGTGTTCTGTTCTTCACCGGTCTGGCACTCTTGCTCTCGAATCTCTACGGGGTTCCCGCCTCGACGTCGATGACTGCCGTGGGTGCAATCGTCGGGCTCGGTCTGGCAACGGACTCGCTCAACGAGGCGTTGATGTTCACGATCGTCTCCGCGTGGATCGTTGCGCCACTCCTCGGATTCGTGACTGGTGCCATCGTCGGCCGATATCTGTACCCCCAGTTAGAGGCCCATATGTCGTTCACGCGCTTCGAGCGGCACCTCGTCCAGCTCGATCGCTCGGGCAACGTTCCGCGCCTCCGCCTCAATACGAACGCAGCCCCCCGGGACCTCGTCGGCTCGTTTCTGGTCATTGCAATCGCGTGTTACATGGGGTTCAGTGCAGGGGCGTCGAACGCCGCGAATGCGGTCGCGCCGCTCGTCGGCAACGGGTCCATCTCGATAGAGCAAGGCATCGTGCTCGCCGTCGCCGCCATCGGCCTCGGTGGGTTCACGATCGCCCGGCGGACGCTCGCGACGGTCAGTGATGGGATCACCGACCTGCCCATCCTGGCCGCACTCGTCGTCTCGAGCATCGGGGCGACCATCATCACCGTCCTCTCGTATCTCGGTATTCCGGCGAGTCTCGCGGTGAGCACGACCTGTTGTATCATCGGACTCGGTTGGGGACGAGCGAGTCGCGCCGCCACGCTCGCGGAGATCGCCACCCGACGTACCGAGCGTGAGTTGGCTGCGGGCCTCACCACGGGTGCGCTCGCGGCGTCTACGGGGTCTGATGACGAACCGACGAGCCCGACCATCGGCGAGCTGGCGAGCAGTACGGCTGGCGAGCGGACGGGGCGACGGGACAGCGACACAGCGGTTCCCCCGATCGGGGAGGAACACATCGACGAGCTCAGCGCAGAGAGCTTATTCGACCCGGCCGCCACACGCCGAATCGTCATCCTCTGGATCCTGGCACCCTCGCTCTCGGTCGTCGGCTCCTATCTCCTCTTCAGTTTGCTACTGTAGGTGTATCCTGAGTTCACTAACCAGTCACCACCAATATCCGTAACCCTCGGGCAGCAAACACAAAACTAAGACACAACCGACATATCGAGAGTAGAGCAGAGCGTCAGTCGATTTGGTTCGATTCTCGAGTATGCACGGTTCGCTCGAACCGCTGTATCCCCTCGTCGCTGCTGGTGGCGACCACTGACAGATGGCCCAATTCTGTACACACAAGTCAAGGATGAGGGGAATCTCTATACTGAATATGACTGAACAGAGAGACCCTCAGAATTGGTTTTCGGACCATGTTGTACTGTCGATCTTGGCGGTCGTGAGTGGGGTTATCGGCCTCCTTTTCGTTTTCACACAGCTTCAGTATATCTTACTCGCGATCGTCCTCGCATACGTCCTCGCACCCGCACAACGGACGCTCGAGCGTCACACGAGCTCAGTTAGAGCCGCCCTCATCCTCATCTCGCTTTCGGTAGTTGTCCTCTTCATCCCGATCGCCTATATCCTCACAGTTGCAATTCAGCAGGGACTGGGGCTGCTAACCGCCCTCCAAGCAGGGGAACTCAGTCTCGACATCGTTCAGGTTCGACTCGAAACCATTGGCTACGTGATCGATTTCGACCTGTTGTACGCGACCTATCAAGAGCCGATCGCGAGCGGGTTGCAGCGCCTCGCAACCGGCGCGGTAACCGTCATCGGCGGTCTCCCTGGGGTGCTCGTCGGACTCACCGTGACGGTCTTCGTACTCTTTGCGTTGTTGCGAGACGGTGAACAGTTCGTCACATGGTTGCAGTCGATCGTCCCGCTCTCTGGTCGTGTGGAACGAGAACTTCTCAGGGAACTTGACGCCCTAATGTGGGCGTCAGTTATCGGGAACGTCGCCGTCGCAGCGGTCCAGGCGGTACTACTTGGCATCGGATTGGCGCTCGTTGGCATGCCCGGGGTTGTGTTCTTGACCGTGGCGACATTTGTTCTCACGTTGCTCCCACTCGTTGGGGCATTCGGTGTCTGGCTTCCGGTTTCGGGGTACCTGTTCGCGATCGGTCGTCCCACTACAGCGGTACTGTTTTTCGTCTACGGGTCGGTGGTCAGCGCCTCGGACCTCTATCTTCGACCGGCGATCATCAACCGGAGCGGGGCGATCAACGTCGCGACTATCGTCGTGGGTATCTTCGGGGGAATCGTTCTGTTCGGGGCCATCGGCCTGTTCGTCGGCCCTGTCATACTCGGCGGCTCGAAGATCGTCCTTGACCTGTTTGCCCAGGAGCGAGCGGACTCGACCGTCGGCCGATAGGGTATCGGTTCCGCCATCGGTCCTCACATGACCGTGGCCGCGGTACCATCTCACCCGCCGACGTCGATCGTTTGCCACACCGCGACGGCGTCGGATTCGCTGATTCGAATGTGATGAGATTCGGTTCCGAGTGGCGCTACCTACTCCTCTCTTGTCCCCTGTACAGACAGACGAGCAGGGAGTCGGGTTCGTCCAGTCAGGACGAATCTCCACCGAGCGGAGTTTGCTCCCGGTGTCGACTAAGAGTGTCGAGGGTTCCGTCGGATTGCACCGCTAATCGTGCGGGACAGTACTATTTACGAGCGTTCCGCCGCAGTGAGGACAGGTGTTCGTGTCGGTGGGATCTTCGATGCCGTCTCCACAATCACGGCATACGTAAAGTGTTGCCTCTGAACCGGAGTTGGGTATCGTTGTCATTATCTGTTGGTGGTTGCCGTACCGCACGTCAGTCATCGCTCGGGAGCGGACGCACGCGTCGGCGTCACGAAGTATCCCGTGACGCATCTCCGTCGACCAGTGCTGTGACTGGCAGACAGCTGCGGCAACCGTAGCTGTCGTCCTCGTTGTCCCCGAAGACGCGGGCAAATCGTGACGTTACGAACGCACCGCACTTGTTGCATTCTGGCATCGTTCAGTCGCTTGGGAGGGTCTGGCAGGGACGTCTCTGTAGTCGAGTGTTATCGGTGCCGTCCACGTTCTTCCCGGCCCTGATGTCGTTCGTTCGCCTGCGCAACGTCCTCGGACGTGATGGTTTTTCGACCACGACGGCGGGCACGACGAGCCGTCGATTCGGCGATTTCGGCTGTTTCCTCGGCTGCTGCCCCTCGTAGCGCCGCTGCAGCCGCAGCATCTGGTTCGACATCTTCATCAGCGGCTTCCGAAAGGACGGTTTTCGCCTTCTCGGAATCGGCCGCTTCTCGTGCTCGGCGCCGCGTTTCTCGACGTGATCGGAACGGATTTCGTACCATGTGTGATCACTCCGCCGGTGAGCGGACACCGGGACTAACGCGCTTCGATTGTGTCAAGTGAGGACATTTTACCAATCAGATGAGTTCTGATTAACCGGGTGACGTAGTGAGAGAGTACAGCAACCGATTGACCAGTGACGCAGGGATTTGCAGGCTTCGGACGTCACCCACATAATCAAAACCTCCTCAGGCGTGAAAATATCTACAGTTGATGCACCTCGGGATAGAGTAACGCAGTATGACGACCCACAGTCTCGACGCATGTCTCCAGCTCGTCGCCGATCCTCACCGACGCCGGATCATCCACCACTTGCGCCACGAGGCTACCGGGACCACGACGGTTGACGAACTCGTCGAACAGTTCCACCGTAGTGGTTCTGACTTCAAAGACGGGCCACCGCAGGACCGAGAATCACTCGCCATCCAACTACACCACGTCCACCTGCCAAAGTTAGCAGACCACGATGTCGTCGAATACGAACACAGAAGCGGTTCCGTCCGGTACCGTCCCGACGAACAGGTCGAAACGGTGCTCGACTCGCTCCCTGAAGAAGTGTCGCTGCCGAATCCCTGACGTCAACGTCTCCCACTAGATTCCGTCAAGATCGTTCCTCCGTCTCGAGTCGCCAGGTGAAAATCGCTTTCAGGACCACGACCAGACTGTTCTCGTCGCCCTCGCCCCAGATATCGGTCTCCGAACGCGGATCGGACGGACTCGCGTCCGCACCGTTGACGAGCGCACTCACGAGTGTCTTCCGACCGTCGATCATCATGAGCCGTCCGGCCGATGTGTCCGACCAGACCCACAGCGACTCGAACATCGTCGCGCCGGGAATCTCGTCCTGAATTCGCTCCTGTACGTCCGTCGACACCCCGGCGAGCTGGATGGAAACGCCCCGCTCTGCGGCCTCGCTCAACCCCGCGATCAGGTCCTCGGTGAGGAGGTCCTCGACGGTCATGTAGACGATTTCCTCTTCCGCACTCGCGAAGAACTCCAAGACTCGTTCCGTGACTGTCGTCTGCCCGTCTACCGTCCAGACGCCGCGCTGCTCGGCTCGTTGTTCGATGGGTTCGAGTTTCCTCAGCGCCGTCTGAAGGAGTTCCGTGCGGTGCTGTAGCTCGTGTTCGAACGTCCGACTCGCGGTTTCGGCGGAGATCGCCCAGAACTGCTTGGGCGACGATTGGAGGATATCGACGAGCCCCCGGTCGTGTAGCTCGTCGATCGCGTCGTACACCCGAGTGCGCGGCACCTCTGAGACCTGGCTGACGTCTCTGGCTGTCCCCGTGCCGAGACTAGCGAGCGCGACAAAGGTCCGCGCAGCGTAGGCACTCAACCCGAATCGTTCGAGCTGCTCGATTGCGACGGACTCTGGGTCCTCGTTTGGATTGTTGCTCATCGGTCTGGCGAATGTGGGTCGCTGTGAGCCCAGCCACGGAGAGTGACCGGGTTGGCACGCAGTAGTGTGGTAGTTGGAGACAGAACTGGACCTCGTTCTAGTAGAGTGGTCGGTCTCGTGCTATAGGTCTTTTTTGTGATTAAACGAGTGAATCTCAATAACTCCGTTAGTGGGCGCCTCTGCAAAGTGAAATCCGTATCGTTCCGTAGTCACTGAGAGACTCACAATGGATTTAGGAAATTCGTACTGGAAGCGGTTTTGAACGACATTACCACCCATCGCGCGCACCGTCCGAGTCCGCAGTCATGAAATGAGTGACAACCCCTATCCGTGCCGGGAGCGAACATTCAGAGACTCACTGGAGAACTCTTCGTGAGGTTGGGACACATGACTACCAATGATAGTCTGGAGGACGCGATTGAAGTCCTCCAGCAACTCGGCTTGAAAGAATACGAGGCCCGATGCTTCGTCGGCCTGTCCCGTCTCCACACGGGAACAGCAAAGCAATTGAGTGAGATGACGGAGGTTCCCCGAACGCGGGTGTACGATGCGATTCGAGTGCTAGAGGCGCAAGGCCTGGTCGAGATACATCATTCGAGTCCGCAGCAGTTCCGGGCGGTTTCGCTCGACGAGGCGACCGAGACCCTGCGCGACCAGTACGAAGCCCGCGTCGAGCGTCTCCACGATGCGCTGGACACGGTCGAAATCGTTGACGAAGACGAGGAGACACCCGTCCAGCAGGTGTGGGCGATGTCCGGGCGCGACGCGAACGAAAACCGGACGGACCAGCTCATCGAGAAAGCGTCCGAAGAGGTCGTGCTGGTACTGGGCGACGAGTCACTGCTGACCGAGGATCTCGTTGCCCGTCTCAACGACATCGGTGACGGGGTCGACCTTCTCGTCGGCGCGTTGACGGAGTCGCTTCAAGACCAGATCCAGACGGCCGTGCCGGACGCCAAGACGTTCATCTCTGGCCTGGAGTGGCTACACGGCGAGAGCGCAACCGAAGACGAGACGGCGATCGGCCGGCTCCTTCTGGCCGACCGCTCGACGATCCTCGTGAGTTCGATTATGCCCGACAGCAAGAAGGAACAAGCAGTGTTCGGCGAAGGATTCGGGAACGGTCTCGTCGTCATCGCCCGGCGGCTCATGGCCCAGGGGTTGTTGACCGCTCGTGACCCCAAGCCGTGATATCGCGGCGAGCTACTGCAGACTAATCCGTCAGCGGACGCAACTGTCAGAGGGGTCTTGATCGCGTTCGTCGCAGGAACGGTCCTCGAGCAACTGGAGCGTGAGATACTCGCCATTGTCGATCGTGATGCAACAATCGCTGTACACGAACGAGAGACGTCCGCCCATCCGAGGAGTTCCACTGTGGGTGTTCCACAGGCCCAAGATTTGGTATAGCGACATACGATATATAATTTCCCGTAGTACGGAATTCCGGCGGTAAGAGGCTCCAGATGCCGGTATTCTCCTGATGGAGCGAATAGAGGAAGTGGTCATGATTATGCCCGTAATCACGACCACTTTGAAGTACCTCGCCGCCGTCGGTGAAGCACGAATGCTGCAACCGGCTCACGACGCCGCTTCCCCCAGGATAGTGCCGCCAAGAACGGGGTTCAACTCTGCTTTGGCTCTCCTCAACCGAGGTCGTGGCTATTGCGAAGGACAAGCTCGATATGGTACTAATGACCTCCATTTATATCGGACAGTGGGTGAACCATAGTGAATGACTGAAGATGAATCGGAGTCCGAGAGCCTCATGGACCGCCAGACCATGGGCGAAGACCGCGTGCGGATGTTCGCCCGGCAACTATCGGAGCAACGGACGGCGAACTGGATCGCGTCGAACGCGGGCTGGTCACACGGACCGACCAAGCGCGTCCTCGAACGTCTCGTCGACAACGGCGTCCTCCACCGTGACGACACCGGGGCCCACACGACATACTTCCCCGATTATCGTCGTCAAGCGATCAAGGAGGCCATACGCCTTCGGGACAGCGACCACACCGTCGAAGATCTCACCGAACGGCTCACCGAGATGAACGCCCAAATCCGAGGATGGAAGGACAAGTTCGATGTCGAATCGCCGAACCAGCTTCGCGGAACGATCGCTGATCAGGTGCTCGATATCACCGAAGAGGACCGCCGCCGAGAGATCGCCCGCGAGTGGGAACAGCTCCAGCGGCGAATCGAAATTGTGGGTTTTGCCATCCGGGAGTGGGATTTTCTAGCCCCAGAAGCCGAACATAATGAGGCCCAGAGTTGACGCATCTTGTTCTCCGTACATCCGTTTCTGACAGGGTAGATATTTACGTTGGATCCGATCCACGTATAATGTTTTTATAGTAGCGGTCCGTGATACGGCACATGAACCGCGAGACGGATAGTACGAATTCGTCTGGGGCAGCTATTTCTCTTTCAATACCCCCTTCAGATCCGACTTTATTCAAACATAAGGCGACGAGCGACGTCCTTCTCTTTTTAACAAATCACCGGTTCAGTGACTTCTCACTGCGAGAACTCGCAACACAGATCGGTCACTCACACCAGTCCGTCCGACGGGCAGTAAACGTTCTCAGCGCGAACGATCTGGTCGTTGAATCTCCCGAAAGCAATCAGCGACTCGTCCAGATCAATAGACAGCGCTTGTCTATCCAAGACGATCCGATCCTCCGAATTCCCCAATCAGAGTATCACCATCCGGTCAAAGCTGCGGTCACAGAGCTCAGTGAGAACATCAACGAAGTCGTCGGCATCATCCTGTACGGGAGTGTGGCTCGGGGCGAGGCTGACCGACGGAGTGATATCGATCTCTGGGTACTAACCCGTTCCGGGCGGGCCGAAAGCCAACGAGAAGCGAATGCGATTGCCCGTGACCTCGAAGACACGGAATTCGATGGAGACCGATATGCCTACGATATCGATGTCGAGGCCGTCCAGGCAATCCCGGCGTACACCGAGGATATCCGGGAAATCGTCGTTTCAGGAATTCCGGTCTACAAGACGAATGACTTCGAAACCGTCGAAAACCTCCTCTTGGAGGAAGGAGCCGTCGATGAGTAATGGCTCGGACCCGACCGCTGTGCTCGCAGCACTCGACCGCGCACAGGATGCCTTCGAGATGGTCGGACGCGGTCGGACAGCGTTTGAGGACGGAATTAGTGCCGATGAAGATTGGAAGACACAACTAACGAAAGCGTGTCGTCTCCTTGAAGTCGTTGACACTCTCCAGTCACAGGATGGGTACTATACGGCCGTTATCGAGGTCTGTTTCGGCGCTATCGAACGGTCGATTGAGGCGTATGCGCTCGCGATGACGAACGATACGCTTCAGGACTTTCAGGACCACCAGTTTAGCTACGAGCGTGCCCACCAGATCGGGCTGTTTGAGCGGGAGACTGCAGAGGCGATGAAGGATCTCTACAGCGAGAACCGGACAGAGAGTTATTACGGCGGCGGGCGTCCAACCCAAGAACAGGCGGAAGCAATGACCGACCTCGCCAGTGCCGTCCATCAGTTCGCCGTAAGCCAGATCCGGGAAGGCGGCGTCTGTCTGTGTGACTGACTATATTGGACACATCAAGAGCACTATGGACCGGAATACACCGACTGAACGGACGCCGTTGGCCTCACTCTCCGAGTCGTTCGAGCGCTACCTCCAGGACAAGGGGAAAGGCCGCGGTGGCGACGGCGGGAACTACCGACGGAACGCGGCGCGCGAACTCGAGCGATTCGCCGAGTGGGCCGCCGGTGACCGTGGTCGCGACGACTGGACCGGGATTGTCCCGGACGACAGTGACCGAGAACCGGCCTTCGAGGACCTCGACGAACGCGTGTTTCGAGAGTACGCCCGCCACCTCGGCGGCGACCGCGGCCTCAAGCAGAACACGGTACAAACCTATTACCGCTATATCTCTGCGTGGTGTGGCTGGTGTGTCAACGAGGGCTACCTGGAAGCCCACTTCGCCCAGCGGGCGAGTGCGACGGCACCACTCCCTGAAGACGACGGGCGCAAACCCGGCGACCAGCAGGCCTGGACCTCCGAACAGCGCCACGCGCTCACCCGCTTCGTCGACGAACGGGCCCGCGCGGCCATCGAGGCGTACACGACACTCCCAGAGGATACTGACCAGATCGACAGGCAGCGAGCGCGCTACGAGGCGGTGAAGGCGGCGCGAGACCGGGCCCTCGTGTTCGTTATCGCGTACACAGCCGTTCGCGTCGGCGAACTGCTCCGGGACCCGAACGACCCGCGCAGGCGTGGGGTTCGGTGGGAGGAGATTTCGTTGGAAGACGGGAGTATGGACGTATACAGGAAGAAACAACAGTGGGACGCCGCGAGTCTCCCGGATCCAGTGATTACACCGCTCCGTAGCTACCGAAAACTCGTGGATCCACCATCGGATCGGTGGCCGGTGTTTCCCACGTTCGACCAGCGGATGCTCGCGACGCTCGTTCAGGACGAACTGGCCGACCGAGGCCGACAAACCGAAGAAATCGACGAGCGACGTGACGAGTTCGCCCGCGACCTCTTGCTGGCGCTTGCTGAGGATATTCAACCGCCGTCGGTCACGACCGATGGGGCACGGTCGATTCTCCAACGACTCTCAGACGACGGGGAGATTGATATCGACCATCCGAAACACGACTATCTCGCACCGCACGGCGGTCGACGAGGGATGGGTGAAGTGCTCGTTCGAGCCTTTGGATACACAGTCGCGGCCCGCTATCTCGACAACTCGGAGGAGATGGTGCGAGAGCGGTACTCGCATATCGAGGCAGGGGAATTGGGCGATGTCGCGACGGAGGCGCTGGAAGAAATCGACCGATAAAAATTCGGTTCGCTCGACCCCAAAGACCTACCAATCGTCGTTCTCCGAATCCTGAATCTTAACATTGTTACCCGGATAGACGTGTGTATGGCACACGACACACCGTCGTACGAATTCAAGGACCGTGACGTCTACATTCTCCGAGAGCTTGCGAAAAACCCCAGCGTCTCCTCCCGGGATCTCGCCGATATTCTCGACGACGAGTACGATATTGACGTCTCCTATGTCACAGTCAACGAATCTATCCGGAACATGCGTGAGGCAAGTGTGTTTCGGGAAGCCATCGTTCCCAACGAGGAGTATTTCCTATTCGAACTATTCGAATTCAAGTTCAACCCCGAGTACTTCGCGGACACATGGCGCGAAACGATGGAGCACATCCGCGACGACGACCACACACTCATGTATTTCCTGTCGGACGGCGAGTACCAGTGGAAGTCTGTCATGCTGTTCCCGACACGCGAACACGGTGAGCGGTGGCTCCACGAGTTCTACAAGAACCACGGCAAGACGGTGCTAAACGTTCGCACAAGCGTGATGACGAATATCCTTGAGTTCGGCGCCAGTCCCGGCCTCTTCGATTACCTCGACAGCGATACCGAATATCGGTTCTAGGGTCGTCACGCGGCGCTCCGCCGCGTTATTCCTCGATAGGCAGCGATCCGTACTCCTCCTCGAAGCGCTCGACGAGGCGTTTCTTGTTGTACTTTCCAGTGGTCGTCTTCGGTACCTCGTCGACGAACTCGAAGTGGTCCGGTAGCCACCACTTCGGGAATTCCTCGAGCAAGTAGTCGCGGAGGCCGTCGGCAGTCACATCGTCCGCTGCGACGACGTACGCGACCGGACGCTCTTGCCACTTCTCGTGGGGGACGCCGATGACCGTGGCTTCCTCAATATCGTCGTGGCCGATAATCGTGTTCTCCAGTTCGATGCTGGAGATCCACTCGCCGCCGCTCTTGATGACATCGTCGAGGCGGTCGACCACATCGAGGTTGCCGTACTCGTCGATGGTGGCGACGTCACCGCTCTGGAACCACCCGTCCTGTGTGAACGACTCCCTCGTCGCGTTCGGACGCTGGTAGTACTCGCCAGCGAGCCACGGTGCCCGCGCCTGCACTTCGCCGGGCGTCTCGCCGTCCTGGGGCACCGGCTGCCCGTCCTCGTCGCGGAGTCGAATCTGAACACCCGGTGCCGGTATGCCCGCTTTCATCCGGAGGCGGTCCTGTTCCTCCTCGGGCAGTTTCTGCATCTCCGTCGTCATCAGGGTGTTCGCAAGATGGGGGGAAGCCTCCGTCATCCCGTATCCTTGACCGATGGGCGCGTCGTAGACCTCATCGAACTTCCGGATGAGCGACGCCGGCGGGGAACTCCCGCCAATGAGTACGTCCTGAAGCGAGTCCAGCGCGTCTGGCCCGAGGTCGCTGGAATCCTCGATGATGCGGTCGACCTCCATCCAGACGGTGGGAACCGCGGCCGCGACGGTGACTGCTTCCTCGGTTATACAGGAGATGAGTTCATCCGGATCGGTCCGCTGGCCCGGTAGTACGATTTTCGCGCCCGTAAACGTCGTCGTGTACGGGAGCCCCCAGCCGTTGACGTGGAACATCGGCACCACCGGCATCACGGTGTCGGTCTCACTGACGCCGAACACGTCGACGTGGCTGTGCATCAGCGTGTGCAGGAACTGACCACGATGCGTGTATTGAACGCCCTTTGGCAGCCCGGTGGTCCCGGACGTGTAGCAGAGCGCGCTCTCGGTGTCCTCGTCGATGGCGGGCCAATCGTAGTCGGTATCGTAGCCGTCGATGAACGATTCGTAGTCGGTGACCGGCTCCAGCGACGTATCCGGCACGTCGTTTCGGTCGCCGAGAATGACATACTGCTCGACGGTATCGAGGTCGTCCGCGATAGGTTCGAGAACCTCCACGAACTGCGGGTCGACGAACATCAGTCGGTCTTCGGCCTCCTCGATGATTTCGACGAGATGGTGCTCCGGCAGTCGATGGTTCACCATGTGAATACTGCGTGCGCTACAGGACGGTCCGAAGTAGAGTTCGTAGTGACGGTAGTGGTTGACCGCCATCACGCCCGAACGGTCGCCGGGCGCCATCCCGTAGTCGTCCAGAGCATGCGCGAGTTGACTGATGCGCTCGTAGGCGTCGCCGTACGTGTATCGATGGGTGCTCCCGTCCGGGAGCGCGGTGACGATCTCCTTGTGGTCGAAGAGGTCGCGGGCCCGTTCCAGGAACTTCGTTATCGTGAGGTCGTAGTCCATCGTCATGCTGTGTCACTCCGCAATGTGAATCGATAAAACACCCTGTCTTGGTCAGTCGGGCCGTCGATGTCCACGACTTGCAGCGTTACGGGGTCGCCGATGGAGAGGTCGTCGTAGTCGACGTCGTCGATGCGTGCCGACAACTGGATGTCGACGCCGTCCAAGTCCACGACGCCCGTGACGAACGGCGTATCCATCCCGACCGGGCCGCTCCCCCGAACGGCGGAGAACGCGAACAGCGTGCCGTCGTGAGGCAACGAGACGTATTCTAGGTTGTCGCTCGTACACTCCGGACACACGACACGCGGCGGAAAGTGACGCTCGCCGCAGTCCTGGCACTCCGTCGTAGATAGCGACCCGTCACGGAGGCGGTCGTAGAACTCGTGAATCCTCGTGTGGTCGGCGTCCTGCAGATCGTAGAAGTCCATCAGACGCGGCATCTCGATAGTGTCCGGCACGGAGACCGTCTTCCGTGGCGGTTCGGTATCGGTGCGTGCGTCGGTGTGGTCGGTGTCGTCAGTCATTGTGGATCCCTCGCGAGCGTCATCACGCTGTGTACGCTCCCGCTACCGCTGAGGTTGTGGATGAGTCCGGTCTCCGGGCTGTCGGGCACCTGACGGCTGGATTCGACCTTACCCGCAAACTGCTTGTACACTTCCAGCGCCTGCGAGACGCCGGTCGCGCCGAGCGGGTGACCACAGCCTAAGAGCCCCCCACGGGGGTTGACGGCGATGTCGCCGTCGAGTTCGCTGCGGCCGTCTTCGATGAACTGGCCGCCCTCACCTTTCTCGACCCAGCCGAGGTCCTCGTACTCGATGATCTCGCTGATGGAGAAGCAGTCGTGAATCTCGGCGACGTCCAGTTCGGCCACCGGGTCATCGATGCCAGCCTGGTCGTATGCTTCCTCTGCGGCGACGGTAGCCTGCGGCCACGCGGACATCGATGGCAGGTTGTTGATGGAGTTGCTCGCCATGCAGGCCTGGCCGCTGCCCGTGACGTACGCCGCGGTGTCTGTGATTTCGCGTGCCTTCTCCTCGCTGACGAGCAGCAGACCAGCGGCACCGTCCGTGAGGCCGCTGCAGTCCAACAGGCACAGCGGCGGCGCGACCGGATAGGAGTCCAGTACGTCGTCGACGCTGACTTCCTGCCGGAACTGAGCGTAGGGGTTGTTCGCGGCGTGGCGCTTGTTCTTTACACTCACCTTTGCGAGCTGTTCCCGGGTGGTGCCGTACTCACGCATGTGGCGCTGGGCGAACATCGAGAAGAACGAGGGGGCGTTCAGGCCGTTGACGCCGTCGAATTCGCGGTCAAGCACGTTCGTCATGCCCGCCTGCGTCTCCTCGATATAGTCATCACCGAGATTCATCTTCTCGACGCCAAGCACAAGTGCAACGTCCAACTGGCCGCTGGCAATAGCGAGCCACGCGTACCGGAGTGCCGCCTGCCCGCTCGCGCACGCCAGTTCGGTGCGTGAGATCATCTTCGTGACGTCGATACCGAGCAGCTCCGCGGCCAACGGGGCGACATGACTCTGGAACGCGAATCGCTCGGGTTGCACCGCGCCGACGAACAGTCCTTCGACATCGCTGGGGGTGATTCCGTCTACGTCGTCGAAGGCGGCTTTTCCGGCCTCCTGTGTGAGGTCTTTCCACGTGGCCTCGCGTTGCCCCCAGTCGGCGTGACCGCCGCCGACGATTGCAGCAGTCCGGGTCATCACTCGAACTCCGGTTCGCGGTCGTCCCTGAACGCCGTCACGCCCTCGACCATGTCGTCCGTCGTCGTCAGCAGGCCGAAGCCCTGACTCTCGACGTCCAGTCCAGTGTCGAGGCTGGCGTCCTGTCCGTCGTCGATGACCCGCTTGGCGACCTTCAGTGCTGTCCGTGGGCCGTTCGCAAGGTCGTCGACGAACTGTGCGACCGTCTCCTCGAAATCGGACTCCGGAACGGCGCGATTGAGAAGCCCCCAGTCCTCGGCGCGCTCGGCGGAAATCTGCTCGCCGCGGAAGACGAGTTCCTTCGCACGCCCCTCCCCGACGATTCGCGTGAGGCGCTGAGTGCCGCCTCCGCCCGGAATCAGTCCGAGGTTTATCTCCGGCGAGCCGAACACGGAGTCCTCGGTGGCAATGCGGAGGTCACAGGCCAGCGCGATTTCGAAGCCAGCACCCAGACAAAAGCCGTCGATGCGGGCGACAGTGGGGCGCTCGAACTCGTCGATGGCGCGGATAGTCTCGTCGACATCCATCAGTTCGGTCGGTTCGGAGGTCATGAAGCCGGTGATGTCCGCGCCGGAACTGAACGCGTCCTCGCCAGCACCAGAGAACACGACGCAGGACACCGCGTCGGTGTCGGCGTTCCCGAGAGCGGCCTCGACTTCGCCGAACATCGTCTCGGAGAACGCGTTCAGCCGCTCCGGACGGTCGAATTCGATTTCGAGGACGCCGCGGTCGTCGAGCGACTTATTGATGTACTGGTAGGGACCGTCGCCGCGATACTCGTGAAAGCCCACACCGGCGTCGACGCCTGTCTCGCCCGCCTCGACGAGTTCGACGAGGTAGTCGGCAGGCGCGTACCGCTGTGCGCCCGTCTCCTCGTGGAGCGTCCGGAGTTTGTCGAGGACGCTGTCGAGACCGATCTGGTCGCCGAGTCGGCAGACGCCCTCCGGGAAGCGCGCGCCCAGTCTGCTTCCGAGGTCGATGTCGTCCGGCGTTGCGACGTCGTTGCCGACGAGGCGCGCGGCCTCGTTGACCATCCGGGCCTCCACGCGGAGCGTGTCGAAGCCCTCGCCGTCGCCCGGTTCGTAGTCGGGGCCGTCAGCCTCCCAGTCGTAGAACCCGCGCCCGGTCTTCTTCCCGAGGTCGTCTGCCTCGACCTTCTCGGCGATGGTAGGCGGAGAGTCGAGGTCGGTGTCTTCGCGGAAGTGATACGCGATGTCGATGCCAGTGTAGTCAGCGAGTTCGAACGGCCCCATCGGGTAGCCGCGCGTGTACACCATGGCGGCGTCCGCTTGGCGGATGTCAGCGCTGCCGTCTGCGAGCATCCACGCACCCTCCTCGATGAACGGCAGCATGACGTTGTTGACGATGAACCCGTGAACGTCTCGCTTGACGTCGATAGCGCGCTTCCCGAGGTCGGCCACAAACTCGTGGACGGTAGCCAGCGTACCCTCGCTGGTGCGTTCGCCGTGGACGACCTCGACGAGGTCCATCTTCACCGGCGGATTGAAGAAGTGCGCGCCAGCGACCTGTTCGGGGCGGTCGGTTGCGGCCCCGATTTCGGTGATGCTCAGGCCGGACGTGTTCGACGCCAAGATGGCGTGGTCAGGCGCGTACTCGTCGACTTCGGCGAACGTCTCGCGCTTCAGGTCGAGGTTTTCGGGAATCGCCTCGATGACGAGGTCCGCGTCGGCGACGGCGGTTTCGAGGTCCGTCTCGCCAACGATACGGGCGCGCACGTCGTCGGCCGGTTCGTCGATTTTGCCCTTCTCTTCGAGTTTGCCGAGGCTCCACTCGATCTGTTCGAGGCCATCGTCGACGAGATTCGCTTCGATGTCCCGAAGTACCACGTCGTAGCTCGCAATAGCGGCGAGTTCGGCGATACCGTGCCCCATGCTCCCCGCGCCGAGCACGGCCACCTCAGATATGTCACTCTCTCTCATCACTATCACACAATGGTGCCGCTCAACTTAAAATATTGGTTACAATGTTTGCTAATCGACCCAATTCTCTTAACTAGAAGACTCGCTCGGACAGCCGAACAGCCGACCACAGCGACTGCGACTCGCCACCCCGAACCCACGGACGGTGACCGGCTTCCGTCCTGTCGGTACGTCCCGCAGTCACTCGATGGGGAACTGTAGGTCAGCGGACTGCTCGGTTTGCGGGTAGACGAGGCGTTGCTCGCCGTCCCACCACTGCGCGCTCGCGGCCGAGAGTTGACCCTGCTTGGGCATCCCGTACTGGTCGAAGCTGAAGTCGCCGATGACCGTGCTGAACTCCGTCTCGTCGAGCGCCGCCCGCACGCTCTCGGGGCCGCTGTTCTCGGCGGCGGCCAGCGCCTGCTCGGTGGTCTGTGCGAGGTTGTAGCCGACGCCGACCATCACGCGCGGCGTCCCGCCGTCGTTCCGGTCGGCATACGTACTCAGGAACTCCTCGTTGCCGTTTCCGGTCATCCCGGGTGCCCAGCCCGGGCACATCGTGACGTAGTTCCCCTGCTCGCCGAGCGCCGACCACCACGCCTGCGGGTCTGCGGCGCGTACGAACTCGATGAAATCGGGCATGTAGCCGGAGTTGTTCAGTTGGTTCATCGCGGTGATGCCGTCCGGCGGCTGCGGGCACGCGACGAGCGCCTCGACCCCTGCGTTCTCGGCCTGCGAGATGAGCGTCGAGAAGTCCTCGTTGCCGGGATTGTACGTCTCCCGCATCGTGATGTCGTAGCCCGCGTCCGAGAGCTTCGTGTCCCAAGCTTCAGCCATCTCGGCACCCCAGCCGGAGTTCTCCTCCCAGATACCGACCGCCTGCGGTCGGTCGTCCTCCGGGATGAATTCGAGCATCCCTGTCGTCGCACGCGTGACATCGCGCGTTTTCGGAAACGGCGTATACGTCCACTCTTTCTCCCCGGAGACGAGGGGCTCTTGGTAACAGGTGGCGACCGCGAGGAACGGCAACCCCTCGTTCTCTGCGTACGCCGACGCCGACATGACGAGCGGGCTGGAGAAACTCCCCCAGATCATGTCGACGTCGTTGTTGCTGGTGATCTGTTGGAGTTGCTGGCGGAGCACCGTCGGGTCGCTTTCGTCGTCTCTGACGATGAGTTCGACCTCCTGGTCGACGTTGTCCCGCTCGTTGAGTTTCTCCACCCCGAGTTCGTAGCCCGCGAGCATTTCGTTGCCGACCGGGGCCAGCCGTCCGGTCTCCGGAACGGCGGCCGCGATAGTGACCGCGTCCGAGCCGCCGCCACCGTTTAAGGCGGTGCAGCCAGCGAGACTACTGAGACCTGTTGCGCCAGCGACTTTTAGGAACGACCGCCGACCATGTTCACTGTCAAACTTGCCCATACATCCTACTGTACAAACACTATGTTAAGCTTTTCTGTTATTGTAGATTCGACTGTGAGCTAATTTGGGTTTTTGCGCGTACATTGTTTGGACAGCGTTGCGGATTGAGGTGCTGCAAGCGGGGGCCGAGTGCTGACGGGGTGGCTATCTAGGTACTGAAAGCGTCGTCGCTTCGTACTCTCGGCGGTGTATCACTGACCTCACCACCGTAGAGTTTTGTTCGCCGAGTGCGAGGCGACGGCCCGCAACAAAGCGGGGGAGCGTCGAAAGGGACTGGGCGCTGTTCTCTCGACTGTTCGTTCGGTCCCGCTTTCCGAAGGTACTGAAAGCCGGACCCTCCAATCAGGTGAGTACGTGCGCCACGTCATAGTGGGTCCTGAAGGCGAACCAGAGGCCGTGGCGGCCAGCGATCCGTTCCCGGGTGTCGCCGGTTTCACTCCGGAGGTGGTTCCGGCTTATCGTCCACATCTCGCCGTCGGTATCCATGAGGCTTCCGTCGGTCCGCTCGATAGGCGTCGGCGGGGCCTCGTAGACGGCCACGTCGCCGGTGGCGTCGAGAAGCGCGACGACGTCCTGTCCGTCGACAGTCCCGGTCAGGACAGCATCAGTGTCCAACTCGTTCACTGGGACGACCCACACTTCCCCAGAGTCACTGCCGACGATTCCGTAGACTGAGGCCTTCTCAGGCAGACGGTCGTCGGCTCTCTGGACGCCCGGCTGAACGATTTCCTCCCGATTCCAGTAGTGCTCGAAGAAGCCGACGTTGTCTTCGTAGAACGAGTAGTCGTAGTCGTAACCGGTTTCGATGTCCAGTGCGCGCGTGTCGGGGTACTCGTCCTTCCAGTCGGCCCACGTGGTTTGCGTAACGGCAAACTGGTCGAGCGACAGGTCGGAGTCACGTTCGAGATGGGGGCCACCGATAGGGGTGCCCCTGTGCTGGTCCCACAGCGTTTCGGTCTCCTCGTCGTACATGACCTTATTACCCGACAGCAACATTCCGGAGCTACCGAAAGTGAGCGTCTCCTCACCGACGCGCCGGTCGTAGAGGATCGGCGCGTTACAAAGCGTGCAGTAGGTGAGACTTACCGGAACGCCCGCGAGAGTCGCGTTCATGAGTTCGTGTGGGAAGAGTACCCACCGAGCAACAGCGTAAGCGGTTCCGTCGAGTTCGAAGCCGAAGACGGTATCGTCCGCGTCCAAATATCGTTCGTGGTCCCCGCCGCTGCCTGCGGTATCGACGTCGTCGCCAGCGACGAAGTCGGGAGCGTTCAACGCCGCGAGGAACGACCGGTCGCAGTTCCCCCAGCGCATGTCCTGCAGGTCGAACTCCCGTGGCTCGCAGTCTAACAGACCGCCGACCGGTGGGAGATACGAGCGGTACAGCCGAAGCTTCCAGTCGTCGAAGCCGTCAAGCGGCTCGATGTCTTGTTGGGAGTACCAGGATTCCCATTCAACCCACGCATGGGCGGAGTCGAAATCTGGCTCGGCTATCGCGGCGAGCGCGTCCGTAACGCCGGGCCAGCGGACCTCTGGGAGGTCGAGGTATCGCGGCGGGTCGCGTTCCCTGAGGACGGCAGGAAAGCCGAACTTGGCCCAGTCGTTCCCGATGGCATCGATGACGAGCACTTCGAGGAGATGCGGGACGACGCGTTCGTCGCCGACGTCTGTGAGTTCGACGATGGCGTCGGCGTGGGCGTCAGCATCTCGCTCAATCAGACGACTCACCAGCGTCTGCAACCGCTCGTCGGGGGTGGTCGTGTCTGTCACGGTATCGTGAGAAGGGTGGCCGCTGTAAAAGCTCTACTGCCGCTGACAGCGTGCCGACAACGGGGGGATTAAGTGACTGGTTCACACAGGTCGACGTACATGCGCGACGACGATAGCGACGCCGCCACAGACGGCGGTGTCCAACTCGCCCCAACGGCGAGCGACGAGCGAGCGGACTACGACTACGTTGGCGGGTCCGTAGAGCGCCCGGGTCTCGTCTCAGACCTCGAAGCCCGAGCCGACGGCGAGGTCCGATTCGACACGTATACTCGCCAACTCTACGCGACGGATGCCAGCGCCTACGAGGTGACCCCCATCGGGGTCGTCTTTCCAACCTCCACGGCCGACGTGGCGAGAGTCGTCACGTACTGCGCCGAGCGCGAGATACCCATTCTCCCACGCGGCGGCGGGACGAGTCTCGCTGGACAGACCGTCAACGAGGCGGTCGTGCTGGACTTCACCCGGCACATGGACAGCGTCCGCTCGCTGAACCCCGAGGACCGCGAGGCCCGCGTACAGGCCGGGACGGTGCTCGCCGACCTCAACGACAGGGCGGCCCAGTACGACCTGACGTTCGGTCCGGACCCCGCCGCCGGAAACCGAAGCGCCATCGGCGGTGCTATCGGGAACAACTCGACCGGCGCACACTCGCTCGTGTACGAGAAGACCGACCACTACATCGAGGAGTGCGAGGTGGTTCTCGCCGATGGTACCGTCACCACGTTCGGCGAAGTGCCCGTTGAGGAACTCCGAGAGCGGGCCGATTCCGAGACCGACGACCTCGAAGCACGTATCGCCGCGGGCGTCGTCTCGCTGCTGGACGACCACGCCGAGGAGGTGGCCGAGCGCTACCCGGAACTCAAACGCAACGTCTCCGGATACAACCTCGACCGGCTCATCGCCGAGTACGAGGGCGAGTACGGCAAGGCGGGGACGGTCAACCTCGCCCGACTGCTCGCCGGGAGCGAGGGGACGCTTGCCGTCGTCACCGAGGCGACCGTCTCGCTCGAACCGATTCCCGAGACGAAGGCGGTGGCACTGCTGACCTACGACAGCGTCGTCGAAGCGGTTAGCGACGTGCAACACGTCCTCGACCACGGCCCCGCGGCGGTCGAACTCATCGACGACGTGCTCATCGACCTCGCGTCGGACACGACGGAGTTCGCCGACGTGGCCGCCAAACTTCCCGACCGGACGCGGGCCGCCCTGCTGGTGGAGTTCTACGCCGAGGACGACGACCACGGCCGTGAGCAGGTCGCGGGCCTACTGGCCGACCGAGTGCCAGACGGTGCAGGCGACGAGACGGACGCCGACCACTACGCCTTCGACGCACTGGAGGCCTACGATGCCGACGAACGCACGGAGATATGGAAACTCCGGAAGTCGGGCCTCCCGATTCTACTCGGCCGGACGAGCGACGCCAAGCACATCAGTTTCCTCGAAGACTGCGCCATCCCACCGGAACACCTCCCTGAGTTCGTCAGCGAGTTCCAGGACGTACTGGAAGAGAACGGCACGTTCGCGTCCTTCTACGCGCACGCCGGGCCGGGCGTGTTGCACGTGCGCCCGCTGGTGAACACGAAGTCGCAAGCGGACCTCGACGCGATGGAGAACATCGGGGAGGCCGTCACCGACCTCGTCGTCGAGTTCGGCGGGTCCGTCTCCGGCGAACACGGCGACGGCCGTGCGCGCACCCAGTGGAACCGGAAACTGTACGGCGAACGGCTCTGGGAGGCGTTCCGGGACCTGAAGACCGCGTTCGACCCCGATTGGTTGCTCAACCCCGGACAGGTCTGTGGCGACGTGTCCCTGACCGAGAACCTGCGGTTCGACCCCGAGTACGAGTTCAACGCCGGGTTCGACTCGGCGCTTTCGTGGGACAACGAGAACGGGATGCAGGGGATGGTCGAACTCTGTCACGGGTGTGGCGGGTGTCGCACCCAGCAGTCCGAGGGCGGCGTGATGTGTCCGACGTTCCGGGCGGCCGACGAGGAGATTACGGCCACGCGGGGGCGCGCCAACATGCTCCGACAGGCGATGAGCGGCGACCTCCCGGACGACCCCACCGACGACGAGTTCGTCTCGGAGGTGATGGACCTCTGTATCGGCTGTAAGGGCTGTGCGCACGACTGTCCGAGCGAAGTCGACATGGCGAAACTGAAAGTCGAAGTCGAACATGCCCACCATCAGGAGCATGGTGCCAGTCTCCGCGAACGCGTGTTCGCCAACGTCGACACGCTGGCACGCGTCGGGAGCGCGCTCGCTCCGCTCTCGAACCTCGGGCCGAAACTCCCCGGGGCGCGCGCGGTGATGGAGAAGACCCTAGGCATCGCCCGCGAGCGCTCGTTGCCGACGTTCGAACGCGAGAGCTTACAGGACTGGTTCGCGGCCCGGGGTCCGAAGGTGTCGGCCGCCGAGGCCGACCGCAAGGCCGTACTGTTCCCGGACACGTACACGAACTTCAGCCACCCCGCTGTCGGAAAAGCGGCGGTTCGGGTCCTCGAAGCGGCGAACGTCCACGTCGACGTGGCCGACGTGACCGATAGCGGGCGACCCGCGTACTCGAAAGGGTTCGTCGACGCAACCCGTGAGACGGCACGCGAGGCCGTTGAGTCGCTGGCCCCTCGCGTCGCCGACGGGTGGGACGTGGTCCTCGTCGAACCGAGCGACGCGGTGATGCTCCAGTCCGACTATCTGGACCTGTTGTCGGGGGACGAGGTGGAAACGCTCGCGGCCAACAGTTACGGCGTCTGCGAGTACCTCGATACGTTCAGACTGGACGAGAACCTCGCCGTGGACGCCCCCGGCCGCTCGCTGGCGTACCACGGGCACTGTCACCAGAAGGCGACGAAGAAGGACCACCACGCCGTCGGCGTCCTCCGTCGCACGGGCTACGAGGTGGACCCGCTGGACTCCGGGTGCTGTGGGATGGCCGGGAGTTTCGGCTACGAGGCCGAACACCACGCGATGAGCATGACCATCGGCGAGACGCTGGAGGAACAGGTGAGCGAGAGCGAGGCGAGGGCGGTCGTCGCACCGGGGGCCTCCTGCCGGACGCAACTGACCGACTTGGCCGTCGACACCGACGGAGCGTTTGCGGGCGTCGACCGGGACGGACCGCCGACACCGATAGAGGCTGTCGACGCCGCGCTGACTGCGGGCGACCGCTGAGCGCCTACCGTCCGAAGTGGCGGCCGCGTCGGCCGATTACATCGGTGTTACCAAACCTTCATGGTCTTTTCGCCGTATGCACTCGTATGGCACAGGATAGCCTGTCCCGATACAGCATCGATGCCGACTGGAGTTCACTCTACATCGGTGGGGAGTGGCAAGCGAGCGACAGCGGCGAGACCATCGCGGTCGAAGACCCCTCGACACGCGAGGTCGTGACGGAGGTGCCGCGCGGGAACGAGGCCGACGTAGACGCCGCTTACGAGGCCGCCGCCGAAGCACAGGCCGAGTGGGCCGAGACGCCCATCGCCCGGCGCGAGGCACTCGTCCAAGACCTCCTCCAGACGATGGACGAACACAGCGAGGAAATCGTCGAACTGCTGGCGACGGAGGCGGGCCAAATCGAGGGAATGGGCGAAACCTCGGTCCACCTCGCCGAGGACCAAATCGCCGAGGCCGCGACGCTCCCGCGACGGATGAAAGGCGAACACGCCGCCTCGAACATCCCCGGCAAGGAGAACGTCGTCCAGCGCGAACCGCAGGGGGTCGTCACGGTCATCTCCCCGTGGAACTTCCCATTGAACCTCTCGGCGCGGGCCGTCGCCCCCGCCGTCGCCGCCGGAAACACCGTCGTCCTCAAGCCCGCGACGAACACGCCCATCGTCGGTGGCCTCCTGTTCGCGCGTCTGTTCGAAGAGGCTGGCTTCCCGGACGGCGTCCTCAACGTCGTCACCGGCCGTGGCTCGGACATCGGCGACGCCGTCGCCAGCCACGACGAGAGCGACGTGGTCGCGTTCACCGGGTCGACGGAGGTCGGTCGCCGCGTCGCGGCCGCCGCCGGTGAGAACCTCGCCGAAGCGGCGATGGAACTGGGCGGGAACAACGCCCACATCGTCACGGCCGACGCCGACCTCGACCAAGCCATCGACGCGGGCGTATTCGGGTCGTTCGCGCATCAGGGACAGGTGTGTATCTCCATCAACCGCCACCTCGTCCACGAGGACGTCTACGACGAGTACGTGGACCGACTGGCCGAACGGGCCTCGAATCTCCCCGCCGGGAGCGCCCACGACCACGTCGTCGTCGGTCCCATCATCGACGAGTCCCAGCGCGACGAGATGCTGGACTACGTCGACCGGACGGTCGAAGCGGGTGCGACGCTCGAAACCGGCGGTGAGACAGTCGAACTCGACGGCGTCGAAGACTCGCTGGTCGTCGAACCCACGGTGTTGTCGGACGTGACCAACGACATGGCCGCCGCCTGCAACGAACACTTCGGCCCTATCGTCCCGGTCATCCCGTTTTCGGACGTGGACGAAGCGGTCGAACTCGCAAACGACACGGAGTTCGGTCTCTCGGGGTCCGTCCACGCGGGCGACGTGGGCGCGGGCAAGCGCATCGCCCAGCGCATGGAGACGGGGATGGTCCACGTCAACGACCAACCGATAAACGACGAGGCCCACGTCCCGTTCAGCGGCACCGGAGCGTCCGGGGTCGGCGGCTACAACACCGACGATTTCCTCGACGAGGTGACCGAGACGAAGTGGATTTCGCTCCAGCACGAACCGCGCGAGTTCCCGTTCTGAACGGATGGACGGGACGGTCTGTATCGTCGCCGGCGGGGGTAACGGCCTCGGCGAGGCGGCGGCACGTGAACTCGCGGCCCACGGCGCTCGCGTCGTCGTCAACGACCTCGGGACGGGCGTCGACGGCGAGGGGAGCGACCCGTCGGTGGCCGAGGGCGTCGCCGAAGATATTCGCGACGACGGTGGCGATGCGACGGCCCACCACGGCGACGTGAGTGACTTCGAGTACGCGGAGCGACTAATCGGGGACACCGTCACAGAGTACGGCCGCCTCGACTTCGTCGCCAACTTCGCGGGCATCCTCCGTGACGGGATGAGCTACAAACTCGACCCCGAGGACTGGACGGCCGTCGTCGAGAACAACCTCACCGGCCAGTTCGCACCGCTCCGGGCGGCTTGCGAGCACTGGCGCGAGATGGGCGAGGACGGGTTCGACCGCCAGCGCTCGTACCTCGCGGTCAGCGCGGGCGCGGCGCGGGGCAACCTCGGGCAGGCCAACTACGCCGCCGCGAAGGCGGGGGTCCTGGGGATGGTCCGGTCGGTGTCGACGGAGATGTACCGCTCGGACGTGCGGGTGAACGCACTGGTCCCGAACGGCTACACCCGGATGACCGAGACGGTTCCCGAGGAGCATCGGCCGTACACCCGCGAGGAGATGCCCCCCGAGAAGGTCGCGCCGATGGTGGCCTACCTCGCGAGCGAGGCGGCCGAGGACGTGACCGGGTGCACCCTGTACGCGGGCGGGGACCGTGTGGGCGTCTTCTCGGACCCAGAACTGCAGACCGTCGGCGTCGAACCCGGCGGGTGGACGCTCGATTCGCTCGCCGAGCACTTCCGGGAGGACGTGGCGGGAGACGCCGACCTGACGCGGACGGACGCCCACTTCTGAACGGTGGGTCCCCGCCCGCGGCGGCTGTGGTGTCCGAGTAAAAAGGCACTTTTATCAGGGTTTCCGTCGATACCTCGCCTATGCGATTCGTCCGCTACGACGACGACCAGTTAGGCCTGCTCACAGACGACGGCACCGGCGTCATCGCGCTGAACGACCGCCTCGACCTCGACGGCGAGGAACCGCTCGTCGAGTACATGGAAGGCGACTACGACGCCAGCGAGTACGCCGACGCCGACCCGGACCACGACGTAACGGACGTCGAAATCGGGTCGCCGGTCGGTCGGCCGGGGAAGGTCATCGCCGCGCCGCTGAACTACGAGAACCACATCGAGGAGGCGCTGTCGGACCGCGATATCACCACTGACGAGTGGTTCTCCATCAAGGACAAAGGCTACTTCCTGAAAGCACCCTCCAGCGTCGTCGGGCCCGACAACGGCATCGAACTGCCCTTCACCGACCGCCGGACGGACCACGAGATAGAACTGGCCTTCGTCATGGAAGGCGACATCAAGGACGTGCCCGCCGAGGAGGCGTGGGACCACATCTTCGGGTACACCATCCTGCTGGACATCTCGCTGCGGGGCGACCAGGACCGCTCGAACCGGAAGTCCTACGACACGTTCACCGTCATCGGGCCGTGCGTGACCACCGCCGACGAAATCGACGACCCGCAGGACCTCCAGATGGAACTGCAACTCAACGGCGAGCGCCGCCAGTACGAGAACACCGGCGACATGGTGTACACCTGCGCCGACATCGTCCAGTACGCCTCTCTCGGGGCCACGCTGGAGACCGGTGACGTCATCACGACGGGGACGCCCGAGGGCGTCAGCGAACTCTCGGACGGCGACACCATCGACGCCGAAATCGAGTCTATCGGCTCGATGACCGTCGACGTCACCGAACGAGACGTGAGCTACGCCGAGGCCGACGTGCAGAAGGGCGGACAGGAGTAACGGCGACGAACGACCGCGGTCGTCTCATACCACTTCTTCGCGGTTTCACCTCGTAAAGAGCGCTCGCGCCGTGCCGGAGGGGCAAGCTTAAGAAAACGGACGACGAACGACGTGATAATCGATGGCACTCCTCGAAGTCGACTCGATAGACGTGTCGTACGGGAACGTCCAGGTGCTGTGGGACGTCAATCTCTCGGTCGAGAAAGGCGAGACGGTCGCGCTGCTCGGTGCGAACGGCGCTGGAAAGACGACCACCCTCAAGACAATCTGTGGCGACCTGACGCCGACCGCTGGTGAGGTCCGGTTCAAAGGCGAGAACATCGGCGAAATGCCCTTCGAAGACGTCGTCGAGAAGGGCATCGCACACGTGCCCGAGGGGCGAGAGATATTCACGGACAGCAGCATCAAGGAGAACCTCGAACTCGGCGCGTACGTCGACCGTAGCAAGATGGACGAACAGCTGGAGACAGTGTACGACATCTTCCCGCGACTGGAGGAACGGGCCGACCAGCGCGCCGGAACGCTCTCGGGCGGCGAACAGCAGATGCTCGCCATCGGTCGCGGCCTGATGAGCGACCCCGACCTGCTCCTCTTGGACGAGGCGAGCCTCGGTCTCGCACCGGTCCTCGTCGACGACGTGTTCGAGGCCATCGAGCGTATCAACGACGACGGGACGACCGTCCTACTGGTCGAACAGGACATCTACAACGCGCTTCGGGTGGCGGACCGCGGCTACGTCATCAAGACGGGCCGTGTCACCCTCTCGGGCACCGCCGCGGAACTCGCAGAAGACGAACGCGTCGAAGAGTCCTATCTCGGCGCCTGAGCGCGGCGCGAATCGGATTTCTGTGGGTGAAAGCGTCAAAAGCGGTGAGCGGCCGCTCAGTCCTCGTCGGGCACCGCGTCCGCCGCCGGTCGCGACTCCTCCGACTGCGGGGAAGTTGCCGCCCCACCGCCACCGATGTCGGTGATGAGGTAGTCCTCCGCGAGGCCGTACAGCCCCTGTGGGAGGAAGATGATGAACAGGATGATGAGCGCGCCCTCGATGGACGTGGCGACGCTCCCGACGATAGCGGCGAGCCCGGTGTCCAAGAGCAGGAACAGGGCCGCGCCGAGAAGCGGGCCAGCGAACGTCCCCATCCCGCCGAGGATGACGATGACCAGCGAGTCGATGGTCCACGTCACCGCGAGCGTTGACTCGGGGTTGATGTACAGCGTGTAGTGGCCGTAAAGGCCGCCCGCGAGTCCGGCGAAGAACGACGAGACGACGAAGGCGTACATCTTGTACTTTAGCGGGTTGACGCCGAGGCTGCTCGCGGCCTCCTCGTCGTCGTGAATCGCTTTCATGCCCAGTCCGCCCGCGCCACGGACGATGCGGTAGGTCACAGCGACGGTGATGACCGTCGCGACGAGCGTCAACAGGAACATCACGTCCCCGTGGCCGACGAACTCGTTAATTGCGAGGTCTCCCTGTACGTAGTACCCGGTCGACCCGCCGGTGAGACCACGCTGGTCCAGCATCACCAGTTCGATGACCGCCGCCAGCGCGAGGGTCCCGATTGCGAAGTAGTGCCCGCTCAGACGGAAGATGATGGGGCCGATGACCAACGCGATGAGTGCGGCGGCCACGCCGCCCACCGCGACCGCGACCAGTATCGGTAGCTGTATCGACGCCGGGAACCCCGCTGCGGAGGGCGTCGTCAGCCACGCTGCGACGAACGCGCCCATGCCGAAAAAGGCGGCGTGACCCAGCGAAATCTGTCCCGCGTACCCCGCGAGCAGGTTCCACGAGACGCCCAGCATCACGAACACCAGTCCCGTGAGTATGAGGCCGGTCAGCGCGTCCGTCGTCGTGAACGGCACCGCGAGCAGCGCCAGCAGTACGACGCCGATGACTGCCTGGAGACGGCGGTTGGACAGCAGCGATTCCTCGGGGTGCCGTTCGAGGAAACTCATTCGCCACCACCGCCCGTACCGAACAGCCCCTCGGGTTTGAGCAGCAACACGCCGAGGAAGATGAGCAGGCTCACGACGTTGCGGTATCCGCCACCCAGATACAGCGCACCGAGGTTCTCGGAGACGCCGAGGATGACGCCACCGACGAGCGTTCCGAGGATGCTCCCGACCCCGCCCAGCACGACGACGGCGAAGGCCTTCAGCAGGTACGACCACCCGACGAAGGGGTTGATGGGGAACAGCATCGAGAGCAGTGCCCCGGCCGCACCCGCGAGCGCCGTCCCGATACCGAGCGTGATGACGTAGATGCGGTCGGTGTCGATGCCCATGTACCGGGCCGCGGTCCGGTTCTGCGCCGTCGCGCGGATGGCCTGTCCGGTCCGGGTGTACTGCAGGAACGCCCACGTCCCGGCGATGAGGACGACAGCCACGACGAACGTCACCGTCCGCGGCAGGGAGAGGAAGGCGAATCCGAGGTCGATGCCGTTGCCGGGGATGCCGAGGTCGGCCGTCCGCGCGTCACCGCCGAGCACGAGTTGGCCGATGTTCTGGAGTATCAGCGCGAGGCCGAACAGCACGATGATAGGTTGTTCGAGGCCTTCGCCGACGACGTGTTTCAACAGCACCTTCTGGAGGACGATACCGAGGAGGAACAACAAACCCATCGCGATGAACATCCCGATCAGCGGGGTGATGCCCGTCGCCGCGAACACGAGGATGGCGACGTACGCGCCGACCATCAGCATGTGGCCGTGCGCGAGGTTGACGATGTCCATGATACCGAACACGAGCGACAGGCCCAGCGCTGCGACGGCGTAGATACCGCCGAGCAGTATCCCGTTGACGATAGACTGTGAGACGAGTTCGCCAGCTACCATGTGCGACTCACCGTTCGCTCCACGGTGGGATGGGGTACTTGAACTCCAGCGCGCGCTGAGACCCGGTGTTCGGGTAGGCAAGTCGCTGTGCACCCTCCCACCACTGCCCCGTCGGCGCGGTCAGGTCGCCCTCCGCGGGGAGGCCGTTGTCCTCGAACCCGAACTCGCCGATGACCGTCTGGAACGTCTCGCTGCGGAGCGCACTTTGGATGGCCTCGGCCTCGGTGGACCCGGCGGCCTGCACCGCCTGGAGTGCGACCTGCGTCAGGTTGTACGACCCACCGACGTTGACCGGCATGTACTGGCTCTCGGTCTCGTACTCGCTCATGTAGGTCTCCCGGAGCCGTTGGTTGCCGTTGCCCGTCAGACCGGGCACCCAGCCGGGACACATGAGGGCGTAGGCACCGGCGTTCCCGAGCGCAGACCACCAGGCGGACGGGTCCGCCCCGCGGACGAACTTGAGCATCTTCGGCGACCAGTTGTTGGACTGCATCTGGTTGACAGCCGTGATACCGCCGCCCGGCGTTGGGTTCGACAGCAGCACCTCGACGTCGGCGCTCTGGGACTGGCTGATGAGCGTCGAGAAGTCCTGCGAGCCGATTTCGAACGTCTCGCGCAGGACGATGTCGTACCCAGCGTCACCCAGTCGGTTCTCCCAGTAGTCGGCCTGCTCTTTGCCCCACCCGGAGTTTGGCTCCCAGATGCCGACACGGCTCGGGCGCTCGCCTTCGGGGATGAGTTCGAGGGTTCCCAGCGTCGACCGGGCAACGTCCCTCGATTTCGGGAACGGCGCGTACGTCCACTCGTAGTTATCGTTGCGGTGTGGCTCCTCGTAGGCGAACGCGATGCCGAGGAACGGGAGGTTCTGATTCTCGGCGAAGGCACTCCCCGCGGTGACCAGCAGACTGGAGAAGCTTCCCCAAATCATGTTGACGTCGTTGTTGCTGGTCATCTGCTGGAGGTTCTGCCGGAGCGTCTGGGCGTCGCTCTCGTCGTCCTGCAGGATGAGTTCGACGTCGCGGTCTAGCTGTTCGTTCATCCGGGCGTGCCCGAGTTCGTACCCGCGGCGCAAATCCTGCCCGAGCGAGGAGAACGCCCCGGTTTCGGGAATCGTACCGGCTATCGTTAACGTGTCGTCACCGCCACCACCGCTACCGCCGAACGCACAACCTGCGAGTCCTGCCATCGCAGCAGCACCGGCAGTTCCTTTGAGATACGACCGACGTGTGACTGGGCTTTCGTCGTTGACCATACCGTATAGGCTGATGAAGATGATTGATTATAAAGATACCCGTTATTGTGCGGTGGAATACCACGGAAACAGCCATATAGGTCCGGAGATGCCGCCAGTGCGTCGCCGAGATAGTTACGACGAAGGGCTGGCCTCGGCGTAGAAGTTCATCGCCTCGAACACCGGCCGGTCGGTCATCCCCAGCAGGATGGCCTCGTCACCGTCTGGTTCGTGGTGGTGTGTCGCATCCGGCGGGACCACGAAGATGTCGCGTTCGCTCCACTCCAAGGCCTCGTCGTCGACGTGGGTCGCGCCCTCGCCCTCGACCACGAAGTAGACTTCCGTCGCGTTGTGGAAGTGCGGGTCGGTCGCCTCCTGTAGCAACTGCGCGCGGAACGACATCGTCGGGAACAGCGGTGGCGACCCGGTGGCCGGGTTGACGTACGAGAGGCTGTACCCGTCGTATGGGTCCGCCTCGTCGTTCTCGGCCCGCTGGTGGAGCGACTCGACCATCTCTGCCCACCCGAAGCGGTACGGCGGCGTGGCCTCGCGGATGCCCTCGAAGGGGCCGGGGATGCTGCCGTCTTTCGTTTCGTCCTCCGGGCGGCCGCGACCGTACTGGGAGTCCCAGTAGCCCTGTGTCTTCGTGACCGGTTGGCGTTCGAGTTCGTGGTTCTCGAACGTGTTGCGGGCATTCAGCGAATCCAGCACCAGCGGCAGGTCCAGCACGTCGAGCCACGCGGCCGTCTCGTCGGAGTCGTTGACGTGGTCGTGCCACTCCCACTGGGGCGTGGTGATGAGGTCGTTGTCCTTCATCGGGAACTCCTCGCCCGCGACCACGGTTTTCATGTCCTCGCTCCCGTCGATGGTGAACCGAAGTGCGTTCGCACCGTGTCGATGCGAGGGGGCCGTCTCGCCCGGCGAGACGGTCTGGACGCCGACGTAAATCGTGTTCGAGATGGCGTTCCCGAACGAGGCGTTGATGGGGACGGCCACGCGGCGCTGGAAGCCCGGCGGCAGGTCGGCTATCGGAACGTCGTCTTCGACGCCGTCGATAGCGGCCTGGATGTCCTCCCACTTCCAGATGTCCGCTTCGAGGTCGTCGATGGTGTTCCCGAAGTCGTCTTCGACCTCCCACAGCGGACGGAGGTTGTGCTCCTCGAGGATATTCCGTGTATCTGTGCTCAACTCGAGTTGCTCTTCCAACTCCTGATCCTCTGGCTCTGTCTGGGCCATAGTGTATCTACACGTTAGCACACCACCATCATAAGTGTACTGGACAGACCCCGTAGAGCGGGCTTGAAAACGCTCATAACGGCGTTTTCGGCCGCGCGGCTATTTCCGTATAGAGAAACTCAGGCGTCCGCGTCGCACGGCACGTCGTTTTCTCTGGGCTACACCTGAGCCTCGAAGATGTCGTCGGAGGCGAACACCGACCGACAGTCCTCACAGACCATCTGCCGCTGAATGGCGTACTCCCAGAGTTTCCCGCCACAGTCCAGACAGTCGAAGTGGGCCTCTACGAATGGGTCTTCCTCGGCGTAGGGGTTCTCGAATTCCGCCATATCGATACAACGTTGGGGAATCGGTAAAAACGCTTCGTTACCTCAGAATCATACTTTCACCCGCGGACAGTCACTCCACAGCGTAGGCAGCCATCGCATCTCGTATCCCGTCCGGCACGTCGATGGCACCGCCGCCGCCGTGTTCGGCACAGACCCGCTGTTCGTACCCTTCGAAGGCGACGGTTCCCTCGCAGGTCGCGGTGTACTCGAATCGTACGCTCCGGTCGCCAACGTCGGGAGTCAACGCGATGGTCACCTCGTCACCGGCCTCGACAGGTGACGCGAACTCGAAGTTCATCTCGACGAGCGGCAGGCCGAAACCCTGGTCCTGCGATATCTCCCAGAACGGATAGCCGATGTCCTCCATGAACATGTCCGACGTCTCGTGGAGGGCGTCGACGATTCGCGGGTAGTGGGCGATACCGAACGGGTCGGTATCGGAGAACCGAACCGTCCAGACGCGTTCGTAGCTCATCGCTCACCCTCCGCCTCCGTCTCGGCGTCCGCCTCCAAAACGACGAGTGCGTCCAGTGCGACGGCCCCGTCGGCCGACGCAAGCACCGGGTTGACGTCCAGTTCCGCGATGGGGTACTCGGTCACGAGGTCGCCAGCGGTCGCCACCACGTTGGCGAGCGCATCTACGTCGGCCGGGTCGCTCCCGCGATACCCGTCCAGTAACCGTGCGGCCTGTAGGTCCTCGATAGCCGACCGCGCCTCGGCGGCGTCGATGGGTGCGATTCTGTGGCTGGTGTCCTCGAACACCTCGGTGAACACGCCGCCCAGTCCCGTCAGTACCACCGGCCCGAACGACGGGTCGCGCAACCCGCCGACGATGACCTCCGTTCCGGCATCGACGTCCGCGGCCGCTTCGACGAGGACATCCGCGTCGATTCCCTGCTCGGCGGCCGCCTCGAAGACTCCGTCCGCCGCGTCACGCACGCCCTCGGCCGACTCGACGCCGACGACGACACCCGCCCCGTCGGCCCACTCGCTCTTGTGGGTGACCGACGGCGACGACACCTTCACGACGACCGGATACCCGATGTCCGCGGCCGCCTCGACGGCCTCGTCGGCGGTCGAACAGACTGCGAAGGCCGGTGTCTCCACGCCCGCGTCCGCGAGGAGTCGCTTCCCCTCCGCTTCGGTCAACGTCCGTCTCCCGTCCGCCCGAGCGGCGGCAATGGGGTCGTCGGCCTCACTCATCGGCGACCACCTCCCCGGCCCCCGCGAGAGTGTGCATCTCGGCGTAGCGAGCGAGGACGGCCGCGGCGTCGGCGGCCCGCTCCGGCGTCTCGAACAGGGGGACGCCTACGTCCGACAACGCCGCCACGTCCTCGGCCATGTCCTCTTCGATACCGTCGGTGGCGAACAGCACCGGTTTGTCCACGCGCTCGGCGAGTCCGTCGAGCGCCTCGACGGGGAACCCCAGCGCCTGCTCGAACAGTTCGTAGACGAGAACGATGTCGACGGTGTCGTCCTCGGCGACGGCGGTGACCACGTCACCGAACTCCGGCATCGGCCGACCCGTGTCCACCGGATTGCCGGTGTAGGTGAGGCCCGGCAGGACGTCGTCGATTCGGTCCCGCGTCTCCCGGGTCAACTCGGGGAGTCGGCCACCGGCGCGCTGGATACGGTCGGTGATGATGATGCCCGGCCCGGCCTGAGCGGTAACGACGCCGACGTTCGGGCCGTCCGGTTCCGGTGAGTCGCCGAGCGCCGCGGCGGCATCGAGGAGGTCGTCCGTCGCGTCCACCGTCGGCACACCGTACTGGGCGAATCCGGCCGTGTACAGTTCGTGGTCACCGGTGAGGGCCCCGGTGTGTGACTCGGCGAACTCGCCCACGTCCGACTGGCCCACCTTGTAGGCGACGACCGGCGTGTCGCTGGCGCGGCACGCTTCGAGGAGACCACGGCCGTCGTCGGTTCCTTCGACGTGGAGGACGATTGCGTCGGTCCGGTCGTCGGCGTCGAAATACTCGATTGTCTCGGTGAATCCGACGTTCGCGCGGTTGCCGAGGCCCACCATCGCCGAGACGCCGCGCCCCTGTCGACGGGACTGGAACGCCAGTACGTGTGCGACGCCTCCGCTCTGGGCGATGACGGCGGTGTTCCCGGGAGGGACCTTCTCAGCGCCGCTGGCGAACGAACACAGGAGGTCGGTCGCGGGGACGACGAACCCGCTCGTGTTCGGGCCGAGCAGGGAGATGCCGTACTCGTCGGCCGTCTCGACGACCGCCGCCTGTAACTCCTCGCCCTCCGGTCCTGCCTCGGCGAAGCCACCGGCGTAGATGACGGCCGCGCCGATGCCGGCCTCGCCGCACTCTTCGAGTACGTCCGGCGTCGCCGGCCCCGGAACGCAACAGAGCGCGAGGTCAACGTCGTCGTCGATATCGGTCACCGAGTCGACGAACGACGCGCCGAATAACTCCCCGTCGCTGGACGGGTTGACGGGATAGACTGCACCGTCGAACTCGCTCGCGTTCGCCATCGCCTCGTAGCCGATTTTTCCCTCCGTCTTCGAGGCGCCGACGACGGCCACGGCCGACGGTTCGAACATCTGTCTGAGAGTCACGGCCGTTAGTTGAGCCAACTGGCTCAAAGCGTTTTCCCTCGTGACGAAGTGACAGGGGTAGGTTTATCTGAATGGATAGGGAATCAGTTGCTAATGACGCTACTGGAAGGGCAGAACTTGACCAAGAAGTTCGGCGGCGTCGTCGCCATCGACGACGTATCCTTCTCCGTCGAACGCGGCGAGGCGGTGGGCCTCATCGGCCCGAATGGTGCCGGGAAGTCCACGCTGTTCCGAACCATCACCGGCGTCCACGAACCGACCGAGGGACGCGTGTTCTTCGACGGCGACGAGATAACCGGCAAATCCCCTCACGAGATTTGTCACCGCGGCCTCGCGAAGACCCACCAAATCGTCCGGCCGTTCGAGAGCATGACCCTGCTGGAGAACGTCGCCGTCGGGGCGGAGTTCGGCGGCCGGGAGTTCGACGACGTTCGCGGGCGTGCCCGAGAGATGTTGGAGTTCGTCGACCTCGCGGACCTCCAGTACAGTGAACCGGGCGAACTGAGCGTCGGGCAACTGAAGCGACTGGAAATCGCTCGTGTGTTGGCGACTGACCCGGACCTCGTCCTGTTCGACGAGGTGGCGGGCGGCCTCGACCCCGAGGAGACCGAGGACATCGTCGACCTCATCGGCGACATCAAAGACGAGGGCAAGACCGTCTTCCTCATCGACCACGTGATGCGCGCGCTGATGACCGTCAGCGAGCGAGTCATGGTCCTGAACAACGGCCGTCTCATCGCGGAGGGGACGCCCGACCAGATTCAGAACGACGACGAGGTCATCGAGGCGTACCTCGGCGAACACGCGAACGAGGACCTGTCGAGCGCGGTATCCGGGGACTGAACGGACCCACCGCTCACGACGGCTTTCCGGCGAAGTCGACGAACGACGCTATCTTCTCGCTCGCGTTCTCCGTGACGCTGGACCCGTGGTACACCAGTCCCACGTCGAACTCGTAGTCCAACAGGCGTTCGAGGTTCTCGTCGGCGGCGGCCACGTCCGCCGAGAAAAAGGCCGTCGGGAGGACGAAATACCCGGCCGGGAGGCCGCGAGCGTCCGACCCGAACAGCGCGTCCCCGAGTACCGCGATACCGCGCTCCTCGTCGACCAGCACGTGGTGTTCGGCGGTGTGTCCGGGGACGTGGACCGCGACGAATTGGCCGATTCGGTCGCCGTCGCCGTATCTGTGGTCGACGGCCACGTCGGTCTCGACGCCTGTGGGGACCCACGTTTCGAGGTCGTAGCGGTCGACCAACCCGGCGAGGCCGCCGATGTGGTCGGGGTCCCCGTGCGTGACGACGACGCGTTCGGGCACGATGCCGAGGTCGTCTACGGCGTCGGCGACTGTCTCGACCGTGTCTTCGAAACCAGTATCCACGAGCGTCGGTATCTCGCCGTCGAACAGGTAGACGCGCCAGCGGGCGTCCCGACCGGTCCCGACGGTGATGTCGTACACGTCCGGCACAATCTCTGTAGGCATATCACTCGATGTGTGGGTCGGCACCCGCAAGCCTCTTTCGGCACCGATACGCTGATAGTGGTCCCTCGTGTGGCACACGGTACCCAGAATGTCGGACGAAACTGCGAGTCCCGTTACTCCCCTCCGCAGCGTCGACCCGGCGTGGCTCTCCGTTCCGGCCGGCCTGCTCGCGGCGGGTGCGGTCCTCCGGTTCGCACCCCTCACGGTCGGTGCGGCCCGGATGCTCGCCATCACGCTGTTCTGTGTCGCGCTGTGGGTCGGGACGCCGGTCGAACCGTGGTTCACCGCGTTGGTCGGCGTGGCGCTCATCGGAGTGACGTTCTCGACGGACCTCGCGCTGACCGGGTTCCAATCGCCAGCCACGTGGCTGGTCGTCGTGGGCATCCTCATCGGCGAGGCGACCCGTCAGAGCGGGCTAGCGAGTCTCGTCGAGCGACTGGCGCTACACCGAATGCCCGCGGCCGTGGCGACCGACGCCACCGAGGCCTACCGGTACCTGCTGGTGGTGCTGTCGTTCGGCAGTCTCGCGCTGGCGGTGCTGGTCCCGTCCTCGCTGGTTCGCGTGCTCATCCTCGCACCAATCCTCCAGTCGTTAGGTGGCCTGTTCGACGAACGGCGAGCGAAGATCGGCATCTTCCTCGGCCCCCTGTTCGCGACGTTTTACGGGTCTTCTGGAGTACTCACGGGGTCGCTCGCCAACATCATCGTCGCGGGCCTCGTCGAGTCGAGCGGCGGTCCGGCCATCACGTGGACCGAGTGGACGCTGTGGCTCGGTCCCGTGATGGGTGTCGGCCGCGTGGCGCTCATCGTCGCCATCACGTACGTCCTGTACCGCCCGCGCGACCGGGACGCCGTGACTGCGCCGGACCGGGGCGAGGGCGTTACGACGACCGCACGAGAGCGGCGGATGCTACTGTTCCTCCTCCTCGGTGTCGCCATCTGGGCGACGGACTTCGTCCACGGACTCCACCCGCTGTTCGGCGCGGTGGTGGTGACCCTGTTGGCGTTCGCACCACGGGTCGGCGTGGTCGGGGCCGACGCCGTCGGTGACGCCGACTTCTCCATCCTGTTCTTCCTCGGTGCCATCTTCGCCATCGCTGAGGGGCTTCGACAGACAGCCTTCACCGACCTCGCCGCGAACCGCCTCCTCTCGACGCTCCCGGCCGACCCGTCGCTGCCGCTGGTCCTCGCCGTCGTGGTCGTGGCGGCGCTCGCGCTGACTCTCGTGATGGAGGGGTTGGCCGTCGCCAGCGTTCTCACGCCGGTACTGGTCTCCTTCGCCGCCAGCGCCGGTATCCCGCTGGTACCCGTTGCGATGACGGAGGCCGTCGCGCTCAACGCCTACTTTTTCCCGTATCAATCGGCCGTCCTGGTGGCTATCCTCGGACTGGACGTCGTCGACTCCGTGGAACTGACGAAGATGGCGAGCATCTGCTCGCTCGCCACGCTCCTCTTACTCGTCCCGGTTCAGATAGCCATCTTCTCCCTGTTGTTCTGAACTACCGGTCGGGGAAGTGTTCGGCCACGAGGTCGCTTCGGAGGACGGTCCCCGTGTCCGTCCGCGGGAGCGGGGTTCCGGTGATGGCGTACTCTCTGGGTCGTTTAAAGTCCGCCAGTGAGTCGGTCTCCAGACAGTAGTCGTCCAGTTCGTCCGCCGAGAGGTCGCCGTCGGTGACGACGACGGCGGTGACCACCGACCCCCACTGCTCGTCGTCGAGGCCGAAGACACAGACTTCCTCGACCTCCGGGTGGCGCTCGATGGCCGCCTCGACCTCAGCGGGGTAGACGTTTTCCCCGCCGCTGACTATCATGTTGTCCACCCGGTCGACGATGTAGAGGTAGCCGTCCTCGTCGACCGTCGCCACGTCGCGGGTGCGGAGCCATCCGTCGAAGTACGTCTTCGACTCCGCCTCGGGGTTGTCGATGTACCCCGTCGACATGCCGGGGCCGCGGGCGATTATCTCGCCGCGCTCGCCAGCGTCGACGGTCGCCTCGGGGTCCGGGTCCTCGTCCAGCGGCGCGGTCTCGACGACTCGAATCTCCCACGAGAACGACGCTTTCCCGATAGTGCCGGGGTGCTCGTCTTGGAGGCTCGGATGGGCGAACGTGAGGTCCGGCCCGGCCTCGGTCATCCCGTAGGTGTTGTACACGCCGTCCGAGAGGTGCTTCGTCGTCGACTCGACGAGCGCCTCGGTGACGACGGCCCCGCCGGTCCGGATGTAGTCCAACGCTTCCACGTCGTAGTCGGCCTCGCGTTGGACGCCGTTGAGCGCTCTGAGTTGGGTCGGGACCGCGAGGAGGCCGGTGACGTCGTGGGCCTCGATGAGTTCCAGCGCCTCCGTCGGGTCGAACGCGGAGTGTAACACCACCGTCGCGCCCGCGACGAAGTGGGGGTACAGCCACGCGTCCGTGGTCACCATGTGATACCACGGTGTCGTACACAGCGCGGTGTCGGTCTCGTCGATGCCGTGTTCCATCACGACCTGAATGGCACCGTACCAGAGTTGCTCTTGGTCGAAGGGCACGGCCTTCGGCGTACTCGTGGTCCCACTGGTGTACAGGACACCACACTCCTCGCCGACCGGTAGCGAGGCCGACCGTTCGGCGTCGGCGTCGGCGAGGACCGACTCGTACGACTCGACGGCCGCGTGGTCGACGTCTAGGTCCCCGGCGTGAATCGCGGCCTCGAACTCGCGGCGGTCCAGCAGTTCCAGCGCGGTATCGACGTTCGCGTCGTCGAAGAGGAGGGCGCTCGCGGACGCCGTCTCGGACATCTGCTCCAGTTCACCCGCCGTCGCGCGGTAGGACAACTGGACGGTCCCGACACCGCGCTGGAGGCCCGCGAGCATCGACTCGATTGCCGGGAGTCCGTTGAGTGCCAGTACCGCACACCGAGCGTCGCCGACGCGCTCGTGAAGGGCGTTCGCCAACCGGGTGCGTCGTTCGTCGAGCGTCCCGTACGTGAACTGCCGTCCGTCCTCTGTGACGATAGCCGTCTGGTCGGGATAACACCGGACAGTCCGGTCGAATGCCTCGCTGAGTTTCATTGGAGTTCTGTTACCGTGTATCAGTCAAAGTGGAGTATTAATGGTTCTGGTTACACCCACGTAAGCGGACGGGACCGCTTATGAGCGTCCCCCGAGTAATCCGGCCATGGAACGACGGGTCGTCGGACTGGCCGCCCACGTTCGACCGGTGTTCATGCTGCCGGTCCTCGCCACGTCGGTCTGTGGCGCGCTCTTGGCACCGAGCCTGAGCGCGGGTCTCGCGGCCCAACACGCCGCGGCCGTCGGCGGGGCCTTGTTCGTCGCCCACCTCCGAGACGGCCTCGTCGACGGGCATCGCCGGGGTGAGGAGGTCCCGCGTCTGTCGGAGGCGACCTACCGCTGGGCCACGGCAGCAGCAATCGCCGTGACGCTTGGTTTTGCGTCCCTATTGGCGGCGACGAGTGGCCTACTCGCAGCGGCGTCGGTCCTCGCGTTGCTGGTGCTGGCGCTGTTGCACGCTCCGTACCTAGACACCCACCCGGTTCCCGTCACACTCGACTACCCCGTCGGTATTGGACTCACGCTGGTCGGCGGGTTCGCCGCACAGACCGGTGTGGTGACGACGGGCGTTGTCGCAGTCGCCGCGAACGTCGCCCTGTTGCTGGCCGGTATCAAGGTCGGTATCGACCGTCTCGACGCGGACTTCGACCGGACCGTCGGGAAACGGACCCTTCCCGTCATCCTCGGTTCCGATGGGGCCACGCGGGTCGCAGTCGGTTGGTTCACCCTGACAGCGCTCGTCGTCCTCGGCCTCGTCATCGGCGGCGTCGTCACCCGCGTGGCGGCCGTCGCAGTCGCCGCCGCCCTCGGGTGCGCGGGGGTGACGGTGGTCGCCGCACCTCGTTGGGCGGTCAGGGTGCAGATGGCGCTTAGCTACGTGTTCGTCGGCTCACTGTTCGTTGGGCTCTGTGACGGAGACTGCGTGGGGTGGACAGTACTGCCCCACCGATTCACGCCGTCAGCGGTAGGCCAGATTCAACTCTATCTCGTCAGTGGCGGCTCGCAACTGGTCGAGCACCTCGCCCTCACAGCGCTCCTGTGAGAGTCGGTGTGCGGGACCCGCGATGCTCAGAGCTCCCTGAATCTCCTGTTCGAACATCAGCGGGATACCGATGGCGTGGACGCCTTTGAGGTCCTCGCTCCGGTTGAGCGCGTACCCCTGTTCTCGAATCTGTTCCAGTTCGTCGAACAGCGCTTCGCGGGTCGTGATGGTGTTCTCGGTCCGGGCCGGGAGGCCGTGCTCGTCGACGATACGGTGAATCTCCTCTTCGGGGAGATGCGCCAAGATAGCCTTCCCACCGGAGTTACAGTGCATGTACGCCCACGTCCCGAGGATGGTGTTGATGTCGATGTCGTTCTGGCCACCGCGTCCGTAGATGTACATCGCTTTGCCGTTCTCGTGGGTGATGAGCCACGCCATCTCGCCGGTGGCCTTCTCCAGTTCGTCCACTGCCTGCATCCCCGAGCGGAAGATGCCCAGTTGCCCTCTAACGTACTGTCCGTAGTGGAAAAACGACAGGCCGAGATGGTACTCAGTCCCTCGTTTCACCACGTATCCGTGCTCCCGCATGCTCGTCAAGTGCCCGTGGACCGTGCTCTTTGCGATGTCCAGTCGGTCGGCCAGTTCCGTCACCCCAGCCCCGTCTAATTCCCGGAGGGTTTCGACGAGAGCGAACAGCGTCTCGTCGGATTTGATACCCTTTTGGTTCTTTTGTGTCCGTTCCATACCGCGTACAACGGTTACGCCACAATTAAACATTGCTGAAAGTTCGGCCCGAAGACTCCCTATCGACACCAGCCGTTCGATACTGTCGAATATTGCATATTTTTTCACACACAACTCAAATATAACGAGTGTACTACTGTTATTTTTCTCGGTTCAGTTGCCGTCGGCCTCGGTTCCGCGATACCTGGCCGAGAGTTCCACGTAGTTCTCGTGCGTGTCACCTATCTGTGCCACCTGTTCGTCGCTGAGCGGACGCGTCTGAGCGGGGATTCCGTAGGCCATGTGTCCCTCCGGCACTCGCTGTCCCTGTCGAACCACCGCGTTCGCCGCCACGATGCAGTTCGACTCGACCGTCGCCCCGCCCATCACGGCGCTGCCCATACCGACCAGCGAGTGGTCGTGGACATCGGCGTAATCGACGACTGCCCCGTGGCCGACCGTCACCTCGTCGCCGAGGGTCGCACCGTGGAGCATGCTAAACTCTTGGACGTTGGTTTCCTCGCCGACAGTAACGGCCCCGCCGTCGCCGCGCAGACAGACGAACGGCCAGATACTGGACCGTGGCCCGACTTCGACGTCACCCACGGCGTAGGCCATCTCCGAAACGAACGCCTCGTCTGCTATCTCCGGGGTCGTTCCCTCGAATGATCGTTCCATACAGTGTGAACCTCGGGGAAGGGACTAAAACCTGCATGTCGCCTCGTCCAAATGTGTTCGGTGTAGTCGAACAATATTGGGTCGGTCCTATCACTAGGGATTGGGGCTCTCACCCCTCCCACTCGGCTGGCGGTCGCTGCACGCGCCCTACCACCGGCTCGTCGAGCGAGAGCCGCATCTCCAGTTCGCCCCGGAATCGTTCGACCACATCGAACCCGAGATTGTCGTACACCGTCACCGCAGCGGTGTTGTCCGCCTCGACAGTGAGCGTGAGTGCCTCGTGACCGTGGTCGGCCGCGTAGGCTACGAGTTGCCGGAGGAGTTCGGAGCCGACACCACGCCCCTGTGCGTCGTCCGCGACGAACACGACCAGATGTGGTGCGGCCGCCTCGCCCGGCGTCACGCCCGTGTGACCGACGACGGTCGACCCCATCTCTGCGACGAGGCTCCACCCGTCCTCGGTAAACCGGCCGAGCCACCGTCTGAGTTCCGTCTCGGTAGCAGGGGGCAATCCCATGGTCCGGTCCGAGGGGTCGAGTCCGAGATACATCTCGACGAGCGCATCCACGTCCGCAGGCCGCTGGGGGCGAACCAGTCCGGGAACGGCCTCGCGGTCCCGGAACCGAGGGCAACGGGGCGGGCAGTACGGCGTTGCCGTGCATTCACCGTTATCCCAGCCAGTGCAGGCCCAGTCGCCTTTCCGTCCCATGTTACACGCTACCACCCAAATGCACTTAAAGACCATCACGAACGTCGTCGTACGGGAACACGCAGAGGATATAAGGGCATCTGCGTCGAAGGCAACCCCATGGTACGAGTACTACTGGCGCTCGACGACGACTTGCCGCAGGCACACGCACAGATACGAGCCATCGAAGACATGGTCGAGACGGCCGACGGCGCGGAGGCTTACCTCCTCCACGTCTTCGACAACAATCCCGAAGGGGCCTCGGTCCACCAAGTGGAGGCCGTCAGGGAAACGAAAGACCGACTCGAAGCCGCGGGCGTTACCGTCGAACTGCTCGAATCCAGTGGCGACCCGGCAGGGGAGATACTCGAACACGCCGAGGAGTACGACGTCGACCAGATATGCGTGGGCGGCCGCAAGCGAACCCCCGCTGGAAAAGCGTTGTTCGGGAGCGTCACACAGGACGTGATTCTCGGCACTCACCGGCCGGTCCTGGTCTGTGGCAGCGCGGAGGAGTAGCACTCAGTCCGTGTCGACGACCTCATTGAGATTCCGCTCTAAGGAGTCGACGCTCGCACGTATCTGCGCGATTTGCTGAGTCTGCCGCTGGTTCGCCACGGCGAGCTCGGCGATTTCGTCGGCCACTCGTTTGACCCCCTCGACTGTCGTGTCGAGCAGCGCCGCGATCTCCTCTGCGCTGGTCGCTTGGTCGTCGGTCGCAGCAGCTATCTGATGTAACTGCGTGGATACGTCGGCAATCGAAGTCTGTATCTGCCGCTGGTTCTCGTTCACCGTCTGTATCTTCGCCTCGATATCGGCCACCATCTCGGTCGTCACCTCGACGCTGTCGATAGTCGTAGCCGCTATCTCCGAGACAGAGCGTATCAAGCGCTCGATTCGGTCGGCCTCCGCCTGGGACTCCGCGGCCAAGTTCTTTACTTCGTCTGCGACCACGGCGAACCCTTCACCGGCCTCACCTGCACGGGCGGCCTCGATTGAGGCGTTCAGCGCCAGCATGTTTATCTGTTTGGCGAGGTCGTCGATGGTGGTGACCACGTCGTCGATTTCGGCTATCTGGTCGGCCAGTTCGGTCGCATCGCTCGCCATCTGTTCGCTCGCGTCAGTGACAGATTCGACTGTCTCCAGTAGGTCACCAGTCGCAGTCTCGGAGTCCGCGGCCAGTATTTCCGCATCGTCGGTCTGAGCACTGATCGTTTCGACGCTCGATGCCACTTCTTCGGTCGTCGCGCTCAAAGCCTGTATCTCTTCGTCGACGTCGTCGATGTGTTCGGCTTCCTCTTCGGCGATGTCGGCAATCTCCTCGGCATTCCGAGTCACCTGTTCCGAGGCGGAGTTGAGGTCCGTGACCGACGTCTCGAGTTCTTCGCTAACTTTCTGTTGGACCTGCTGCATCGACTCACGCTGTTCGACGAGGTCGGTGACACGACTAACGTATTCGAAACAACCGACTACGTCACCGGTGGGCGCGACCAGCGGCACTGCTGTCGCCCGCACGTGCCAGTCGGACCCATCGTCGTGGGTCCCAGACCGGATGTCGGTTTCCCGGACGGCCTCCCCCGTGCGTGCGACCTGTTCGGCCAGGGTCTCCGTCACTGCTTCTGTACCCACGATTTCATGCGCGGGACGGCCGAGGGCATCCGCCCTTGGGGTCCCAATAAACTCCGCCTGCTCTTCGTTCCAGTGTGTCAACCGTCCGCTGTCCTCAACGACGATGACAGGTTCGGGGAACTGTGCAACGAGTTGGTCGAACAGGTGACGCCAGTGGTCGCGTTCGGCGCGGAGTTGTTCCGCCTCGTCAGTATCGTCCTGTCGCTCCGGTGTGAGTGTAGCGTTCCCGGAACCTGTGTCGGGACTCGACATGGGCGTACAACTTCGTTCCCAATATATAAACATATGTCACAGGAGCGATTTTGGTTGGTTCCGCGAGACGCTGCTGACTGTGGTCAGCCCCGGCGTTGAATCATCGCGGTCGTCTCGTAGGAGATGACCAGTTCGTCGTGCTGGTTACGGCCCTCATGGCGCGTCCTCACGACCCCCCGACCGGGATCGCTGTCAGAGGGACGCTTGTCGACGATTTCGGATCGGAGTCGAAGCGAGTCACCCGGTCGGAACGGGCGCTCCCAGCGGAGGTCGTCGACGCCCAGGCCCGCTTGCGTCGCCGTGTTCTCGCTGCTCTGGACGTGGAGGCGCATACAGATGGCGGCGGTCTGCCAGCCTGAGGCGACCAGTCCGCCGAAGACGGAGTCCTCGGCGGCCGCTTCGTCGGTGTGAAACGGCTGTGGGTCGTATTTTTCGCCGAATTCGATGATTTCGTCCTTCGAGAGGTGGTACTCGTCGGAGTGTCGCACGTCCCCGACCGAGATGTCTTCGTAGAATCGCATACGGCTTCGAACGAAGTGGGTGGATAAAAACCCGACGCGCTGTGGATGGCCGCCGCTGTAGCCGAAAATTATATTCGAGCCTCTGGAGAAGTTCGTGCGTGAGCCTCACAGACCTATTCGACCCGAACAGCATCGCAGTCATCGGCGCTTCCGAGACACCTGGAAAACTCGGCAACGACGCGATGGCGAACGCGAAGGAGTTCGACGGACCCGTGTACCCAGTCAACCCCTCCGGTGAGGGGTCGGTCTACGGCTACGAATTCGTCGATTCTGTCGCCGATACCGACGCGGACCTCGCGCTCTGCTGTGTTCCGGGCCCGGCGACACCGGATGTCCTCGAAGAATGCGGGGAAGCGGGCGTCGGTGCCGCTGTCGTCTTCGCAGGCGGGTTCGCAGAGGCCGGTGAGCGCGGCGAACAGTTGCAGGAACGAATCAGGGACACCGCCGACGAATACGACATCGCTGTTCTCGGGCCGAATACGGCCGGACACATCATCCCACATCGGAACCTGTTCAGTTCTTTCGTTCCCGGCTTCGACGAGATTCAGGCGGGAGACGTCGCCGTCGTCGCACAGAGTGGTGGCGTCGGCGTGACTGCAACGTTTCAGTTAGACCGGGAAGGCTACGGGACGGCGGGGATGTACGGTCTGGGGAACCGCGTCAACACTGATTTCGACGACATCATCCCGGTTCTCGACGACGACCCGGAGACGGAGGCGATAGCGCTCCACATCGAAGGGACGGAGAAGATAGACGCCGCTATCGAATCGGTGGACGAGGCGAGTACGCCAATCGTCGCACTCAAGTCCGGGAATCAGATGGCGGAGTTCGTTCAGGCACACACAGCGGCGCCGATACAAGAGTACGAGCGCTACGAACGGGCGTTTACCGATGCGGGTGCCGTCATGGCCGAGTCGATGACGGAACTACTGGACGCGAGTCGCGTGCTCGCGCAGTGCCCGTCGGCGGACGGTCCGAACGTCGGACTCGTCACCGCACAAGCGGGGCCGGGCATCATGATGGCGGATTACCTGAGTGAGCGAGGCGTGAACTTCCCTGACCTGACCGATGAAACGCAGGACCGACTGGACGACCTGCTCCTCGGATTCACGTACGACGAGAACCCTGTGGACACCGGCCGTCCGATGCCGGAGTTCGGCGAGGTCATCGACGCCGTCGCCCGCGACGACAACGTCGATATCGTTCTGGTCTACGAAATCTTCGAGCACTCGCTGGGGTATCCCGTCGACGAACTGGAACGACTTACCGAGGAGATAGAGAAGCCCATCGTCTTCACTGTCGCCGGGCCGAACGAGGCACTGAGCGAGGACCGGAAACGAATGGAAGAACTCGGCGTGGCGACGTTCGACGCCCCCGAGCGCGGGGCCTACGCGACATCCGTACTCGCAGAAACGTCCCGATAACCACTGCAAGAGACCGTCTCGTCACTGTCCGGTCGCTCGCTTTCTGGCTTTACTGCGCTATCGTCGGGAGGTGAGACACTGCTCCGAGCACCAGAAACATTTAGGTGGTATCGCTCATCATTGTCTCTATGGTTCGAGAAAGCGACTTGGCAGAAGCGGCTGCCGAAGCCGAGGACCTCCCGCATCCACGCGACATCGTCGGCGAACACGAGGAGATACCCATCGAGGATATCTTCGACGAGGCGTTCATGCGGGAGTACACCGACTTCGAGGATTTTGACGCGATGGTCGCCGCCAGCCCATCCGAGGCCAACTCAGCCGCAGAACTCGAGTTGGTGCCCGACGGCACCTGGGACGAGTTCGTCGCCGAAACCACGGCGTTCGCAGACGAGGAATCGATGGTGTTCGCCGCGCGCGACCACTGGGTCGAGACCCAACTGAACCTATAACCAAGCTCACCGACCGCGTACATCCGTCGACAGCATTGTCTATATCCGGCAGTAGCGGGTCCGAGATGGGCATTTTCCACGTCTCGACCACAATAATTATGAGGGTCGTGTCACAAGGATTGGCTAGACACGATGAGTACCACTGATACCGAACGACCGGTGTTGATTGCCGGCGCGGGCCCGGTCGGGATGACCACGGCACTTGCACTGAACGCACGCGGCGTGCCAGCGACCATCCTCGAAGCGGAATCGGAAGACCGCGACCGGTCCGGGAGCCGCGCCATCTACGTCCACGGGACGACACTCCACACGCTCGAACGAGTCCATCCGGGACTCGGCGAGAACCTCGTCGAGGAGGGACTGGTCTGGCCGACGCGACGGACCTGCTGGCGAGGGAAAGAAGTGTTCAAACGGACGTACGACAACCCCGGCGGCGACGGGAAGTTCCCCCACTTCACTAGCGTTCCGCAGGTTCGCACCGAGGAGTTCATGCACGAGGCCATCGACGAGGCGGGCATCGATATCCACTGGGACTGCGCCGTCGAGACCGTAGAGTCGACGGCCGACGGCGTCCACGTCGAGACGGCCGACGGACGGGAGTGGGAGACCCCGTATCTCGTCGGCGCAGACGGCGGCGGGTCGACCGTTCGCAAAGAAATCGGCGCGTCATTCGAGGGCGACCAGTCCGAGAACTCCTTCATCATCGCCGACGTGGACGAACTCGACGACGAGGACGAGCAGTGGCCCCTCGAACGCTTGTTCCACTACGACGCCCCCGAGGTCGGCGGCCGAAACGTGATGCTCGTACCCTTTACCGGCGGCTGGCGACTCGACATCCAGTGTATCGAGGGCGACGACCCGGACGAACTGGTCACCGACGAGAAGATGCGAGAGTTCGTCACCGCAGTGATGGGTGACGCGTACGCCGATAACCTGTCGTGGGTCTCCAGTTACAAGTTCCTGCAGGTCATGGCCGACACGTTCGTCGACGACCACCGGCGCGTGTTACTCGCCGGGGAAGCGGCCCACCTCCTCGCGCCCTTCGGTGCGCGCGGGATGAACTCTGGGGTCGCGGACGCCGACGAGGCGGCGTCGGCCATCGCCGTCGCTTACCGTGCGAAAACCGACGCTGTCGCCCGCGATGAAGTCGAATTGTACGCGGCCCGCCGTGAGAAGGCCGCGGAGTACAACCTCAACGCGGCCGGGCAGGCCCTCGAGTATCTCCAAGGCGAGAACCCGGCCACCGTCCTCCGGAAGGAGGCTGCCGCGTCGCTGGCCGACTACTTCGAGCCAGCGGGCGAGTACTTAGACGACGCGCCGTACGGTCCACACGACGCGCCGCCCATCGTCTCCACCGGGAACTACTAAATCCCAGGTAGCCCGGTTTAGCACCCAGAAGCGGGTAACGTCTGAGTTCCGGGCCTTCAGTCGACTGACCATGCCGCGTCGAGAGGTTCTGCCTCACGGTTCCACGGACAGCTACCCACTTCCATTGCGTATCGGATTCTCCCGCGAGGGCATCCGTCTGTAGATGTATCGACCGGAATACTGGATGGAGATTTTTCACGGCATCGAGAACAACATCTACATATCTATCCCTGAGAAACACATGGGTTTTTGATATGGCATCAATTTAATCGAGACTATCTGCCCGGATAGCAAATTATGATACTGTAAGCGCTCATCAGGAGGGGTCTAGGGAAATATTTATTCTCACATGCCATATTTCCCAGCCAAATTAGTGGTTTCATCTCCAATATCCGATATTCAAAGATTTGTTTGGCTCTGTGGTCGATACCGTCGCGGCGTATCAAAGACGCCTGCGCCCTCGATACCGAGTTCTGCTCGGTGGCCGTGAAAGCGCGTCTCTCACTCTCGAGAACGGTCTCGACGCTACACTCATCCTCTGAGACGGTTTCAACCGGTATGGCATGATCTACGCCCCATTCGCGGATACCCGTATCCACCCACGCACCGACGCTGCTCTCGACTCATGTTCGAACTGAACATCTTTCAACTGCCGAGGCAAATCGGGCCTCCGACGAGGTTGACGACATTCTTCGGTGAGGCGCGGTCATCACGTTTATCGCGTTTATGCTCCGCACGTCGACCATCGACGGTCGAACCGTCTTCGTCGGTCCGTTCGTCCTGCCGGTCGAACGGTGGACCGCTCGGGAAACCCCGAGCGGGCATCCGGTTTGACCGTTGCGTGACCACGCAGAAGTCGATGCGGTCGGTCCGGACGCCGTCGCCTAAAGTCGCGGCGACTGGGACTCGACCGTCTCGGCTACCTGTCCGAACGCTCCGCCGAAGAGGACGAGGGCGTCGTCGAGCGTGACGATGCCACGGAGCGCGCCGTTGTCGTCGACTATCGGGAGCCGACGAATCGAGTTCGTGCGCATGCGTTCCAGCGCGTCGAAGATGGTCATCGAGGGGTCACCGGTGACGACCTCACCCTGAATCAGTTCTCCAGCGGCGTGCTGGGCGACGTCGGGCATCTCTCGGAGCGCCATCGCTATCGTCCGGTCGGTCAGGATACCGACGGGGCGGTCCTCCTCGACCACCACGACGGAGCCCACGTCGTTTTCCGCCATCTTCGCCACGACGCTCTGAACCGGCGCGTCCGGTTCAGCGGTGACGACGTCTTCGGTCAGTATCTCGTTGACCCGCGCGGGTTTGAGGAGCATCTGGCGCGAAGACGGCTGGCCGAGTTGCGGTTGCATCGGCGGTTGCTGTTGTCCCGGCGGTTGTTGGGAACCGCCGACAGGTGGCTGAACCGCCTGCTGTTGAGGCGGACCGTGCGCCCCCACCAACGGCTGTTGGGCCTGTCCGAACGGCTGGCCGAACTGCTGTCCCTGCTGGGGCTGCTGGAACTGGGGCTGCTGTATGCCTTGCGGCGGTTGCTGACCGAGTTGCGGTGGTGCCTGTTGCGGGGGCTGTGCGGGTCCCCCCTGCGATGGCTGTTGGTTCTGTGGCTGTTGGTTCTGTGGCTGTTGGTTCGGTGGCTGTTGGTTCTGTGGCTGTTGGTTCTGTGGCTGTTGTCCACCCTGCGGTGGCTGTTGGTTCGGTGGCTGTTGTCCACCCTGCTGTCGTATCTGCTCGTCAGTCGGGTCGTATCCGTGGTTCGGTGTCATAGGGAGTGTCGGCAGAGGCTATCCTCTAGCGGCCGACGGTCTATCGATTCTCTCCAGCAACCGATAAAACCTTGCCAGGAATTGTCAGGTGTCGGCTTCGTGACGACGAGACGGGGAAGCGAACTGATCGCGCGGCTGTATCTTGTGGTAGAGGCCGTTCGTGACGATTGTCTCGTGAGCGCGGCGTAGTCGCTCCGAAATCGCCTGATGGGAGACGCCGAACCGCTGTGCGAGTTCGTCCTGATTCACTCGCCGCGGCACGTCGTAGTATCCGGATTCGTAGGCGGTGAGCAACGTCTCGTACTGACGGTCCGTGAGGCCGAAGTAGCCGTATCGGGACCGTTCCGAAAGGTGGTTGATGCGCTCGAATCCGATGTCGATGCCGTACTCCTCGCACTGGTCGTACGTCGTCGAGACGCCGTCGTGGTCCGGAAAGAATAGCTGGAGGTACCAGACGCCGTCGTAGCCCGTCGCATCGAGGATTGCGGCGTTCCCGGCGTCGAGGACAGAGGCGAGTAAGCGAACGTGAGGTCCCCAGTTCAGATGCAGGAGGCAGTCGCCGTCGAACTCCGCGAGGAGTTCGAACGAGTCGATGCTCTGGTCCGTTTCGAGCGTCTCACAGAGGCGGTCGGAACACGCGCAATCGGCCCAGAGGAACGGGACGAGTTCCGTCCGTCCGTGGGCGACCAACCGAACCATCCGAAACTCGACGCCTCCGAACCGGTTGAAGGCCGATTCGAGTGCGAACTCGTCCGCCGGTATTGTCGCCTCCACTATTGTAGTCATGTCTGTAAGGTCACATCTGGGACCGAAGTACGTGGCCCCTATAGAGTTAGGTAGTTTCGTCAACAATTCTCGACGGACGAGTGTGGTCCGTGCCCGTCGAGGAGCCTCCTGCCGACACCACAGTTCGTTCCGGAGTTAACAGCGAAATCACTGTGAAACAGGCTGTGACGGGGGAAAACGCGTTTCCAACCCCTCGATCCAGGCTTCGATGGGCCAGACTGGCAGACGCAAGCAGTCCCCCTAATGGCGTGGGGCCGGTACAGAGAGATGTCGGGCGCAACGGAATTCCGAGTGCCGCTCCAACAACCGCCTCGGTTTCAGAGGGACCGTTCGTCCCGACAGTCACCACCCTACCCCATGTACATCGGGTGTTCGGCCATCGCGGCCGTCATCCGAACGGCGAGGCTACGGGCAGTGAGGCGCTGATGTCGCGACGTTACCCGTCGCAACGCTCCTTATCGCCACGCGCCTCGCCGTTACCTTCTGACCGACTGCTCCGTCGACGCTATCGAGGCATCTGGGCACGTCGGCCGTAATCCAGGTCGAGAAAAACCGGTCGAATCGCGAGTGGCGACGCCGAATCGGCGTCACCGGTGGCGGTCGACCGATTCTGTGCCTGCTTCTGTCCGGGCCCGTCTCACCCACGGGTATCGGGGAGAGGGTCCTGTCGGCTCAGTAACCGCCCTGCGGTCCCGAGTTGCCGGGATGGTTTTGCATCTGCTGTTGCTGTGACATCCCGCCGCTCTGCTGTCCCTGTGCGTTCGGCGGCACCTGGGCTGTCTGGGACCGCTCCGCGGTGCCAGCGGGCTGAGGTGTCTGCTGGACCATCTCGTCCGGGAGGACGAAGTGCACTTCGGGCATCGGAATGAATCCGCTTGCCCGCCCGTCCTGAATCGCTTCCTCACTGTCCTCGTCTTCGTCGCCCTCCTCCGCGGCCTGTCGCTGGCCGGTTCGCTCTTGGAAGAAGAGGACGCCCGAACCGATTACTTCGAAGTCCTCACACTGTATCGTCGTTCCGTCTTTACAGATGATTTGCACGGTGAATCACCGGCCGAGGCTTCTGCCGCCCGCCCATTAAGTACTAATTGGCTAGCTGTCCGGGTCACGCTGTATCTTCAGATTACTCGCCGTCTGTGGTGAGAGACCGCCACGGCGTCACGCCCGTAGCGCGCGGTAGAGAAAAATGGGCTCGCGAAAACGGCTGGTCGGTCGGTGTCGTCCGCTCAGGTGTTGTCGACGACCGACTCTGTCTGCTGACGCTCCTCGTCGGCGGGTCCGCCGACGCCCGCTGGGGGTGCCTGTGCCTGCTGTCCCGGCGGTTGCTGGGCGGTCTGTGCAGGTACTCCCGTCGTCTGGTCCCCGGATTCGTACGGCCCGGGGGCGGCCTGATACTGTGTCGGTGGCTGTTGTGGCGGCCCCTGTCCGACGCCCGGCGACGGTTGGGCGCTCGGTTGCGGCCCCTGCGGAGGGCCCGCGTTCGCTTGTGCGGGACCTATCGCCTGCTGGTTCGGTGCCGCTCCCGTCGGCGGTTGACTCGACTGCTGATTCGGTGCCGCTCCCGTCGGCGGTTGACTCGACTGCTGATTCGGTGCCGCTCCCGTCGGCGGTTGACTCGACTGCTGATTCGGTGCCGCTCCCGTCTGCGGTTGACTCGACTGCTGGTACGGTGTGGCCGGTGCCTGCCCCGTTTGCTGGTACGTCCCGGCCGGTTGCTGGTTCGACTGTTGGAACGTGGTCGTCGGTTGTTGGCTCGGTTGTTGGTAACTCGCCGCCGACCCCTGCGGTTGCTGTGCAGACCCGACTGTCGAGGGCTGCTGCCCGACGGATTGTTGCTGCGTCCACTGGCCGACGGGTGCCTGCATCGACTGCTGGGCCGCGGTCCCCCACGCTTGCTCGTTCGCTCGGGCCGCGGCTTCCCCGGCGGCTAACTGTTGTTGCTGCGTCTGGAGTCCCTCCTGTCCGAGGCGGTTTGCCTCGGCCATCCCCTGTTCAGTGAGGGTCTCGGCGCGCCGAGCGGCGTCGTCGACGGAGGTGAAGTAGGCGTCGAGCGTCTCGCGCGTGAGGTCGACGCTCCGGTCCTGCAACCAGTTGGTCATCTCCAACCCGTTGAGGAACAGTCGTCCGGCGTTCTTCTGCAGTTCGAGCGACTGCTGTATGGGTATCTCGACGGCGTCTTCGAGCGCGCGCTGACTCTGTGCTATCGCGTTTCGCTGTATCTCGATGGTCTTCTCCATCAGGTTCGCTGTTTCGTTCATTGTATCGTGATGGTCCGAGCGGATAGCTCAGACGTAGGTGCACACCGTTCTGGACGAATCGCGCCCCACGGGCCGCTCCCGTCGGGTTTCGATTCGTCACAGCAACCGTGTGCACGGAGGGCGATGGCTGTTCGGCTAATAAACGCCCGCCACCGTTTACGCTGTAAGTCACCGCCGGACGGCGGGTAAGCCTCCCGACAGACCGTGTAACGTGTTCGGACCGCGGCCGAACTCCCACGCCCCGTCGGTAACGTGTGCGTAGCCTCCAACGTATTGCGCCGAGAGTCGTCTCCGAGCAGTCAGCGGTTCTGTGGCGGCTGTTGCGGTGGGACGATAGCGATACGCCCGTCGCTATGGACCGTGACCTGATTGCCCCAGATGGTGAAGGTGAAATAGCCGTCTACCCGGAGCGACCCGTCCGCTTTCGGTTTGAACAGGCGGTCCAGCGCCTCGGGGTCGACGTGGTCGTAGAGCGTGAATCCGGCATCCGTGACGTCGACCCCCGTCACGTCGGCGATTGCGTGGGCGAGTGTCGTCGTCAACGCCGCAGTCCCGCCGAAATCGTGCTTGACGACGTAAGTCTGGGGGGCGTCGACGTGGCCGTAGCCGCGAGAATAGCCGTTCGATTCGTTGCGATGCATGTGCAGTAACAACAGTTCGTTGTCCATCGAGTAGCAAAAGCCTTCTGCTCAGTTCCCCCGCAGTCAGGCGATTCCGGAGCGGTTAGAAATGCGAACCGACCGAGCGTGGGCAGATGCACAGCCCACGTCGTAAACTCGGTAAGACCGCCTTATCGTCTCGACCCGGGAGCAGAGAAACTGCAAGGACCGTACCACATCGGGTGGGACTCCGACCCCGACTGTGGCTTCCGCGAATCGGCCGCGCCGCCTCACCATCGAGTCACGCGGTGCGACCGGGTCACCAACGCCCAGCGAATCAGTGGAGTCGAGCGGTGGGGTGTGTGGCTTCGGCCTGCATATGTCCCCCCAACGATTATCTAATCGGCTACGCTTGTCTGGATGTGAACGATTTCAGGTTGTATCGCGATGGTTGACGTCATGGGTCACTTCGCCATGGCGCTGCTCTGGGCGACCCCCGCGTGGGCCGTCTGGGAGGGCCGCGTCAGTCTCGCGTTCGTGGCGTTCGCACTCTCGACGGCGATGCTTCCCGACGTGGATCTGGTGTTACGGTCGGTGCTCCCGGTGCAACATCACGGCGTCACGCACACGGTGGTCTTCGTGACCGCCGTCGCCCTCGTCACTGCCCTCCTCGTCGAGTTCGGACTCAAGTCGCGGTTGGAGCAACTGTGGCTGACGGAGCGTGGCTACACAGTGCCGAGGTGGGCGCTGTTCGCATTCGTCTTCGGCGGCCTCCTGCTCGGTGGCTTCAGTCACCTGTTCGCCGATATGCTTTCGGCCCCCGACGTCGCGGCCCCGGTGGAACCGTTCTGGCCGCTGTTCGACAAGCCCTGGTCGGTCGACCTCATCTGGTACAACTCGTCGTGGTGGAACGCAGGACTCCTGGCCGTCGGCCTGTCGATACACGCCCTCGCCGCGTACGCCGACCGGTCTGCTGCCCATCCGTGGACCCTCCGGCGGAGGTAACGGGAGCGGGTTCGCCCCACGGCGATATCTCGGCGACGTGACCGGTCAGTCGTGAATTTTCCCGACGATTCGCTTCGCCCGTTTCATTGCCGTCTGCTCGTCTATATCGGCCTTCGGAATCTGAACGCGCTGGATGGTCCAGCCGCCTGTGCGGTCGTTCCGCCCCATTCGGACTTCGCTTCCCACGACGACGGAGGCGGCGACCTCTCGCGCCCAGCCGGGCGTCCGAATCTCGTCGAACTGGTCCGGGTCCCGGAACCGCACGTGGACGTATTCGTCTCCCGTTCCGACCGCGGTGATTTTCAGCGGTTTCGCCATAGGCAAGACACGCCCGCCGTCGGGGAAAACACGAGGCTGGCGCACGCAGGTCGTGTCCGGAACGCCAGCAAACCTGTCGTCCAAACAGAGTTTTTTCCCACGAGAACGAAACGGGGAGTATGACCGGTGACGGCGAAACCCCGGCAGCGGAATCGGACGCGGGAGCCACCGACGCGGCGACATCACTCTCGTTCGGGCAGGTCCTCTACGACGAGGCTGGCGAGCCAGTGGGAACGGTACGCGGGATGGAGGCGGGCGGCGTCTTTTTGACGACCCGCGAGGGCGTCGAGGCGCTCAGCGTCCAGCACGCCCGCTCGGGGCACACCTTCGGCGAAGCGGAACTGATGTGGCGGTGTACGAACTGCGGAGAGATGGGCGAACTGGACGGCGGCGTTCCCGACACGTGCCCCAACTGCGACGCGGAGCGTGAACGGTTGATGTACTGGACCGAGGACTGAGTCGCGTCGGCACAACCCCGTCAGTCTCTGCCCCATTGGGTCGGCCGACGGTCCCACGTCATCGAGAGAGTGCGGTCGCTGACTTCCTCGGCTATTGCTGTCTCGCCGGGCCGCGTCGTGGTGGGACGATGGCGATTTGCCCGTCGCTGTAGACGCTCACCTGATGCCCGCGGACGGTGAACGTCAGCATCCCGTTCGTCCGGGGCGTTCCGTCTTCCTTCGGCGTAAACAAGGAGTCGAGGGCATCGGGATCTACGTGGTCATACAACGTAAACCCGGTTTCGGTTACGTCTAGTCCGCTCACGTCGGCGATAGCGTGGGCCAGGGTTGTCGTCAGATGGGCTGAACCGTCGAAGTCGTGGGTGACGTAGTACGTCTGCGTGTTCCGCACCGAGTACTGCTGGGGAGGGCGAGGTTGCACGTTTGCTTCGTTACGATACATAGCTTGTGACACACTCCCGTAGCAATTACCGTAACAAAAGCTTTCTGTCCGAACTCCGCGCGTCGTGTCGCTGAGAAACAACCAACGGGAGTAGGGTCAGCGGGGCGTTTTCGCTCTCGATTTCCGCCGCGGATTGATGGAGTAATCCCGGCTTGCCGGGCATCCGACGTTGCTACCGCTCGACCACCGTCTCTACGAGCGCCCGGTGGCCCCGTCGCAGACGCTCTGAGACCGCCTGATGGGAAACGCCGAGTTCGGACGCGAGGTCTTGTAGTTTCGTCTCCTGGGGGACCGCGTAGTAGCCGTTGTCGACGGCGGTCCTGACGGTCGCGACCTGTTCGTCGGTGAGTCGCACCCTGTCGACCGACGGATCAGTGTCGAGCGGCCGGATCTGTCGGATGTCGATATCGCACTCGTCACAGGCCTCGTAGGTCGCCGAAACGGACTGTCGCTCCGGGAAGAGGAGGCGGAAGGTCCACTCACTGCTCGTCCCGCGCGCACTCAAGATGACTCCGTTCTCCGCGGAGAGAACGTCTGTGACAAATCGAATCCGTTCGGTCCAGTGCATCTGGAACAGCGACGTGTCGGTTCGCTCGGAGACGAGACGAACGTCGGTCGCACTCGGATCGTCGGCCATCGCGGCGTGGACGGACTCGGTATCGGCGTTCGTCGCCCACAGCAACGGTATCACTCGCTCCGGTCCACGCGGGACCAGTCGAACGACATCGAATTCCACCGCCGGTACCGCCTCGAACGTCGCCGCCAGCGCGAACTGCTCGGCCGGGACGCTCGCTTTCAGGATGGTGCTCATCGGCCGTTCGTGCCACAGTCCGTACGGAAAAGTATGGGGCCCTCACGCCGACAAGTGAGAGATTTCCCATTCGAAAGGCCGGATTAGTCGATTGCGAGTCGGACGGTCCGGCTGAGTAACACTGATGCTACTGTTAAGCACCTGTCCAGTCGCGCCGATAAAATGGGTGGTCAGGGTCCGCCGTCGCGTTCAGTACTGCTGAGACTGACCGGACTGCTGTTGGTCCTGCGGCCGCTGTTGGAGTTGCAGTCCGCCCTGCTGACCCTGCTGGGGCTGCTGTTGGCTCTGCTGTGGTTGCTGGCCCTGCTGGGGCTGCTGTGGCTGTTGGCTGTGCTGTCCCATCTGTTGCTGGGGTTGCTGTCCCATCTGTTGCTGAGACGGTGGCAACTGCTGGGTCTGCTGTCCTAACTGCTGTTGTGGCAGGTTCCACTGCCCCTGTTGCTGGGGTTGCTGGAACTGTTGCGGTGACTGACCCCACTGGCCCTGCTGGCCCTGCTGGCTGGGGTGCTGGAACTGCTGCTGTGGTTGTTGTTGGTACTGCTGGCCCTGCTGGCCCAACTGCTGTGGCTGTTGGGGCTGTTGTTGACTCGTCGGCTGTTGGAACTGTTGGGCCTGCGCGCTACGTTGTTCGCTCTGGAGTCCCTGCTGGGCCATCTGCTGTGGCTGCTGGAACTGATCGGTCGTCGGCTGGCCCTGACTCGATATCTGCTGTGGAGTCGCGCCCTGCTGACTGACCTGCGGGAGTTGCTGTGACTGGCCCCACTGGCTCTGCTGTTCGTTCTGTTGCTGGGGCGACGCCTGACCCAACTGCCCGGTCTGTTGCCCCTGCGGCTGGAATCTCTGCTGGTTCGGGACTCCCTGCTGGTTCGGGACTCCCTGCTGCTGTGTCCCCTGCTGGTATCCGTGCTGATTCTGCTGCTGACCGTACGGCTGATTTCCGTGATAGCTCATGATGTGTCGCTGGTTCTGCCTGTCTCGTGACTCCCCGCTACGGCGGTCGTCGACGTGGCTTCGCCCGCCGTGCAACGGAGACATCACCGGCGCGGGACCACGTCATTGATCCCGTCTGTGGCATCGACTGACCGAGATAAACCCGTTGCGACAGTTCAGATACATAGCCGACTGCTACCGTGGGCAACAGCGTATTACTCCAGCGTCCGCGCCCGCTGTCGTCTATCTCCCGCCCCATACCGTGCGATTCGATTCGCGAGTGTCGTCCTCGTCGATCGAAGCGGGCAATGTGTGTAGTTGTACCGTGGTTACCGGCGGCACGGATAGGTCGCCGTCGCTCGCCAGGAAGTCATCGGCGATGCGTGCGGTCCCACGCTCGGGAGATGGACCGATGTGCGGAACGGAGCGATGAAATGATAAGTTAACCAACGTTTCGCAGTCTTCCGCGTGTTGTTGGTTAAGCGTAGACGCCACGACGCTCCCGGCACCTCTTCCACGGACCTGCGAGTGCCAGCGGAGTTTGTAGGTCCTGCTCTCCCACCGGTTTTTTCTCGCCGCTGTCCTCCCCTCCACACAAATTCACGGCGAGATGATGGTCAGTAAATCTGGACAAGCAACTTACACGTGCGCCTCGAACCGTCGATATGGCCGACGATAGTCCAACGCAGAGCGAAGGCGTGGTCTTCAGTTCGATCAACCCAGTACTCGACGAAATCTCGTACCCCATTACCGCTACGGCGTTCGTCGAGAGGTACGGCGATCGGGAACTCGAACGGACCAACGCGGACCCGATATCGGTCCGGGAACTGTTCGGAGACATGGGCAAGACCACCTTCGAGTCCCCCGACGGGGTCAGACAGATGCTCCTCTCGCAGATGCCCAGCGGTAGCGGGGGGCGAACGCACTACTCCGACAGGGGCGGTACCACGCCGACGGAAACCGACGCGGCGGAGGCCGCCGCCACCCAGACCAGTGCCGACGCGGAAGGCGACGACACGAGGGACAACAGGACAACCTAGGAGGAGCGTCGCCGGAGAGGACACCATCGCATCCGCTTCGTCGGGTGAGCGACCGGGGGAAGTCGTAGAAAATACTCGTTTCCGCTAGCGATGCGACAGGCTTCACTCGAATTTTCCCGGGGTGGGAGACTTCGAAGACAGTCGGCGATACGGACTGCGGACTCAGCGTGGCCCGTCGCAGACAGTCAGCGATACGGACTGCGGACTCAGCGTGGCCCGTCGCAGACAGCGCCGTGTGTCGACGGACAATTCGAACTGGCGAGTGCAAGCAGAGCATCCCCGGTTCTGCCAGTCCGACGACCGTTTGCCTAACAACGATATCGTTGTTACGTACTCTGTGTCCGATAGTCCACCGACGACAGTGTGGCCTACTCATCTGGTCGAGAGAGCCTGTAACGGCTAGTCACTGCTTAATTCCGTCGAGAGAGGAACGGAAACACATCGCACTGCGAAGGTTTGGGCCGTCAAATGGGTCGGAATTCCGACGCTGAGCGGTGGCGTGGTCCGAGACGAAAAACGCGACGACGCCGTGGTTCGTTGCGTTTTCGTACGCTGTCCACCCCATAGCACACCCTTATCCGACCGGGTCATATGTTCAGTCGCCGCTGTCGTTTCGCCAAAACCCATAAGTATGTATTAGCAGTAACATGTAGTATGATGTCTGCGGGTGTCGACTGTAAGTACACGATTACCCGTCTGTGCCCATGAGCGACCGTGAGGGCGTCTCAGCGTCCGGTACGGGGTGTGCCTGTAAAATCGGCCGAAACGCCGAGAAGTACGGGATAGAGGGGCTCGACGAGGAGTTGCTGCGCCGTCGTGACGACGGAGCCAGCCTCCGGCGACTGGAGACAGTCGTCAACGAGATGATTCTCAGGGCGACGCTTCGGCGGGCCGAGACGGACGTCATCGGGGACGTTTCGACGATGTACCGACGACTCACCGACGACGACGCCAGCGCCGGTGAGCGGACCGAAGTCAGGGAGTGGCTCACGCGGGCCGGGGGCGACCCGGATGCGCTCCTCGACGATTTCGTCTCGTACCAGACCGTTCGGACTCACCTCCGAGAGTGCCTCGACGTCGACACGAACCGCGAGGCGACGCTCACCGTCGAGGACGCGAAGGGCACGGTCGAGTGGGCACGCTCCCGGAGTGCGGGCATCGTCGAACGGACTATCGAGCGACTACAGAAGACCGAAGGCTTCCACTCAGGTCAAGTCGAAGTCGGCCACGTCATCAGGGTGTCGTGCTCGGACTGTGGCAAGAGCTACCCGATAGAGCGGTTCCTCGAACGCGGCGGCTGTGAGTGTGATGTCTCCGATTAGACGGCGTCGTAACCTCCCCCTACCGAAGGTAAGGTTCCACAAAGTATAAACGATAGTCGACATATCTAACCCAGCGTGGTTGACAAATAATGGTCCCCGACGCGTCCGACTCGTTGACGATAGCGGTAGAAAACATCGGTGGCATCCGCTCGCTGCAGGTGACGCTGGACCCCGGCGTGTCGATACTCACCGGTCGGAACGCCACCAACCGTACTTCCCTCCTCCGGGCGACTGGCGCCGCCCTCGGCGGTTCCTCGGGCGAACTGAAAGCCGACGCCGACGAGGGATCTGTCGCGCTCTCGTTCGACGGAACGGAGTACACCCGGACGTACGAGCGTGACGACCAGTCCATCCGCGTTGGCGGGACCCCGTACACCGATGACGGCATCCTCGTCGACCAGTACGCCTGTCTGCTCGCCGACAATCCCGCACGAGTGGCCGTCGAACGCGGTGACCGTGCGGCACTGCGCGAGTTCGTCATGGCTCCCGTCGACACGGCGGAAGTCAAAGCCACCATAGAGCGCATCCAGCGAGACATCGAGGCGCTACGTTCAGACCTCGAGGAGGCCCGGGAGCAAGCGAACCGCCGTCCGGACTTGGAGAAACGACTCGGCGCTCGTCGCGAAGAGTTGGCGGAGGTTCGCTCGGCTCTCCACTCTGTCCGGGAGACCGTCGCTGAGTACGAGGCCGACGCCGACACGGCCGAAGCGGCCGAAGCCGTCGTCGAGGACCTGCGTTCCGTCCGCGAGGAGTACGAGCGCGTTCGTCAGCAACTCGAAACACAGCGGAGCGCCCTCGAATCGCTGGAGACGCAGCGGGCGTCCGTCGCGGACGACCTGGCGAATCTGACGGAACCGGATGCCGACCGCGACCAGTTGGAAGACGAGATTTCGAGACTGCAACGTCGGGAGCGCGACATCGCGAACACCATCAACAATCTCCTCTCGGTCGTCGAGTTCAACGAGGGCCTGACCGACGAGGGCGTGCTGCCGACTGCCGACTCGGACGACGACGTTTCGGCCGCCCTCGACCCGCAACGGCAGACCGTCGAGTGTTGGACCTGCGGGACGCGCGTCGAACGCCAGCAACTCGACGCCCAACTCGACTCGCTCAGGGAGGTCATCGACGAGAAGCGGCGCGAGCGGAACGAACTGAACGACGAGATACGGGAGCGACGGTCCGCGCTCGACAAGATTCGAGCGGCGACGGACCAGCGGCAGTCTCTCAGGGACCAACTCGCCGACATCGACGCGGAGATAACGGAGCGGGAGTCGCGCATCGAGGCGCTCGAAGAACGGGCGACCGAACAGCGGGACCGCATCGAGGAGCTAGAGACCGACGCCGCGGCGTCTAACGACATCCGCGACAGCGACTTGCTGGAGCAATACCAACGACTCTCGGAACTGGAGTACGAACGCGGCCAACTCGAAGAGCAGGTCGAATCGCTCGAAGCGGAACTTCAGTCCGCGCGCGAAGCGGCCGAGCGAACTGCCGAACTGGAAGCCCGTATCGAAGAGCGCCGCGCGGACCGCACCGACGCACGTAACCGCATCGCCGACCTCGAACGGCGCGCCGTCGAGACGTTCAACGAGCACATGGCGACGGTCCTCGACTTGCTCGGCTACGAAAACGTCGAACGCATCTGGATAGAGCGCCGAGTCGAGGGGACTGAAGATGTCGACGAAAGCGCGTTCGCCCTCCACGTCGTCCGGTCGACGACGGACGGCACGGTTTACGAGGACACGGTCGACCACCTCTCGGAGTCCGAACGAGAGGTCATCGGGTTCGTCGTCGCCCTCGCGGGCTATCTCGTCCACGACGTTCACGAGACGGTGCCTGTGATGCTTCTGGACTCGCTGGAGGCCATCGACGCCGACCGAATCGCCGCGTTGGTGTCGTACTTCGCCGAGTTCGTCCCGTATCTCGTCGTCGCGCTCCTTCCGGAGGACGCCGCCGCGTTACCGTCACGGTACGACCGGATACAGATGGGCGAAGCGCCCGCCTGACGCCCGCCTGTCGACCGTATGCGACCGGTTCGTCCGCCCCATCGACCGCGGAACCGGGGCTCCGGCATGAATATGCGTACTTTGGAACTTTCCCCCTCCTGCTCCTCTCATCACACGCCAATGAATCGACGCGAGTATCTCAGACTCGTCGGAACAGGTTCGAGTGTCGCCGTCGCCGCGCTCGCGGGTTGTGGCTCCCCGGGAGCGGAAGAGCCAGCGGGCACCGGCACCGAATCGCCCGGCGGGACCGAGACGGAAGGCGACGAGATGGAGGAGACCGAGACGCCGACACCCGAGGCGGGCGCGACGGACGAGACGACGGCCACCGAGGCCGGTGAGGAATCGACAACCGAGACGGCGTCCGAATAGATTTCGGCGTCGTCGCAACGCGATGCGCTGCGTGGCGTCCGGCGGGAGGTGCGAGAAGCGTCAGGCTGGCGCGGCTTCTTCGGAGTAGGACCCGTAGTGGTCCTCGAACACCTGCATAATCTCGCCCATCGTGGCGTACGCCTTGACGGCGTCGACGATCCACGGCATGACGTTTTCGCCCTCGTCGATAGCGTCCTCGAGGGCGGCCAGCGTCGACGCGACGGCCTCGTCGTCCCGTTCGTCTTTGACCCGTGCCAACCGCTCGAGTTGCCGGTCCTGCGTCGCCTCGTCGACGCTGTGAATCTCGAGACTGGTGTCCTCCTCGATAGTGTACTTGTTGACGCCGACGACAACTTCCTCGCCCGTCTCGACGCGCTGTTGGTACTCGTAACTCGCGTCCTGAATCTCGCGGTGGAAGTAGCCCCCTTCGATGCCGTCGAAGACCCCTTCCCTGACAGACCCGTCGCCCATCTCCCGGATTTCGGTGATGTAGGCCATGATTTCTGCCTCCATCTCGTTGGTCAGTTTCTCGATGGCGAACGAACCACCCAACGGGTCCACGATGTCCGCCGCGCCAGACTCGTCGGCGATTATCTGCTGGGTTCTGAGCGCAACGCGGACCGCCTTTTCGCTCGGGAGCGCGAGCGCTTCGTCGAAACTGTTGGTGTGGAGGCTCTGCGTGCCACCGAGGACGCCAGCGAGCGCCTGAATCGTCACCCGGACGATGTTGTTCAGCGGTTGCTGGGCGGTGAGTGACTGGCCAGCGGTCTGGGTGTGGAACTTCAGGCGTTTGGCCGCGGCGTCCTCGGCACCGTACCAGTCGTCCATCACGCGTGCGTATATTCGCCTGGCGGCGCGGAACTTCGCGATTTCCTCGAAGATAGAGTTGTGCGAGTTGAAGAAAAAGGAGAGCAACGGTGCGAACTCGTCGACGTCGAGGCCCCGGTCGAGACAGTCCTCCACGTACGCAAAGCCGTCGGCGAGGGTGAACGCGGCTTCCTGTGCGGCGGTCGACCCCGCCTCGCGGATGTGATAGCCCGAGACGGAGACCGGGTAGAAGTTCGGCGTCTCGTCGACGGCAAACTCGATAGTGTCTGTGACGACGGACACCGCTGGTCGCGGCGGGATGACCCACTCCTTCTGGGCGATATACTCTTTGAGCATGTCGTTCTGGAGGGTCCCGCGAATCTCGTCGCGCGGGACGCCCTGCTGGTCGGCGAGCGCGATATACATCGCGTAGATGACCGCCGCGGAGGGGTTGATGGTGAACGACGTGGAAACCTCGCCGATGTCGATGCCGTCGAAGAGAATCTCCATGTCCCGAAGCGTGTCGACGGCGACGCCCTCGTTGCCGACTTCGCCGATGCTCATCGGGTCGTCCGAATCCAGTCCCATCAGCGAGGGCATATCGAACGCTGTCGACAGGCCGGTCTGTCCCTCGTCGATGAGGTAGTGGAAGCGCTCGTTCGTCTCCTCTGCGGTCCCGAAACCGGCGAACTGTCGCATCGTCCACGTCCGGCCGCGATACATCGTCGGGTACACCCCCCGTGTGAACGGTTCCGCACCGGGGAATCCGATGTCGTCCAGAAAATCCACGTCGAGGTCCGCCGGCGTGTAGAGCCTGTCGACCTCGTGGTTTGACACCGTTGCGAACCTGTCCTGTCGCTCCCCCCGTTCGAGAGACGGGCGGAGCGTCTCTTCTTCCCACTCCTCCCGTCGCTTAGAAATCTCCGCCAAGTCGTCTTCGTCAAACATTGTCAAAGGAATTGGTCGCCCACGTGCAAAGTTTTTGCCGTCGTGCAGACGGGGAGAGATAGTTACGAGGAATAGGTACCAAGATCCCTACCGCTTCCTAAACGGGGCACCTCAGCGGCTGAAACCCGATAGACTGTCCTGAAACGATGGAATTGACCAGGATACCTGGCTGCTAAAGCCAGTGGAAAAGAGTGGCCATTTAGTATAGCTATATGATATAGCTATATCGTATTGCTATTTTGTTTAATAGAATTAGGTGACTAAGCAATCCACTCGAATCACTCGCGGACGACTCGCTCGATGTCAAAGGGTACGAAAAGTCACGATGGTCCCCGTGGTGGTTCCGCCAGCTGCCCACACTAACTCCACCGTTCGCTCGAAACAGCGTGGTTTGAGCAGAAGGCTGCATACTTGCTGCCGATGTTCGAATTCGATTCTATTTATCCACATAAGCTGACTATTACTCTTCATCTCTGTCGGAATAGTGAATGTCTAGAAATATATATCAATATTGGGCATTATACCCACCACTAAAAACAGAAATCCATACTTAAAGCAGAAATAAAGATTTATCTAAAATTGAGAGTTGAAATCTATCTCTAAAAATGTCAAGAATGTCCTCTACCATACATCTCCAGAAGTTCGCATCGAAGGCCCAGTACGAGGTGAGGTAAGACACGTTCTACCGGATCCACGACTGAAACGGTGTCTCGTTTGTGCCACCCACCCCACCGCTTCCGCTGTTAGACGCCTGGTTCCGGGCACAGTACGGGAATCGCGAGAGCCGAGATGGAATACGCCACACGGCCGCAGACAGTACCCTGTTGAGGGGAACGCAGTGGGCAGTCGAAACGGCAGCAGATTGCCAGTTGCGCGGCCCCGAATTACCTATCGTTCACATCCTGTATCGAGAGACGGGGCGAATCCTGGCACCCGCCCACAGGTGACCCCACGGAACTCCGGAGCGGCCCACACCGTACTTTACATTTGACAAACACGGAGTCGCGGCCAAGGGATTCCATATGCGACCGCATTGTACTCCCCACCGACGGTAGCGAGGACGCAATGGCTGCAGTCAGAGCGACGATCTCGTTCGCCGACCGATTCGGCGCGGCGTTACACGTCATCCACGTCGTAGAATTCGGGGAGCTACCACCGGGAGTCCACGACCCAGAGACGGACGAGTTTTCGGAGCGGGGGAACGATGCCGTGTCGACGGTCACCGAAATGGGCGCAGTCATCAGCGTCTAGGTGACGACGGCGGTCATCGAAGGGGTGAGTCGATTCACCAGTCCATCCTCGCATACGCCGACGAGCACGAGATGGACTGGTTCCATAGTGAGAGGACTCGCGGAACGAAACCGGCCAATCGCAGGCGAACTACTTTATTCGCCGAGGCTATATTGTCGGTGAAGAAACAATAACTGGCTATTGCGACCGATGTCCAATGACGACCCTCGACCCAGAATCGCCATCTCGTACTACGCCGACCGCGGGAACCCCATCAAATTCGAACTTTTCGAGCGGCTTCGGTCGTGGGCCGACCTCGAACTGTTGGACCCGGAGCGAGAACACCCCGAACTCGGGGAGCGCGACCTCGACCTGTATCACATGGCTCGCTGGCGTCCCGCCGCACTCACCGACCTCGAGCGGGCGTGTGCCGCGGGGATTCCGACGCTCAATTCGTATGCTGGCGCGGGGCGACTCGGCGACCGACTCGACCGCTCCGAGACGCTTCGAGACAACGGGTTTCACGTCCCCGCGTTTCAGTTCGGTCGGGCCGAGGACATCACCCTCCAACCGCCAGTGGTCGTCAAACCGCGCCACGAACGAGGCCCCGACGGCCATTGGCTCCATCTCGTCCGCACCGGGCCAATCGAGTTCGAGGGTGAGCAGTTCGTCGAGCGCTACGTCGTCCCACAGCGCAGTTACAAGATTTTTCGGGTGGGTGACCGCGTCCGGACGACTAGACACGACGCCGCGGACGGCACGCCGAAGGAGACGAAGACCAGTCGGCGGTTCGTCCATCTGACAGAGCGAGTGGCCGCGCTGTTCGAGTTGGGGATATTCGAACTCGACATCGTCGTCCACAAGAGCCTGTACGTCGTCGACGTGAACCCGGTCGTGAGCCTCGAAGGCGTCGCGGACGCCGTCGAAATATACGATGCCCTCATCCAAGAGACCATACGCAACGGCGCGTCACTGTGGTGACCGCGAAGCCACTCACCATGCAACCTCGGCGAGGGTGCCCTCCTCGTCCGCATCGAGGTCGTAGTACGTCACCGTCGCCTCGCAGTTCTCGGTGTCCACGGTCAGCCAGCGCACGTCGCCCGCGTAGGTCGGGTCGCTCCCGCCGAGATGGCGCGCGACGGCGTAGGTGACGCCGTTGACCTCGGTGACCGATCGGCCGTGGTCGGCGGAGTAGTGACCGGAGTTGACGAGGACCGTGTTGCCGCGTTCGAGGACGTGCTGGACGGACGGGTAGTTGAGCGTGAACCGATAGGCGCTGGTGTAGCCCGTCTCCCAATCCGGGTCGAGGTCGGTGTGCTTTGCGAGCGGGGCGTGGCAAAACACGAACGTCGGAACCGCCGGGTCGGCGTCCATCAGGCGCTCCAGCATCGACAGTTGCGGCGCGGTGACGAAGTTCTGCGTCTGCGTCAGGTGGTGATACCCCTGATGCGGGTTCGAGTCGAGGAAGACGTAGCGCGCGCCGTCCTCGCGAAAGTGGAACCACTGCGGATACGTCTCGGGCGGGAAGAACTCCTCCCACACCGACAGCGGTCGGTCGTGGTTCCCCCGAATGGGGTGATACGTCGCGTCGAGTTCGTCGTCCAGCAGTCGCTTCGCGCGTCGGAAGTCCTTCCGATAGTACGTGTTGTCGGGGTCGCCGTGCCACCCGCCCCAGTCGGTTCGGTGCGGGGAGTGCGACGCGAGCGTCCGCAGGTCGCCGCCGACGACGGTCCAGTCCACCCCGACCTCGTTGAGCGTTGCACAGGCACGCTTCGCGCGGTCGACGCCGTCGTACTCGCGACGCTCGCCCTCGGCGTGCGTGTCGGACATGATGTGCAGGTCGAACAGGAGGCCTATCGTTCGCATGGTCTCACTCGCTATAGAGGGCGACGCTCGTTCCTTGGTCGAGATAGCCGTTTCCGTCGGTGACCTTCGCTTCGAGTTCGTAGCCCGCGTACACTTCGCCGAGGTCCGCGTAGTCGCCGGGCCGTTCGGGTGCGAACTCCACGAACGGCGTCTGGAAGTCGTCGGCCTCGTCGTTCGAGAGCGTGATACGCACGTCGTAGGGCTTCCCCTCTCGCAGGTGTGTTGTCCGGAGGTGAACGGTGAGCGTCGCGCCGGGGGTCACACGGACGCGGCCGCGGACGTTGAGGTAGAGCGGCGCGCGCTCGACGTCGCCAGCGTACGGGAGTGTGAGTCGGTTCTTCTGGATAGTGACGTACTCCTCGCTCGCGATTTGCCAGTCGACGTCGCCGGGTTCCGACTGACGTGGGGCGGGCCCCAACGGCCACGAGGCGATGAGGTCCGGCCCACGCGTCAGCGGGCGGTAGTCACGCGAAACGAGGCCAGACGGACTTCGTTCGACCGGCGACGGTCGGTCGAGTGTGCGTTCAAATTCGTCGGTCACCTTCGGATACCCTGTCAGAAGTATCACCGGAACGATAAAAAGTCTACCGTGAATCGGGATGTCGGAACAGTCTGACGAGCAGTCACGGCGACACTGCAGATGGGGGAACGTCGAGTTTCGGTATGGGAGGGTGACCGTCGGCAAGCGCAAAAAACTGGCATTGTTGAAACCCTCAATCGGTGATAGATTTTAGCAGTCCTGCTGAATACAACACGCATAATTTGAACAAAATCTCTTTCGCATTCGAGCAGGAGAATCACTCAGTACATGCAAGACACTTCTCATCCTTTCCTCAATCCGTTACAACCTTCAGGAGTTATTTTTTAGACCGTTCTCTCTACTCGTCGATATAACTCACTGACTATTTCGACGGAGGTTTCATCGATTGATTCAGCTCCATTCCACTTGTCTTGCTTCTTGACACCCTGGAGAAAGTACTGTGTCAGTTCCTCGGCAGTATTCTTCGTGATCTCACCCATCGCCATGATTTTGATTCGCTCCACTCGTCGAGCGAACTCTCGATACTTCGAATTGCCTGAGTCATGCAGAGCGAAACCCGTATCCCGTTTCTCGTCGACCTGAGCGGCCTTGTGATGTTCATGCTTGGGGTACCTTCCGTTGGCGGTGTCGTGGTAGGGTACGGCGTCTCGATGGTCGGTGCTGGAATCGTCGTATATAGCGTCTGACCAGCGGTGTTCATGTGGGTCTGGTTCGACCGGGACGCCTGGTACAACCGTGCGGGGCGGATGATGGATGCTCGCGAGAAGGCCTCCGGCGACTAATTCTGTCGCCGTCCGACGCCGCACCTCTAGCACCACACAATACATTAAATCATGTCGCACTAGCACTTTATCACTGGCGAAATTATACTTTTTACTGGATAATGTTGCAAAATAACAGCCATATATCGGAAAATAATGAACGAACATATAAAAATGAGTCCGGGCGCGAGGTGGACGACAGATGAGTACACAGGAGAAACCACACGTACATATCGTCGCGACTGGCGGAACCATTGCCAACGTCACCGGCGACTACGACAGTCCCGACGGGTTCCTGACTGCCGACGCGCTCACCAAGGAGATGCCCGAGATGTCGGAAGTTGCCGAGGTGACGTCGACGGGAATCTCTCGACTCGGGAGCTCATCGCTAACCCCCGAAGTCTGGTACGAAACCTACGAGGAAATTATGATCCAGGCGAACAGCGAGGACCCGCCTGACGGTTTCGTGGTCACCCACGGCTCTAACACCTCCGAAGAGACGGCATACTTTCTGAACCTGACACTGAAAACCGAGTTGCCCGTCGTTGTGACGGCTGCACAGCGAGGTATCAACGCGACAGGGTCGGACGGGTTCAAGAACCTGTTCGACGCCGTACGGACCGCCGCCTCGCCAGATGCCGCCGGGCGTGGGACAATGCTCGTCACGAACGACGAGATCCACCACTCCCGTGATGTCTCAAAGCTGGCAAGCAAGCGCCCCGACGCATGGCAGTCGTCGAACTTCGGGAAGATAGGCCTCGCGACCCCTGGCCAGCCGATTACGTTCTACCGATCAGTCGACCGGACGACCGCACCTGATACGGTGTTCGACATCGTCGAGACACCCGTCGAAGAATTCCCGTTGACCGACATCCACATCGTCTACGCCTCGATGGGTGATACGGGTGCGATGGTCGACGCGATCGCCGATGATGCGGCCGGGATCGTCGTCGCAGGGTTTCTCACGGGCGGGGCTGCGAGTCCGGCGGGACCGTCCCAGTCCGACGCGCTCGAACGCGCCGCCGAGAACGAGATTCCCGTCGTAATGTGTACGCGCGGCAGCTACGGCAGTATCGGTCGGGAACGTGTCACCGACTACCCAGGCGGCTACGGTATCGGTGGTGACACACTTCGCCCACAGAAGGCGCGGATTCTCCTCGCGTTAGGGCTGACCGAGACCGCGGACCCCGAAGAACTGCAGGAGTTCTTCGAGGAATACTGAAGCGAGTGGACTGCGCATGTCACTGGCGTCAGCGTCGGCGGGGGTGTGGAGTCGAGTCGTCAGTCCTGTTTTTCAGATCTCCACATACAGAAAAATCCCATATTCTTCGAATTTTATCCCAGTATTTTGATTCAATTCATTAGTCTTCACTAGATTCATATTAAAATAGCATAGCATATGTACACAAAAGCTATATTTCCGATTATTTTGTGTTAGCCCAGAGCTGGTGTTGGTTCGAGTCCCGTACTCCGAGCACAGACATCTGCCACTAACCGTATGAGCAAAACTACTGGACGATTCGAAGACGTAGACCCGGACGCAGCGATTGGCGGGTACGAACCGAAGTATGTCGACGTGTCACACGGCCACCTCGAGGACATCAAGACACGATATTACGACGTGGGTAGCGGCCAACCACTGGTGTTGGTCCACGGCAACAACTGGAGCGGGTCCAGCAGCGCGAATACCTGGACAGAGACGTTCGAGTATCTCGCCGACCACTACCGTGTCCTGGCCGTTGACCGCATCGGCTGTGGGATGACCGACAATCCGGACAACCCGGAGGATTTCCGCTACGAGTCTGACATCAACCACATTATCGGATTCCTCGATGCGCTCGACCTGGAGACGACGCATATCGCTGGCTGGTCACGCGGTGGCGGACTCGTCACCCGTGTGGCCGTCGAGATTCCCGATCGCATCGACAGCCTCATCATCTGTAACAGCCAGACGGTCGGCCCTGCTGCGGGTGACGATGCCCACATACGGGACGTGATGTTCAAGCAGGACGAGCTCGGGCTTGAAAAGACCGACCCGGAGTATATGGAGTACTTCTACTATCAGTACTCACATCAGAAGGAGTACATCACCGATACCCGTCTCGACATCTGTGCCTACCTAGAAACCACCGAGAAAGCTCGTGAGACAGCGCGGATCATGGATGAGGAAGGATACCTCGAACCGTGGACCGAGTCACTCGAGGAACATATGAAAGAGACTCATAGCCGAATCAAAGACGGGGTGCTGGATATGCCGGTCCTGTACGTCTTCGGCCGAGACGATCCGACGGTCCCACCGGTGATGGCCCTTGCCACCTACGATATGATCGGCCAGCACAACGGCAAGGTCCGGATGAAGACCATCAACCGGTGCGGGCACATGATTTTCATGGAACACCCGCGCGAACTCGCCAGCACGTTCGTCGAATTCCTCGATATCTATCACGGTGAGGGAGCAGACGAACCGCACGAATTCTTCTAGTCGACTCCAAAAATTACGATTTTTCGCTGGGCTCAGTCGTCGGCCGCGGAGAGTTCGGCTGCTTGCCCGTCGCTGGCGTACTCCGTCGTGAGCGTCTCGAGAACGTCGTCTAACGAGAGCACGTCCGCATATTTCATATCTATATCGAACAGCGATATCTCGTGGGAGATAATCGAGCGGTCAGCGGTACACTCGTGGGGGATGATCATCCGGAAGTTACTGGAGTGACCGTCGACAGCACTGGCCCTGACACACCCACTGGTCGTCATCCCGGTCAGAATCACCGTGTCGATGTGATAATAGTGCAATACGTTGGCCAGATGGGTGTCGAAGAAGGCACTCGCACGCGGTTTTTCGATCACGACGTCGCCGTCCTCGGGAGCGAGTGGCTGGGTGATAACGTTCCCCTCGTCCCATCGCTCCTGCTCGGATTCGGATTTCTCTCTAGAACCCGACTTGGTCGTCCCTTGGTAATCGGGGGGATACATTTCTGATCCGGTGCCTTTGGTGTAGAAGACTGGCAGGCCGATATCGCGGGCAGTCTCCAGCAACTTCTCGTTGGCTTCGACGGCAGGTTGGCCCGTCGCGGCACGACCGGTCGGATATTCGTCGGTGACAAAGGCGTCAGTCATGTCGATGACCAACACCGCGACGGTCTCACCCCATCCGATCGACGAACCGATCGAGTCTAGATTTTCCCCGCCGAACTGGGCAAGGTCTTCTTCTGGCACTACGTCCGGAACGTAACTCTCGTACGATGAGTCTTCACTCATAATTAGTCACTCCCATGTCGCGTAATAACAATGCCGCATATATGCACTTAACATGGTGCTATTCCTAGTACACCGCATCATTTTTCGATTCTCAAGAACCTCTTTAGACGTTTGTAAGAAAATCCCCCTCTATTCGGTTGCGGGTGAATGGGATCCATCGGATGGTAGACTGAATCACGATCAAGCACACTATCTGCAGACGAGCGAGGACGAACTGCGAACCGGGTGTCGGGACGCTGTTAGTATGGTCTGGAAAACGGCGACTGGGTGGAGAGATCGAGAGGGGTGCCGAGATTCTTTTCGAGGGCGGTCCGCAGCACTGCAGTGCCCCACGCTACGTCTTCCATCGGAAGGCCGAGCGACGACAGGAACGATTTCCCGCTGGTCGGCCCGGTGTCGTCACCGCCGATCAGTTCGTGGAGTGTTCGGATGTCGGATTTCTCGGCCCTGTTCTCGCCATAGTGGGTCGTAAACTGACGTGTGATCTCCCAGCCGATTTGCTCCTCGAATTCAAACGGATGAGACGAGATATCACAGAATATCTGCTCGTGATCGAACGCGTCCAGAGGGACTTTCAGGTCACCGATCTGGACGACGGTCGAGTCGTCGCGCAGCCATTCGGGTTCGATTTCTGGGGCTGGACTCGGTGTCGCCGTCGAGACGACGATCTCCGACCGTTGCACGGCCGTATTCACTGACGAGGTCGGGACGAGTTCGAAGGACACGCGCTCTTGCATGGCGTCCGTGAAGGCTGCTGCCTTGTTTTGCTCCGGATGGACGACGTATGTCTTTTCGACCGAGTCGAGTGCAGTATCGACGCCGATCGCGGCTGCCTGTCCCGTTTTTCCGGGCCCGAGTATCGCAACCGTCTCAGCGTTGTGCTTTTGCAGCGTGGCGGCCCCCAACCCGACCATCGCTCCCGTTCGCATCGTGCTGATGACCGAGCCGTCGAGAATCGCGACTGGACGCCCGTCGGCTGGGTCGCTCAGGGTCAATAGTGGGCGTGAGTAGACCGTACTCGATGGCACAGCACCGTACCACTTGACACCGACCATGTCGATGTCCCCGCCGACGTATGCGGGCATCGCGCCGAATCGGCTCCCGTCTTCGACGGTCGCCGCTTGCTCGTCGGACAGATTGCTCGGAAACGTCGTCATGTGGCCGTGTAGATACTGGCCGGATTCACCCATTATGACCTGATTCTGATTGTAGAGCTCGAAGACGTACTCCATCATCTCGATACAGCCAGACATATCTAAACAATCAGTGTCTAGTATGTCTTTTTCTGATAAAAACCACAACCTATTCGAGGAATTACCAACCATATGAATCACTAAACTCGTTAAAATATAAAACCATGGTAACTAGTATAGGGCTCGGCGACAGTGGTCACCTGTTCGGGTGTGCCACGACCGGAGTGTGGCGTGGGACGAGTGTATCCTGTTGGTCCACTTACGCGTCTCCAACGCTCGCCGGTTGGGCTGGCTGCCGCAGCGTTAATTGTCAGCGATGCTCCCCCTGTCTTCCATTCGATCGAACGCTTCTTTCACCCAGTTGTCTTGCTGGTACCAGGTGAACACCAGCCCGAATCTACAGATGCCGTATGCGACGACTGCGACGTACACCGCGACGACCCCGTACCCCAACAGGACGCCACCGACGTACGTAATACCCAGCAGCATGCCGAAATTACCGATCAGTTCGGCGATGAAGGGTTTCATCGTCTCGCCGCTCCCCTGGAGGACGCCAGCGTACACTCGGGCAAGTCCGGCAGCGGGCGCAGATAACGCGAACGCGCGAATAAAGTTGTTCGTGAGCGCCCTGGTCGCTTCGTCGTCGCCGAAAAAGCTCGCCAGTGTGTTGTTCCCCAGAAACATCACCGCTCCGAGGAGCGAAATCGCAATGGCGCTCAACAGTGCGAGCGCGAACAGTCTGGCCCGAAGTTCGGTACTCGAGTCGATGTTACTGCCGTCCTTGCCAAGATCCTGACCGGTGATGATACTGGCGACGACGTTTGCACTACGGGCAATCGGGCCAGTGACCTGCTGGAACACACGTCGGCCCACGGTGTAGGCCGCATAGGCCTCGACGCTGAAGGCGACCAGGATTATGTTCAGCGGGAAGGTGGCTGCGGTCCTAGACAATCCCTGGACGGTTCGGGGGGCGCTAATTTTCAGGAGTTGTTTCGCGATTCTGATGTCTTTGGGAAGCGCCAGCCGAACGTCGGTGCGTGCGCTCAGGAAGACGACGATGACTGCGACACCAGCCAGCACGTTTGCGACGCCGGTCGCAATTGCCACGCCGAGGACCTCCAGTCGGGGTAGAAAGCCGATACCAAGACCCAGACCGACAGTCCCGACGATGTTTACGACGTTCGAACCGCCGCGGATAAGCATCGGCGTGATCGTGTCGCCGGTTCCTTGGAGCGACTTTTCACCGGTAAGTGTCAGGATTCGAAACGGGGCCGTCCCCAGGACGATCGCCAGGTACGTCCCACCGAGCGTGACAACTTCTTCGGGGGCGCCGAACACAAGCATGAAGTATTCGCTGAACAAGAGCGCGGCGGCGGCTATCGGGATCCCGATGAGAAACCCGATCAACAGCGCTTGCGAGATGGCCTCGTCCCGGTTTGCGAAGGCTCTGCTTCCGGTATCTTGACTGGAGAGGGCGAGCCCCCCGGTCCCGAGGCCGATACCGATGAACAGCGCGATTTGTGTATAGAGGTTTGCCAGACCGACTGCGGCGATGGCGGATGAGGAGAAGATGGCCACGACGACGAGGTCCGTCGTTCGCATGCCAGTCCTAACGGCTGTCTGGACTGAGATTGGCCACCCCAGCGAGAGTATATCCTTCCAGTTTGCGAGGATTTCGGTCCGATAGCGCCTGCTCGAAAGGATCTTCTTGAACGCAGAACTCACGCGAATCGCCCCACTGAACGCTGTCGGAGGCTCCCAAAAGAAGCGTACGGTACGAAGGGAGAGATACGTCCCGATTTTGTCATATGTCTCCCGGTATCTGCCTATAGTGGCGAGCGTACACGGTGCTATACTTCATCTTCGAGTACAAGATGGCAGTTCGCCATGTGATCCTCACTCACACTTATCGAATCGGGAGTGGTTGCTTCACATGGGGATCTGAACGCTCGGGCTAACAGGGACGAAAGGGCCTCGATATCGTCATCGAGCAGATAGTCCAGAGTCTCGTCGAGGGCGGTTTCTGCAGCACTATCCGAGAGGGGCGATGGAATATCGTACCGCTCCCGGACGAGTTCCTCCATTGGCGCCTCGTGGTCTACATCGAGATCGTCGCGCAACTCCCGCAACTTCTCGCTGGTCAGTTTTCCGGAGTTGATATCCAGTTTGTACTTGAATACCGCGAGCCATTCTTCCTGTTCGAGGTCGTACTCCGCGGGCGGAATAACATCTGGACAGCGCGTGTGGAAGCGACACCCGTCCGGGGGATCCCGTGGTGACGGAATGTCCGGATCGATATCGGTGTGCTCCGCGTCGGTGACACCCACTTTAGGAACACTGTCGAAGAGCGTCTGCGTGTACGGGTGAGCCGGCTCGGAGAACACACGATCGGTTGGACCGATTTCGGCAATCTGACCCAGATACATCACCAGAACCGTATCACACAGGTACTGAATGACTGAGATGTCGTGTGAGATGATGACCGTGGTCAGATTGAACGACTCCTGAATCTCTTTCAATAGATTCAGGATCTGGGCCTGCACGCTGACGTCGAGCGCACTGGTCGGTTCGTCGAGAACCAGCAGCTGTGGTTTAAGAATAATGGCGCGTGCGATGCCGACACGTTGTCGCTGCCCGCCAGACATCTCGCTGGGATAGCGGTCTAACTGGTCTGCGGAGAGTCCGACCTGTTCGATGACTTCTTGGACCAGCTGGTTCTTGTGTGCATTGTCACCGATACTGTGTATCTCTAGCGGTTCGCGGATGAGCTCTCGGACGGTCAGTTTCGGGTCGAGACACGACGAGGGGTCCTGAAAGACGAACTGGATCTGCTTGGCGAACCGCTTGCGGTCGACGTCGACCCACTCGTGGATATCTTTCCCAAAGAGGGAGGCACTGCCACCAGTCGGTTGTTTCAGTCCAAGCAGCGTCTCGGCCAGCGTCGACTTGCCACAGCCAGATTCCCCGACGATACCGAGTGTTTCACCTCGATTGACGGTGAACGATACCCCGTCGACGGCTCTGACCCGAGTAGGTTCGGAGTCACGTGCGAAGACTCGCTCCAGAAGCCCCTGTTTATCGATGTAGTGTTTCTCTAGCTCGGTGACGTCGAGGATGGGGTCTCCTTGCCGGTGATCGTCGTCGCCAGCTGCGATTGCTCCGTCGTCGTCGAACAGGTCTTCGTTGGTGTTGATTTCCGAGACAGATTCCACCTCGTTCGCCGTTGAAACGTCGTTACTCATTGGTTCCCTCCAGGGCTTTTCGCTCGACTACGGCACGGTCTTCGGACGCGTCTGATTGAACTTTAGACATGTTGATTTCGCTGTCTTCGTTGCCTGCGTGAACACACATCACACGGTACTCCTCGTCGCCGTTTACACTCCGGACGGGTGGCGGTGAGGCGGTACACTCGTCTGTCGCCTCCGGACACCGGTCCGCGAACGAGCATCCAGGCCCCATCTCTGAGTCTAACAGACTCGGGACATTCCCGGGGATGGGTTCGATGTGCGCGCTGGGGTTGTCGATGTCCGGGAGGCTCTGGATTAGGCCCTTCGTGTAGGGGTTTTTCGGCTCGTTGATGACGGAGTCCGTCGGTCCGACTTCGAAGAACTCGCCAGCGTACATCACTGCGGACCGATTGGCGAGCCGAGAAACGACTCCCAGGTTGTGCGTGATGAGTAAGACAGTCAGGTCGAGGTCGTGTTGCAGGTTCTTGAGCAGATTGACAATCCCCGATTGAATCGTCACGTCGAGCCCGGTCGTCGGTTCGTCAGCGACGAGAAACTCGGGACCACAGGCGAGTGCCTGTGCGATCATCGCTCGCTGCAACATGCCACCGCTAAACTCGTGTGGATACTCATCGACACGTGCGGTCGGGTCCGGGATGTCGACGAGTTCTAGCAGTTCTATCGCGCGGTCGTAACTCTCTTCGGAGACGTAGCTTGCACCGGGTTTGAGGATGTCTTTGAGCAGCTGCAGGTTCCCGTACACGTCGCCGCTGTCTGCACGACGCTTCACTTCGACGGCCTCCGCAATCTGTCTCCCGACCGTCAGCGAGTGGTTGAAACTCTCCTCGGGGTCTTGGAAGATCATGCTGAAGTCCTGCTGTAGAAGGGACTGCCTCGTCTCGGCACCTACGGCGCGTAGATCGACGTACTCGCCGTCGACGGCGCCACTGTCACACTCTGCGGCCAGCGAGGGGGATCGGTACCAGATCTGGCCGTCGACGATCTCACCCGGTGCCTCGATGAGTCCGAGCAACGAGCGTCCGGTCACACTCTTGCCGCTCCCGCTCTCCCCGACGACGGAGAGTATCTCTCCCTGGTTGATGTCGAAGCTGACTTTCTCGGTTGCGTTGATCGTTCCTTCTTCGGTGAAGAACTTCGTGGTGAGGTCTCGGACCCTAAATAGTTTCTTTTTGTTGTCCATTATTGCCCCTCTCCCTGGATGTCGGGGTCAAGCGCGTCTCTGAACCAGTCACCGATGAAGTTGATCGACATGACTGCGGCGACGATGAACAGCCCCGGGACGGAGGATATCCACCAGGACGAGCCGATATACGTCCGTCCGAGGGAGATATCCCACCCAAGTGACAATGTCGTCCCTGAGAACCCAAGGAAAGACAAAGAACTCTCGAGAATTATTATCGTGGCAAGTTGCACCGTTCCCAGCACCATGATCGGAGTGAGACTGTTCGGTAACACGTGTTTCCGAATGATTGCGAAATCACTCATTCCCATCGTCTTCGCAGCCGTAACGTACTCTTCGTTTTTCACCGAGATTGCTTCTGAACGGGCGACTCGAGCGATCCAGACCCATATTACCGCCGTTATTGCAAGCGTTACCGTCCCGGGGAACGGGACCGCGTCCGGTCGATTTTCGACCAGACCCAAATAGGCGAACGGATCGGGAATGAAGAGCGTGAGCGGCCCCATGATTCCGAACAGTGCCAGCGCCATCAGTAGTGACGGGAATGCCAGGATGACGTCGACGAACCGCATCGCGCCACTGTCTACCTTCCCGCCGTAGTAGCCGGCTGTGAGTCCGAACGTCGAACCGACGACGACAGACAGGATCATCGCAGTGACGGCGACCATCAGCGACGTTCGGAGCCCATAGAGCGCACGCGAGGTCAGATCGCGACCATTCGCGTCGGTGCCGAACAGGTGGGTGACCGTCCCGCTGTTGTCCCGCTCGATGGACTGAATTTCACCGTCGACGAGTTGCGTCTCTTCGCTTACACTGCCGAACCCAAGCGGCGCCTGGTGGGTCTTGTCGGTGTACTGTGCTGTCGGGTCGTGTGGCGCTAGGAACGGCGCAAAGACCGCGGCGAACACGAGGATACTGAAGACGACGACACCGAGCAGCGCCGCTTTGTTCCGGAAAAGTTCCTTCTTCAGGCTCTGTTTGGTTCGTTGTTTTATCATGCCAGATTTACCCTTGGGTCGAGACGGGAATTGATCAGATCGACGAGGATGTTGATACTCACGTACCCGATGCCGACGACGATCAGTATCCCCTGCATGATTGGCCAGTCCTGAGACTGTAACGCCGAGACGAACAGCGTCCCAAGACCCGGCCAGTTGAACACAGCTTCGACGACGACGGAGCCACCGATTAGCACGCCCAGTTGGAGGCCAGCGACCGTGATTACCGGCGCCATGCTGTTTTGCATCACGTATCTGAGCGTGACGATATTCTCGGGGAGCCCTTTTGCTCTGGCTGCCCTGACGTATTCTTTGTTCAGCTCTTCGATGATGTTGTTACGCGTCATCCGGAAGATGAGCGCCATGAAGTAGGTACCAAGTGTCACAGTCGGCAAGACCATGTGGGCGGCCCACTGGGAGAGACTCTCCGTCGGTGAGACTCTCCCACTGGTCGGGAAGATGTTGAATTGCACTGCCAGCAGGAGGATAAGCATGATCCCAAGCCAGAAGTTGGGGGTGCTGAGCCCGATCAGCGAGACCGAATTCGACATCGAGTCGACACCGGATCCACGACGTTTTGCGCTTATCAACCCCAGCGGCACGGACAATGCGACCGCGAAGATCAATGAGGCAAACGCAAGTTCTAGCGTCGCAGGTAGCGCGTTGACCACGAGGTCATTGACCTGGACTTTGCTGGCGTAGGAGTACCCCAGGCTGCCCTGAACCAGTTCCAGAAGGTAATCACGATACTGGAAGATGATGGGTTCGTCGAGACCAAGGTCCTGTCTGATTGCTTCGATGAGTTCTGAATCCGCATCCTGTGGGGCGACCAGCGACGCGGGATCCTGTGGCGACAGGAACCGCAGGAGAAACACGAGGGTAACGATCCCCCATATCACTCCTACGGCCTGCACAGCCCGCCTGACTAAAAAGTCTGATATATTGCTCATTGTAATACTGTGGTAAAATCCGTCCGCTATTCCGCGAGACCGCTGTCTAGCGGGGTCAGTAGCTCGTCCTCACGGCCCTGATAATCGAGGGCGTTATCGTATCCGATCAGTGCTTGCTGGCCATGGAGGAACACCCACCCTCGCTCCTCGACGACAAGTCGGTTCATCTCCTGGACGATGGGTTCAGCTTCGTCCAGCGGCGTGCTGATGGATTCCTCGAAGAGATCCACCAGTTCGTCGTATCGCGGGTTTTCTCCGAACCGGCTCTGTCCATTCGTGTCGATCAGCGTGCTGTTGATGGTTTCTCGGCCGTCGTACGATGGGTGCCCGTATCCGACGATGAAGAAGTCTAGGTCCATCGGTCGGGACCGGGCCCACTTGTCGGTGAAGCCGCCGCCGTATGGAACGATGTCGGGTTCACAGGAGATTGTCTCGAGCTGGTCGATCTGGTTTGCGACTGCGACACCGAACTCTTCGCCCAGCAGGAACCGGCCGGTCGGGACGGTAAGCTCGAGCTCCATCCCAGCGTAGCCAGCTTCTTCGATCAGTTCATCTGCGCGGTCGGGATCGTACGGAATCGGCTCGATGTCCGGGTCGTACCCGTACATCTGCGGAAGCGTCGGCTGGGTAGATCGAACGGCGAACCCGTCCATCACGTCTTCGATATATCCATCGACGTCGACGGCGAGGTTCATCGCGTGGCGCATCTCCCAGACGTTCCACGGTTCCTGACGCTGGTCCATCACGATTTTCAGCACCCTGGATGTCGGGGAGGTGCTGATCCCGAGGTCCTCGTTCTGGTTGATTGCCGGAACCTCCGTCGGTGGCACGGATTCCGCAATCTGGTACTCGTTCGCGCGGAGTCCAGAGACCCGCGTCGAATCCTCCGCGATCCAGTCGACTGTGACCGTATCGACTTCGGAAGCCCACTCTGGCAACTCGCCCCAGTAGTCTTCGTAGGGCTCGTACGTCGCGTCGTTCCCCGGGTTGTGGTTGACAAGCTGCATCGGCCCAGTCCCGTTCGACTGGACCGCCGTCTCGTCAGGACTCCGTTCTTGCGTCCACGATTTGTTGACGATCGACAGTCCAAGGAAGTGAGCGCACGCGTTCTCGACGAACGAGTTGGTCCCATCCGAGAGGATGTCGATGGTGTAGTCGTCGATGATCTCCGTTCCAGTCACGCCGGGAAGATTACCCTGTAGCGCACTGGTTACGTGTACGTCAGGGTCCTGAATCCGGGCGACGCTGTACTCCCAGTCCTCAGCGGTCATTTCGTCCCCGTTATGGAACGTGACGCCCTCACGGATCTGGAACCGGAACCGGCCAGGTTCTTCGCGTCCCCAGTCCGTCGCGAGGCCCGGCATCTTATCGCCCTCAGGTCCTCGAAGAATCGGGCGTTCGTACGCCATCGTGATGGCGGCGTTGTTCTGGATTGCGCCAGTTTGATGCGGATCGATAACCCCGCTACTGATCGTCGGCGCGGCTAGATTGAGTTCACGGTTCGGGAATAGATTTCCACCCGAACTCTGGTCACTCTCCTCACTCGAACCCTGGTCACTCTCTCCGCCCGAACTTTCAGAACAGCCTGCAAATAGTCCCGCTACTGACGCAGCTCCAATACTTTTCATAAAACGCCGTCGATTCGATTTCATATTGCAATTATCCGGACCTTAATCAGACATATAAGAATTTCGTGGGTATATGATTAACATATTAAAGATTGGCTAAACTCTACAAGATGTGGGGGAGCATATTGCTATCCTAGTATTCGTCCAGCAATTTCAAGATTTGCTTCACTATTAGCAAGTGTAACACTCAAAGGGTATAAATCTTCACATGATTATCCAAATCTCTCCAAAATATTCAAATATTACTGGTCTCGTCGTGGCTTGCGCCCGGAGAGACACTGAACCGGTTGCAGTCACGTGATTTGAATGACGTATTGGGGGTCGCACACAGTACTCTGTCACCGGTGCGACGTCGAGTGCGAACGAGACCTCCATGGCTGCGGAACAATCGAAAGTGTCGCCAGCGTATTCGCTTCCAGTTGTCCGTACTGGTCGAGTCGATATCGCCACTACGCAGCGCGATCTCCGCGTCCCATGCGGGCACATCACCTGCGATAGCTGTTGCATCGGTCTCGATTGCTTCGACCGTATCGGGTCGATGGTTCCCCATGTCTGGGCCCACGGTACGCGACATTCCAGCTTCGTGCCCCTTCGTAGGACCGTAACTGCCGATGGGTGGAATGGGGCCATCCACCGCTGCATTCTTGGACACCTGTCAGGCACGAACGCACTACCGGACAGTTATTTCGACATCTATTTGACGTTCCATACATCTCTGGGGATAAAGACAATATGTTCAAATTATTGGAAGATTTAAGATAAGAATTTAATCTGGAGAAATACACACTATATGCCACTAATAGCGTTTGAAGGTTCAGTAACAGCACAAATATTGAAAATCTATGGAATAGGTAAAGAAGAAACAGCATTATAATATTAACAATATTAAAATTCTTCCATCTTTTATACAGAAGCTATTTATATACTGATTGAATCGGCTCCTTTACGATTGATGCCCGCCCGTCCGTTGGGAGGGTAATGATCTATCCACCCATCCATGAGCAAAACAACTGGACGATTCGAAGACGTAGACCCGGACGCAGCGATTGGCGGGTACGAACCGAAGTATGTCGACGTGTCACACGGCCACCTCGAGGACATCAAGACACGATATTACGACGTAGGTAGCGGCCAACCACTCGTGTTAGTTCACGGCAACGGCTGGAGCGGGTCAAGCAACGCGAACACCTGGTCTGAAATGTTCGAGTATCTCGCCGATGATTACCGGGTGCTTGCCGTCGACCGCATCGGCTGTGGGATGACCGACAATCCCGACGATCCAGAGGATTTCCGCTACGAATCCGACGTCAACCACATTATCGGATTTCTCGACGCACTCGACCTGGAGACGACGCATATCGCTGGCTGGTCACGCGGTGGCGGACTCGTCACCCGTGTAGCCGTCGAGATTCCCGACCGCATCGACAGCCTCATTATCTGCAACAGTGCGACACTCGGTCCATCCGCGGGAGACAGTGCCCACCGGTTTGATATCATCTTCAAACAGGACGAACTCGGGCTCGAAAAGACTGACCCGGAGTACATGAAGTACTTCTACTATCAGTACTCACATCAGAAGGAGTATATCACTGAAAATCGGACAAACATCTGTGCCTATCTCGAAAATAGGGACAAAGCGCTCGAAACGGCGAGAATAATGGACGATGAGGGCTATATCGACTCGTGGACCGAGTCACTCGACGCCCATATGAAAGAGACACATATGCGAATCAAAGACGGAGTGCTGGATATGCCGGTTCTGTACGTCCTCGGCCGGGACGACCCGACGGTCCCGCCGGTGATGGCCCTTGCAGCCTACGATATGATCGGCGAGCACAACGGCAAGGTCCGGATGAAGACCATCAACCACTGCGGGCACATGATCTTCATGGAACACCCGCGTGAACTCGCCAGCACCTTTGTCGAATTTCTCGACTTCTACCACGGGGAAGGGGCAGACGAACCGCACGAATTCTTCTAGGCAGTGGTCCGACCCTCACATCTGGCCCTCAGGGACGTGTTCGACACTTCATCGCCGCCGACCCGCAGTTATACCACACGGACCAGAACGTGAGTCAACGGAGTTCACCTGTGGACATGACCACAGGCTCAATCGTCCCGAAACTGTTCACGTTGACGTGGCCACTCGTAATCGGCAATCTGCTCCAGACGGTCTATAATCTGGCAGATATGTTCTGGGTGGGCCGTGTGAGCGGGGCTGCCGTCGCAGCCGTCTCGCTGATGTTCCCGCTTTCGTTCATGTTCATCTCGACGGCGATGGGAATTACAGCTGCGACGATCGCATTGGTATCGCAACACATCGGTGCGGGCAACCAGTCGATGGCCGATAAAGTCGTTGCGCAGACCGCACTGCTGACGACGGTTGTCGCCACAGTACTGGGCGCCCTCGGACTGCTGTTCCGGGAATCGATCCTGACTACCATCGGGGCGAGCGGTCAGGTGTACATCGAGGCGCTGGCGTACATCGAAATCATCTTCCTGAGCTTACCGTTCACGTTCCTCTTTTTCGCGTTTCGGGGCTCGCTGCAAGGTGCCGGTGATACGAAGACGGCGATGTGGTTGATGGTACTGTCTGCAGGCATCAACGTCGTACTCGACCCAGTTCTAATTCTGGGCTGGGGGCCGTTCCCAGCTCTCGGGACGCAGGGCGCGGCGATTGCGACGTTCGCGTCCCGGGCGTTTGTTGCTGTGGCTGGGCTCTATCTGCTCCTCCGTGGCGGGTACGGCGTCAATCTCAACCCGCGTGAGTTGCTGCCCGACTGGGAGCTGCAGAAACAACTTGTTTCGATCGGATACCCGGCGACCATCGACGGGTGGGCGCGTAGTTTCGCCGCCGTCGTGATGGTCGGACTGGTCGCGCAGTTCAGTGTCGCAGCGATTGCTGCCTACGGTGTTGGAGTCAGGTTGATGTCCGTTACGTGGACAATCTCGGGTGGTGTGGGCCAGGCGACAGCGACGGGTGTTGGGCAAAATCTGGGTTCGAACAGGCCGGAGCGCGCGGTCGAAGTTACGTGGAAAGCGATGGTCGCAACGATGGCGCTGTTGTTCGGTATTGCTGGCGTCGTCACCACCTTCCCGGCAGCAGCAATCAGGCTCTTCATCGACGACCCTGCAGTGATCACAGAGGGAATCGTTTTCCTCCGGATTATCGCCCCGTTCTGGGCCTTCTTTGGTGGAGTGATGGTGATTCAGGGGGCGTTCCGCGGTGCGGGGACAACGAAAGCGGCAATGATGCTCTCACTCCTGTCACGGTGGATTCTCCGTGTTCCGGTGGCACTCGTCCTGGCGTTCGCGTGGTCGTTCACCATTCCGGGTTCTACCTTCACCGTTACGGCACTCGATTGGGGGGTCGAAGGCCTGTGGTGGGCTTATGCAACCGGTGGATTCCTGTCGTTTTTGTTCGCTGTCTGGTGGTTCAAACTCGGCACTTGGCGAGGAGGTGCTATTACGAACACAGAATATTCGGCTGAACCTACTGATTGAGTGGCAGTTCTGAATGCAAGGACAGCTCGCAGAATTATCACTCGGTACGGCCGCGGCGCGTCGTATTCGCTCGAATGTTTGAGTAGTTGACAGCCTTTTCTCCAAGAATTCTGATCCGCTTTTCGATATCTGCGTCGGTGATCTCACCGTCTTCGAAAACTGATGATGCGTTCCGAATGCCAACTTCGTGGGGAATGGTCCATCCATGCACTGTCCGGATACCAGTCCGCATGTGTTCGAGCGTATGCGCATAGGAGCCGCCACCAGCAGTAGCCAGCAGTCCCACAGTCGTCCCCGAGAACTGATCCTTTCCGAGATAGTCGAAGGCGTTTTTCAGTGCTGAGGAGATCATCCCGTGGTACACGGGGGTCCCCATGATGATTGCATCTGCACGCTCCGCAGTCCGTTTCAACTCTCCTGCGTCACCCCGGTCTCTGTCATCGGGATCAAACAACGGGATGTCCCACTTGCGGAGGTCGATCAGTTCCGTCTCGGCACCCTCAGCACTGGCACCTTTGAGCGCGTACGAGAGTGCCATCCGGGTCGTACTCCGCTGACCCAAGCTCCCGCAAATCGCAACGACGAATGGTTTCTCATCCATTGTTCAGGAGGTCGGACGAACACTGGATAAAATTTTATTAATACGGGTTTAATGCCACCCTATTTTATTATATTCTCTGATAATTGCCAAAATGAGCACATTATCTGACAGAAAATGAAATCTTGTCACACTCGAACCGGCCACGTATCTCATCCATGGTGCCTCATCAAGTGAAGTTCAGTGATTGGTATCGGGTTAATCCTTATCGGAGAGGTTGCGGAGTATAACATCCGTTTCTCGAATGTTGCGGTTCCTCAGCTGTTGAACGATCTAATGGCCATCGGGACACTAATCGCGGTCTTGGGACCCTTCATGTTCTAATTCTTCTCTATCCGCACAAAATAAGCTCGCTACGGTGTACTGTTCCGGTGATCCCCATCACACATTGGAAGCAGAAAATACGGGTTATTGACCTGCTCTCTTCCAAATCTGCGGACCACGACCCTGCAATCTGTGATAGGGCCTGCCGGGGAGCGTCCAGAACGTGCAGGACTGTGACTTAGCGGTTTAGAAGTCATTCAGATGCTCAAACGGAGGTATAGCTACTCGATTGGACAGACTGTTTCTCTCCATGTGGTCGAAATCTAACTCATATCTCTACTGACTTCACCCCCTGTATCGGTCATGCCGTTACTGATATGAATCGAGTAGGTTGATGACGCGCTACTGCATTCAGCGCGCGTAACTTACAGGGCCGTTCGAACGCAGGCGCTGTTATCTCTAAATACGGACTGCAAGAGTAGTTAGAAAGACGCCGTGAATGAATACTTGCTTTAATGCTGGCAAACATGTTGCTGCTATTGGCAATGAAATAGATAGTGTATGAACGATCCTCGCAATTGCAATTCAGAGTCTCCACAAGACGAGGTGATTGGTCTCTGCTCACCGTCGGGGCAGTCAAAGGCCAAGTGACCGTGTCGTAGCTCGGCCCACGGGTAATACACCTAACATCAGTCGCGTTCGGTGATTCGGATCGGAACCGCTCCGGCGGGTTGGGAGGTCATCTGCGGGGAGACCGATACCTCCTCGACTGCGTTCACTCGATAGCGGCGACCGATGGCAGTGAGGACGGCCTTCATCTCTAACCGGGCGAAATGCCGTCCGATACAGATGCGCTGGCCCGACCCGAACGGGACGTAGGCGTGGCCTTTCTCCCGGGGCGTGGTCGTCTCCCACCGGTCCGGGTCGAACCTGAGTGGGTCGTCGTAGAACCGCGAATCGCGGTGCATGTTCCACACCGAGAGCAACACCTGTGCGCCCTCGGGGATGGTGTACCCGCCAACTTCGACGGACTCCGTCGTGACGCGCGGAATCGCGTGGACGGGCGGATAGAGGCGAAGCGCCTCGTCGACGAGGCGGTCGAGATACGGCATATCCTGTAAGTCAGCCAGTGAAGGGACACCGTTGACGGTTGCGTCAACCTCCGCGTAGAACCGTTCGGCGGCGCTGGGATTCGACCCGAGGAGGTAGAGGGAGTAGGTCATCGCGAGCGCGGTGGTCTCGTGTCCGGCAAAGACCATCCCGACGACTTGGTCGAGCACCTCTTCCTCGTCGAATTCGGAGTCGGGGTCGTCCCGAAGCGCCGCCAGTGTGTCCAGTAAACTGTCGTCGTCGGGCGTTGCACCGCTTTCACCCAAGAGTCTTCGCGCGTGGTCTCGTAGCTCCTCTCTGCCTCGGTGGAACTGTCGGCGCGCGGGTGTCGGGACGCCGTCGGGAAGCACCCACGAAGTCGGCTTGAACCAGAGGTTGAGGGCGTGTGCCGATTCAGCCAACTCCTCGAGTTCCGCCTCCGATGGCGAGTGTCCCAGCACTACTTCGAAGAGGTTGGCTAGGGCGATGGTCCGCATCTCCTCGTCGACGTGAAGCGTCTGTCCGCCGTCCCATCTGTCGATTCGAGACGCTGTGACAGCCCCCATCCGCTCGGCGTACTCGCCGATATGCGTCGGGCTGAAAAAGCTCTCCATCGCGTGCCGTTGTCGCTGCCACTGCTCGCCCTCGGCTGAGAGGAGTGCGTCGCCGAACGCCACCTCGAAATCGTCGAGTTTGGCGAAGGTGTCCCGGTCCAGCAGCGCCGACCCGACGTAGTCGGGGTGGGCGAGGACGTACACATCCTTGCCGAGCAACCGCATTCGGAAGATGTCGCCCGTCGTCTCGACGGCCTGCCTGACGAATCCGAACGGGTCGGTGGCGAACGCCACCGTGTTACCGAGAATCGGCAGCCCCGACTGCGTTGGCGGATGTGAGAGTCCCACAGTTGCGTACTCGACGGGTATCCGCCCGGTGAGAAAAATGTTGTTCTCGTCGTCCGTCTGGCTCACGGACGAGCCGGTCAGTTAGGTGCGGAATGTCTGAAAGCAGGCAGGGCTGCCTAAAGCACAGTCTCTCAGCATCACGGCGGAACAGTACCGCACAGCCAGCGCTACTGGACCTGGAATACCCTGGCGCCTGCGGTACTGGTGACCAGCACTTGGCCCTCGTCGGCGAACAATCGTGGGTGCCTGTCCATCGCCGGCGACGGACTCCTGTGATACAGTTCTCCGCTCACAGTGTCAAAGAGCACGATTTCCTGCTCGGTGAGGACCCAGACGCCGTCGGCAGTGACGACCGGATCTGCGACGGGAGTCCCGTTGATTGATTGCCTCCATCGCCGAGTTCCATCCGCTGTACGTATCGCCGACAGTCCAGCGCCGGCGAGATAGACCGTTTCGTCACCGGCCGCGATGCCCCTGCCGCCCGCATATTGTTCGAACTGCCAGACAGTCGACCCGTCACCCGGATTCAGCCGGAGGAGACCCTCGTTGAGCGTGATCAGGAAGCAGCCGCCGTCCGACTGAACGACACCGCCGTCTGAATACAGTTCGCGTTTCCATTGTGTGCCGGTGGTGGCGTCGAAACCCCGGATAAACGCACCGTCGAAGAGGGCGAACGAGCCAACGGCGTCGAGCAAATCGAACCGACAGGCCTCGTCAGGTTTGTCGATAGACTGCGTTACGCGTAAATCCGAGTCGAGCCATTCGACGGCACCGCCGGCGTAATCGCAGTGGCTGGTACTGTATTCCCGCGACACCTCGTGTTCTCCCTCGACGCTGAGGTCCAGCATGAGGCCATCCGAGGTCATCATCATTCCCATGGGAACGCGGTCGAGCGGTCGCCGTTCCACGACGTCGCCGGTTTCTGCAATCCGGAAGAGGGCGTATTCGTCGCCGTCGTTGTCCCGCCCTAGGACGTGCGTCACAGAGCCCGGTGCTATCACAGCGATAGACGGGAGATAGCCATCGACGTGTCCGAAGTCAGTGTTTCCGAGCGACCGCCATTGCTCCTCGCCGGACGCGCGGTCCAACGCGATGACGTAATCGTCTGGATGCGCCGCATACACCCGGTCGCTCCCGACAGCGAAGTGACGCGAGGAGATGTCTGCCGCCCACATCTCACTCAACTCGACCTGATTTGTCGTCGTCTCTCGTTCAGTTGTCGCTTCTTCCGTCGTCTGTTGTGTCGTCGACTGATCCCGGGTCTCCCGGGTCTCCCGGTCCCGTTCCGTCGCGGATGACTGAGTCGAACTCGGCTGCCCCGCTTCCTGAAAGTTGAGACAGCCAGAGAAGGGTGCGCCGCACAGAGATGCGAGGATTGCTCGACGAGAGAGAGGCTCCTTCATTCGTATGGAATCCAGTATATCGCAAGAATTTTATTCAGACCTAATAGTTCTTTGCCAAATGTTATCCAGTCGGACGCGGCGGTCTCTACTTCTCGGGGTATTGAGCCTCTCTGCGGGCTGTCTACGCGGTTCACAACCCACGGATCAGACGGACGAGGACACGGAAACAGACGAACCGACTGGCACCTCGGGCGGTACCAACGAAACGCCTCAGCAACTGGGCGAATCAGCGTTCTCGTTTTCGTACGAGATTGGCGCGGTACCACCGGAACTGACGGTTCGGTACGACACGGGTCCGGCTCTTTCGACGGCGAATCTCCAGCTAGTGGTCGACGGAACCACGCTTCCGTGGGCGGAGCTAAAGGGGTCTAGCGGAGATATCGAGCCAGGTCAGGCGGTCACGCTCACAGACGGTCCCGACGGACTCGATTGGCCCCTCACGCCCGCTGCACCTGTCTCGGTGCAGTATGTCAGCGACGGGGCGACGACCGTCCTCGGTCAGTTCAACGACGGCGGGGCGGCCGCGATGAAATCCGCAGTCCCGTCGAACACAGGCCGCAATCCGGGCGTGGTCGGTGGGACTCGAGTCGAGGAAGCGTGGACTGCCGAGGTAGGGAGAGTCATCCAGCAGGTCGCGATCCGCGACGGAACGGTCTATTACGGGACCTACGACCGACACTTCGACGCGCGGTCGCTGGAGACAGGCGAACTACAGTGGGAATTCGACGCGGCCGCGCCGGATATCGTCAGCGATGACGCGACGATTTCGACGGTCCCGGCGGTGACAGACGACGCAGTCTACCTCGGCGCGGGCAACAGCGCGGTCGGCTATCGGCTGGACCGCGAAACTGGCGACGTGGAATGGGAGGCCGAGATCGCGGCGTTCTCGCCGACAGTCGTCGACGGGACGGTCTACATCGGTGGAGGAAGTGGCGTGATGGCTGTGGATGCCGAATCTGGCGACGTTCTCTGGCAGAAGGGTATCGGCTGGGTTGCCGACGGTGCCGTGGCCGTCGCAGAGGACAAAGTGGTCGCCGCAACCAGAAACGGCTTGGTCTGTCAATCGGCCGAAACCGGCGAGGAAGAGTGGGTTTACTTCGGTGCCGGGCAGGAGAATCCACCCAATCCGGTCGTCGACGACGGCACAGTCTACGGCGTCGGTGGGCAGGGAAGCGGAACGCTATTCGCGCTCGATATCGACGACGGGTCCGAGTCCTGGGTGCTGGACCTCCCCGTGGACCGGGTCGACAGGACACCCATCGTCGGTACCGAGACGATATTCGTCTGTACTCAGTCTGGCCGTCAGGGTATCTTTGCCGTCGATCCCTCGAGCGGAGATATCCAGTGGCGCGGCGAAAACTTGTACGGCATGCAGGCGTTCGCCTCGGAGAGTTCGGTTTATACGGCTGGAAATCCCGATGGGGTTGCCGCGCTCGACGCGACCACTGGCAACGCGCTTTGGGAGTTTGCGCCGGATTCGTCCGGTGACATCGTCTCCCCCATCGCCGCCGCCGAGGGGTATGTCGTCTACGTCGAGAAATCGGGTGACCGATACGAATTGAGAGCGCTTCGAGAGCGGGGTGAGTGAAGACGTCTGCGGAGTTACATCGTCGTCATCCGGTCGCCGTCGACCCAGAATGCGGGACCGTCGTGGATGAGGGAAACTACAGCTACGCGTTCCCAAGCTGACGACCCGCATACCCTGCTCCCAGCAGGCCTACGATATCGCGGCGCCCGCTGCTGTCGACGGTGTCGCCGTGGTGGAACCAAAAGTAGATGATCGACGACGCAGACAGTGCCCCGCCGACTACGCGACTCCGACACAAGACAATGAACGATATGAACACGGCCGCCAGCAACGTTCTCACGCCGGCACTCGGGTAACTAACGGTGTGCGATGCGTTTCTTGGTGAATTGGGTCAGGGTTTCGGGGACCTACTGTAGGAATTGTGCGGTCCGGGTAGCAGTGGAAGGAAGCCCCCTCCATCCGACACCGTCGAAGTCGACGCCAACCACCGGGTCGATGGGAGCATACCACACCACCGTTTCCGCTGTTAGCGGGGCCCCGAATCAGCCACCCGCACAGTTTTCAGTACCGGTGCAGAGTATGTATCAATGGGTCCGACCCGTGTCGTCGTCAGGAATCCCAACAGCGGCGACGGCAAACGAACCAAGCGTGCGAAAACAATCGCGGCCAATCGCGGCTGGGAAGTCCTCGACAGTCAGGGCGGTGAGCATACCATCGAACTCGCAGCCCAAGCCGCCCAGCGAGCCGACACAGTAGTCGCGTGTGGCGGTGACGGAACGCTCAACAAAACCGTCCAGGGCGTCCAGAACGCTGGCCTGCTCGACGATGTGTCCATGGGCGTTCTCCCGGCGGGTACCGGCAACGACTTCGCCGACAACATCGGGATCCGGGGTATCGACCACGCCTTCGAGGTCATCGACTCCGGCGAGTGTCGACGGCTAGACCTCGGGACGGCCAACGATAGACTGTTCCTGAACTCCTGTGTCGGTGGGCTGACTGCCGAATCGAGTGCGAAGACATCCCGCTCTCTCAAGCGACGACTGGGCGTCCTGGCATATGTCCTGACAACGCTCTCGACGACACGGGACTTCGAGCCACTCTCGTTGTGGGTGTCTGTGGGACCAGAGCGTGATCCGGCGTGGGCTGGCGAAGCCCTGATGTTGCTCGTCGGGAACGGTCGTCGGTTCCCCGGCGAACAGATGCGCCAAGCGAACATGGAAGACGGGATGGTCAACGCCGTCATCATCGAGGATGCACCAGCCATCGATTACCTCTCGAAAGGCGCGGCGGACAGACTCCTCCGTCGCCGAGCCAGCCACCTCACACGGATCAAGAGCTCACACCTCCACGTCACACACGATGGCGACCCCGTTCAGTTCAGCCTCGACGGTGAAATGATCGAAACGAACGAACTGACGGTCGATAGTAACCCGGGCGCGATCGAGTTCTTCGTTGGCGACGACTACGACCCCGCACCGGAAGAATGGAGCAGGCCCGTCAAGAATTGATCACGCGTCGAACCTCGCTTCCTCTGCCCAACAGACGATCTTTCGTTCGATCTTTTCGCGCGGTCAGCCACTGGGTTCGACGCTGCTCAGTTACGGAGTCGGTCGATTCGTTTCTCCGTGGGCGGATGCGTCGAGAACAGTCGTTCGAACAGCCCCTTGTCCGCGTTGAAGATACAGAGGGCACTCATGCTGTCGTCTACAGTCGACTCCCGACCCTCCGCACCGCGAGAGATTTTTTCGAGGGCGCGGGCCAGTGGCTCGCCGGTGCCGATGGCTTGCCTGGCGTCTGCATCAGCGACGTACTCACGGTACCGCGAGATGGCGAGGACGAACACCATCACTAGGGCGTTTGCGAGCGAGGAGGCGACCATCGCAAGAATCCAGGACCCGATGTTGCGCTCACCACCGAACAGCACCGCGAAGTACGCGACGTAGCCCACGAGCATCCCGATCGACTGCCCGATTACCATGGTAATCACGTCACGGTTCTTGATGTGGGCCAGTTCGTGCGCGACCACACCTTCGAGTTCGTCGTCGTCCAACAGCTGCATCAATTCGGTGGAGACGACGACTACCCCGGCACCCTTCCGCCCGACAGCGAAAGCGTTCGGGACGCCCATGTCCATCATCATGAGGCGTGGTTCGTCGATGCTCATATCTCGACTGAGCCGTCGGACCATCTGGTGGACGTAGCCGAACCGTTGGTCGTCGGGCATATCTTTGGCGCGACGGAGCGCTAGCCATTTACCCAGTTTGTACTGGATCGCCGGGACGACGAGGATCCCGATCAGTAACACCGGTAGCAGTGGCAGTCCCAAGAGGACCGACAGTGCAGTCCCGGCGAATATGTAGAACGCAAACAGGATTGCACCGACGACGAGCATCCGTAGTTGCAGGCCGAAGTCTGTCACGGGAGGGTCTACTCCGTCTGCCGGTAAAACCCTCTTGATGACACTCACGATCGGTTCGCTCATATGACAGGGCCCTCTGCGTCCGATACTCAAGTGAACTGAACGGGCCTCCAGTAGCCTCAGCATCCGCCTTGATGATTACCAACACGCCAACCGATCACTTATTGCCAAATCTTAATTGTATGTTAGTAATCAGGAATGGGCGAAAATGAACGCCGAGGACCAAATTCTGTTTTGACGGCTCTGTTGAAACCCTCTGAGTTTGATAGGTGTGGCCTGCTGAATATAGAGAGTGTAGTCAGCGGTAGTCGATTTGGTTACTGAAATGTCGGCCACGTATCCTCGTAATATGCGGCCCGTCGGAAGAACTCAACTGACCTCCTCGGGAGGGCCGAACGGTCCGAGAATCCCGTAGTCGACCCTGAGAGCCTCTATCATCGTCTCAGCGTGACTCTCCATGAACACCTCTGCACCCTGAAGCCGACCGGACCACGTTTCGAGCGTCGCCTCCGCTGCCTGCTCGGTCAGGGCGTTTAGATACGCGTCGAAGAGCACCCACGGGTTGGTCGACTCGGCTTCCTGGGCGACGGCCTGAAAGTCCACCGACTCGATCGCTTCCTCCGAGTTTGCTTTCAAATCGGTGACAAAATCGAGTTGCGTCCGGACGTCCTCCGGTGTCCCTGGCTCCGCGAGGTGGCCGGCTACGAGCGTGTCGAAATCGTAGCGCAAAGCTATCTCGTGGGCCTCGATGTAGCCGTGGATATTCTGTGAGACGGCGAGGGCTTTGAAGGGAATCCAACCGGGGAAGATCACGTCGACCAGCATCAACACCGCATGGTCGGGTGCGTAAATGAAGAGGTTGTCCGGCGTGTGGTTCGGTCCCCTGTAATCGAGATCGAGTTCCTGATCGCCGACCTCGAGGTTGTAACTCCCCGTGAAAGTTTTCGTCGGTGCCGGCCGATTGGGATCCTCAAACTGCGAGAGCAACCGTTCGGTCTCCTCGTGGGCGATGATTTCTACCTCGTCGTCGAACAGGCTCGCTCCACCGATGTGGTCTGCATGGTAATGGCTGTAGACGAGGTGCGTGATCGGTTGGTCAGTAACTTCGTCGACGGCTGGGAAGATGCTGGCGACGAGCGACGGCGGTGCGTCCACTACGACGACGCCCTCGTTGGATACGAGAAACATTATCTGGTACGTTCCGTCAGAGAGAAAGTACAACCCATCACCGAGATCTCTGAGGTCGTATTGTTGCTGTAGGGAAGCATTGGCGCCGACGGCGGCATCTTGGGCCGAGAACGAAAGGGGGTGAGCTGTCGCACTACCCAGACCGCCGAGGCCGAGTAATGCTGCCGACCCCGCGAGCCACTCACGTCGGTTCAGTCGGAATCGCGGTGCGTCTCGTCTGTCGGTTTCGTCCGAGGTTGGCGATGGCATCAGTTGGTTTCCTGCACCATGAGCCACGCCGACGGTGGCACTAAGTGCAAACAGCCGTAGGTATACCTCTGACTTTGTTATTTGTTGACACGATAGTTCGTGTCAGGGATTACCAAGTGGGCTTGAATGGAAACAGCCGATTATTCTCAGATTCGTGAGGGCCCGAACATTACCGGAGCTGGCTGAAAGCCTTCCTTAGGTGATGAGGTTGCACAGGATTAGCGACGAGGGAAAGGTCGGTCAATTCTAACCCCACTCTGCACACATACCATAAGTCACAATCAAAGTATTCTGCGCGTGTGTTTTCTCCACGAATGCCTAGATGATATTTACCTGTACTTGGAGACGTGTTAGCCGAATCTGACCATGCATACGCGCGCTGTATGCAGCACAACCTCGGAAATCTATTATGATGCTGTCAGTACCGCCGTAACCGATACAGAGGGTGTATTCAGCACGGTAGCCTCATTTTTTCACGCTGAAGTCAACGAAGGGTTTGTTCAGTAGGCCTGCATATCGACGCCAGGGAACAAGCTAATCAACGTAGATCTTCAGAGAGTCCTGCTGATACTGCCGGCTGTAACAAACTAAGTAACTCACCACCCCGAGATGGCGAATAGTTTTGCGAACTTACAGCCGGCAGTATGAACACACTGCGTATATCCTGCAGGAAGGGGGGTCAGTCGTTCTCTCACTATGATTTCAACAATTCGACAATAAATACTGCGCCTTTAGGTTCGTTATCTTCGACCCACACGTCCCCGTCAAACTTCCTCGTTAATGTGTAGACGAGATAGAGACCAATACCGGTACTGGGGCTGTTGAGGCCTTTTTGACCCTTCCCAAAGATCTGCTCTTTCCGGCTATCGTGGATTCCTGGCCCATTATCCGCAATCTGAACGCGAACGGTCTCTTTGGTCTCTGTGTAGGTAACCGTGATTTCCGGTATCTCTTCGTCGTTGTGCTGGACCGCATTTTCGAATAGATTTCGGAAGACAGACGATAACAGCTCATTTGCGTAAACCGATACCTGCGGTAGGTTACCCGACACGCGAAAGGTCACATCCGGATGTGAATCACGTACCGTAGCGAGCTCGGATTCGAGTATCTCATCCAGCGCAATCGGTTCCAACTCGGCCATTCGCTCATCCGAGAGTGACTCAACAAAGTCTCCCACAATGTCTGTAATTTCAATCACGTGACGGGATTTCCGTAACACCCGGTCAAGCGCGTCTTTTCCCTCGACCGTGACGTGATTTTGAAGTTGTTCGCCCCAGGCGAGAATCACTTGCATATCGTTTCGGATGTCGTGGCGGACCATACGATTCAGAGCTTCGAGTTGTTCTGTCTTCTCTTCGAGTTGCTCCCGGTAGGATTCCCGAGCTGTGACATCAGTTAGTGTCACTAACTGGCCCGTCTGAACTTCACCTGCCATAAATGGCGCAGATGACACCTCATAGGCCCGAATTCCGTCATTCGACATTACTGTGAGTATCCCTTTCTCGGATATTTTTTCTGCAAGTGAGGAACTTACAGACTCAACTGAGGTACCGATTGAATCCTGCAGGTCCGGAAAAATTCTGCTGGCTGCTTGATTATAGTCAAGAATCTGTCTATTCGTGCCCAGGAATACGGCGGGGTCGTCAGTCTCACCAGTCAATCTGATTGCCTCAAACCGGTGGATATAGACGAATAGCGTGCCCACAGCGAACAGCGCGACACCGGGGGGCTCATACATCAAGGGAAGGACTTCCTCGATTTGCTCGCCAAGGATCGTCACTATAGTAGGAATCGCAGTGAGGCCGAGAAGACCTATGAGCGGACGACTGTCTGTTCCGGTGTGATAGAACTGTTCAATGAGCATAAAGAATCCAACTGCGATGACCGCATAGGACAGCCCAAGTACGATCCAATAAAGCAATTGATGCTGTATTGCGAGATGTGGAAACGGATCGGTTGTCCATTCAGCGGTGAAATAGAGATTATGGAGTGGATTAGTGAACTTGAGAACAGTAAACACTAGGAAGATGCCTATAGCGACGTTTCGGTAGGGGGCTTCTCGTGGTGGACGACCTGTATAGGCAGCACAGAAGTATAGCCAAGCACCGACTGCGACAAATGCGAAGACGAAGCCAATGATATAGAACGCGTATTTGACTGGTTCAGTCGGAGCAAGGAAATATCCGACGTAGCCGGCTGACCAAAGGGATACCGACCCCAAGAGTCCGATGAGCCCCTTCCGCGTTCCTGGATGCTGGATGGACCGAGCACGTGGAATAGTAGCAAGACAGACGACCGCTGTGACCGAAAAAAGCATCACATAGCCAATAAAAAGCCACTTCACCAAGAGACAAATTTGCCGAGTGGGGGATAAGTATTGGTTTTTAATACCGCTCTGCTACACTCACACTCTGTCACCTGTATGGCATATGTGATAGATTTCAAATAGGATAGGGGCTAGACGACTACAGTGGCAGATGGTATTGACCGACCCACGGCCCCAACAACCTATCAGTGACTGAGGATTTCAACAGAGCCGTTTTGACTAATATTTACACTCGATTGGCTTTCCCAAGAGCACGATCGGTGGGCCATTGGGTGACCAATTAAGTCTGAATGGACCTGTACAACTTCGCCCGGATAGTGATGTGGCTTCCACAGTATCAGGACAGCGACCTCGAGACGATTGTCGCAGACCTCAAGGACGTCTTCTCGCGGTGGCCCTGGTACGACGAACAGGTCACTAATTACCAGATTCGCTATGCGTTCTCGAATACGATTGGGGGCGACACCCCGCTTCCGATGAACTGTGACAACGACGATATGCAGCGGTACTGCATCGGCCAGGAGCAGTGTCCGTACTCAATCTGGGGGAGCCTTCCCTTCCCGGATGAAATGTACGAGCAGGTTGAAGGGGAATCTGCGCGCCCTGTTGAGCAATTCTGAATCACAGACATACCTCATATACGTAGCGCTCGCGATCATTCTCGGAGATATGGGGGTGAGTCTCGCGGTCACCACGAACGCGCACCGGTTGAGTCGGGTGTCGCCGGTCGGGGTCTCAGTTGAGCCGACCCATGATAGCGCCGGGTGAGGTCATCGACGGTCGCTCACGGGTTCCCGATCGCTCTCGGTGTTTTCTGAGAAGCAGATACCGACACGTACGTTGATAGTGATTCGCCACGTTACTCTCTAGCAGGCCTGTTGAACAGCTCCGACGGCGAACCCGTTCGCGACCGAGCCATCAATTCAGCGTACCCATGCCAGTTGACCCCGTGTGTGGGATGGAAATCCCGACAGAGACCGCCGAAGCGACTACCGAGTACGAAGGCGATTCATTCTACTTCTGCTCGAACGACTGCCGAGCGTTGTTTGCTAGCGCGCCCGAGAAGTACGTCGATACACCCCATCCACATCTTGTTGAGGCAGGCGGGGCTATCCTCCCCCGTTTGCCATACGGCCGTGCGAAAGGTGAATTCGACATCGATATCACAGACCCCACGGCCCTCCAAGAGGGCGACAACGTGAGTTTCTCGAAGGTGATCACGGATGACGACGTCCGGAAGTTCGCCGAGGCGACCAGCGACACGAACGCCCTCCACCTCAACGACACGTTCGCGGAGAAAACGCGGTTCGGCCACCGGATCGTCCACGGGACGCTCGTCTCCGGATTGATTAGCGCCGCCCTCGCGTGTTTCCCCGGCCTCACGATTTACATCTCGCAGAATCTCGAGTTCCGACGCCCGGTCGACATCGGCGACTCACTGACGGCCCAGTGCAAGATCGTCGACGAACTCGAAGACGACCGGTATCGCCTCACGACACGAATCGAGAACGATGCTGGTAAGATCGTCCTCGATGGAACAGCGACAGTGCTGATCGACGCTCTTCCGGAGTGACTCACCTGATAGCCAAACCAAGACAGATGAATCCGTTCACGGCCCACTGGAGATTCAACACAGAATGCTCAACCAGGGAACGGAATCCATCGAGAAGATGCGCCTTCTTCCAGAGCGACTCGGAGAACTCGCGTCCGTCGAGGTCGGACAGACGTCGAGTGAGGTCATATACTCCGAGAACAAACTCGACCACCTACACTACGAGCCCCTGACCGACGACCGACTCGGCCACTGCTCGTCGTCTACGCGCTGATTAACCGTCCCTACAGCCTCGACCTTCAGCCCGACTCGACGCGTCGCTGACGCTGGGAGACTACGTGAATCGATACATCGACACCTGCGTCGATGTCGTCCGAGAGCGAACTGGTACTGGAGACATCTACGACGGATCCCTACGTGACGACGATGCCACCGTCGATTTCCATGTATGGGTGTCCATAGCCACAGTAGGTCAGACAACTCAGCGTGTAATCGCCCCGTTGCGTCGCTCCTAACCGACGAACGATGGGTCTGGTGGCATTTTGCGGAAGGGCTACTGGGTGCATCATCATACCACCGCCCATGTGAATCTGTCCGGAAGGCATAATTGCCAGGCTATGATCTGGGTACTGCTCGTTCGCTTCTTCCAGTAGTTCGTGGAAGTCGCCGTCGGCCGGGGCCGGGATGCGTTCCGCATTTCGTTCTTCGAGGGCCTCGTGGTCGGGTAGGGCGTCTTGGACCGATGCTGGAAGGGACTGGACGGCTTGACTCGCGAGCGTGTTGAATGCGACCACACGGAGAACATCGTTCCGTTGCAGGCTGATGCGGTCCTGTTCCTCGCCGGATTCGTCGACGATGATGAACCCCCAGTGATACGCGCCGACGTAGATCGTTCGATCGACGCCGCCGCTGCTTCCCGGAAGATTGCCGACACAGCCCGAGAGACTCGCGAGGCCGGCTCCGAGCGCAGTGAGTAACTCGCGCCGCTGTACTGTCGGGGACATCTTGGAACCTATTGTGACTCCTTGCGGGTGAGTTTCGCACGCCGTTCCTCGAACTCCTCGTCGGAGAGATCGCCGCGTGCGTACGCGACCCGAAGCTCCTCGAGCGCCCTGTCAGTGGTCATCGACGACCCGACACCACCGACGAGGCCGCGATAGAGGAGGTAGCCGATGCCGACGAGGACGACGAGCCAGACGAGCATCATCCCGATGCCCCACAGCGGCGAGAGGCCCCCGGCCGTGCCGCCGCCCCACCACCAGCCCATCATCCCCATCATCGGGGCGGCGAAGACCATCATCAGCATCGGAAACAGGACGATCACAGCGAGGACGATCAGGACGATGCGGAGCAGGCCGTCGGAAGAGCGCTCTGTCGACATGGTGTACCAGTAGAGACGTTCGTCCACGACGGACATAAAGTTGGTCGGCTGGCAGTACTGCTCCGGGAATGGCCTGAAAGTCGAAGACAGACACGATGTTGGTCCGTGTCTTTATCGAGGTGAATCCAGTCAGCAGCAGTCGGCTCCGTCAGGCGACCACTCGCACGCATCACCCGTCGTCAGACTATTTTCGTCGATGTACACGGAGAGGCACGCGTAGTTACAGAAGTACGTCGGGAACCGCAGTCGTCGGTGCAGTCACGAACACAGATCGGCTTGTGATCGTAGATTCTCGACCCGCAGTAGGCACACGTCTCGTCATCTTCGGGACGTTCGACAGCCGTCGCCATCTCTACTGTTAAAATTCGATTGCCCCGATCATCGGCTCACCCACACACTTCGGGCAGACGTCGGTGTCGTCTTCCGCCATACAGTGTCGGAGACAAGTGATTCCACAGGTCTCACAGACGAACACCTCGTCATCGCTGGCACACTGTGACTCACAGATGTAGCACCGAACCTTGGTCGCTAGAACGTACGGTAGGAACCGGCATAAATCGCTGTGCTCGCCACTCTCAGCAGAGGAGACGTGTTCAGTCCTGCTGATCCTCTCCTAACCGCTCACGTCGTCGCTGGAACTCCTCGTCGTCAATATCGCCGCGTGCGTATCGTCGCTGGAGGGTTTCCATCGCGGAATCATCAGCCCGTGAAGACGCATCTCCCCGACGTAGTGCCCAGTAGATGAGTCCGCCGACTAGCCCGAGCAGTCCCAGTGCCCCGCCGACGAACGGCAGTCCGCCACCCCAGCCGCCGTTCATCATTCCGGGCCCACGACCCATTCCTGGCCCCATCATTCCGCCACCAGGGGTCGCGTTACCGTCCGCGCTCGACCCATACGCGACAGCCCCTCGCTCCACAATCGTGTCGCTGTCCGGCACGTCGCCGTCCGGAATCGGACTCCCTTCGGCTGGCCCACCAGGGCTGCCGACGACGATGCGACCGACCATCCCGACCGACTTGTGCGGGATGCAGTAGTAGTCGTACGTGCCCGGTTCCTCGAAAGTGTGCTCGAATCCCCCCGACGAGATGACCCCGCTATCGAATGCGCTGGCAGCAGCCGGAATCCGGCTCTCGTAGGCCGTCGCCGAGTGTGCCCCGGCCGCGACCTCGAACCGGAGGGTCGTTCCGGGCTCGACGTGGAGCCCAATCGGGTCGAAGTAGTTGTTCCCCATCCTGACGACGGGTGTCTCCTGAGCAGCAACTGAGCGAGATAGGCCAGCCGTCGCGACCGTCCCGGCCCCGAGCGCTCCCAGAAATTGGCGTCTACTGTAGTTCATCATCTGTGTCATTTGGTTTCCGTCAGCCGCGTATGATGCTGGCCAGCCGTTGCGTCAGTCTGGTTAATTGCTGGTCTGCATCTTCGATAGCCGCCTCCAACTCGTCTCGATCGACGATGCCGATAAACTCGGCAGTCCGGCCCCCGTTCGCGTACACGAGCGTCGTCGGCGTCTTTCGGACGCCGTACTCCTCGGCCGTCTGCAGATCGGTCTGGATGTCGACCTCCCGAAATTCGACGTCCTGGTACGCCGCTTCGATACCCTCGTTTTTCTCTCGTTGCGTTGCGCAGGCTCCGCAGGTTTCCTGCGTGAAGAGGATCACTTCGGTCATAGTTGGTAGTACGGTATTGGGTCTTTAGCCCACTTCTATTCACATCCAAAAGCCGCACGGGTCGCAGATTTCGGAATCCAAGGACGCGTACGTCAGTAACTCCGGAGTCGGTGGTCAAGCCGATTACTCCGAGAGTTCGAGTTTGTTCCGACGCGCCTCGAACTCTTCATCGGTGAGATCGCCGCGAGCGTACGCCATGCGCAGTTCCTCCATCGCGGGATTCCGCGACGACTGCGAGTCAGTCATGCGGCGGAAGAGGCGGTAGCCTCCACCGAGCAGGACGAGGAGGAATACCAGCTGGACGAGCATCCCGACGAGCGGCCACCACCCGCTGGTCGTCCCGTATCCGCCCATCATTCCGCCGTACCCCATCATCCCGCCGAAGCCAATCCCCATCGTGAGGAGGGGGAGGACGATGATCGCCCCGAGGATGAGGAGGACGATGGTCGTCGTATCGAGTTGGTTCGACGAGGACATCGGCACTCAGACCTCCGACGAGGATTCGAGGTCTTCAGCGATGCTGTCGAGGACGCGTTCGAACCGGTCGTGAACCTCGTTTGCAATCGAATCGAGCGCCTCGTTGTCGGCGATACCGACGAGTTGTTGTGGGTCGACGGCACTCACCATGATCTCGCCATCGTCGGTTTCGTAGACGATGACGTTGCAGGGGAGGAGCGCACCGAGTTCGATCTCCTCGGTCAGTCCTTCGTGCGCGAGGGGTGGGTTGCACGCCCCGAGGATGCGGTACTGTCGAAACTCTTCGCCGAGTTTCTCCTCGAGCGTCGCCTGGATGTCGATGTCACAGAGGACGCCGAAGCCTTCGTCTTTGAGTGCGGAGATGGTCGTCTCGACGACGTCGTCGAACTCGCCGGAGACCGGCTTTTGTATTGTGTACTCCATACAATACAATTCGTGTTAGTGCGGTTAAAGTTTGGGGTTCGAAGTGGTCGCTCCGAATTGGATCACCAATGTCGGAACCGATACCGGATGGCTCATCCAACACGTTCTAACTGTTCGCCCCGTCGCCCGAACTCGCCGTCCGAGCGTTCGCCACGAGCGTAGCGTTCTCGAAGGACCGATAGCGGTCGTTCGTCGGATCGGTCGGCGTCACGCGCGAGCGCGAACACGAGTCCGACGATTGCGAGCGCCACGAGCAGCCAGCGGCTGAGTTCGAAATTGGTCATTGGCTTTCTCCTCGACTCCTCCGACGCCCACTCGGAAGTTATCCGCGTGGGCGCGAACCAAGATAGGAAAACGTTCGAGAGCGTGTATAGGGGGCTCTACTCGTTTCTCAAAGACAGGACCGTTCATCCGCGCCGAATTCGGCAGGGTGAGGGTAACGGCATCGTGCGAACGCTGTACGTGTGCACGAGCGTCCGCACGCTCTCACGGTTCGGAACGCGATGCGATGATCACACGACCCACCCGGGAGACGCCCAACGCGAGGAGGACGAGGAAACCGAGAGCAATGACGGACGCTCGGAGATGGGGACTAAACGACGTGTGGACGATGACGGTGCCTACCCCGACGACGCGTTCGGTGAAGTGAGCGCTGCCGGCGAGCGTCTCGAAAAAGCCCATCACCACCAGCCCGAGGAGAACAAGCCCGAGTCCGGTGGCGAGCACGGCTTCGTCGAGCCATCCGTAGTCCGAACGCGGCGGTGACATTGTCATCGCCCTCTCACCCGAGCAGGTACCGAAGCCACGGTCTAGCTCGCACGGTATCGGTCCGTTCGAGATACGAATCGATTCCCCAGACGCGCCCCGCGCCGAAGACGACGATCGTCACGAACAGCACCAGTCCCAGCAGGTCGCCGTTGACGAGCCCGCGTCGCCAGTGCTCGCCGCCGAAGTAGAAGAAAACCATCATGAACGCGCCGAAGACGGCGGCTGTGCGCGTCAGGGCACCGAGTATCAGCCCGAGACCGATCAGCAACTCGCCGATCGGAACGACGAGGTTGACGGCCGCCTCCGTCGCACCGCCTGCAAACGCGTTGAGCACGGGCGACACGATCGTACCCGTCTTCTCGAGAAACCAGCCGGCTCGGAACGAGCCCGGTGTGGCGTACTTGTTCAACCCCTCGTGGAGGAACCACCAGCCCACGAGCAGTCGGAGAAACACGAGCCAGTATCCCGTCAGCGTCGCCGAGAGATCGAGCGTGTACTCCCGGCCAAGCATCGTCGTCTGGAGCTGTTGTGCCATGGATATCGGTCTTCAGTCAGCCAGAAACCGCCTGTCCTCGGCTTCCGTAGGTAGTCCCATCTGGACTCTCAATGGAATTCGTACTGCCGACTATTCACTATGGGTCTCCTCTTCGTGGTGGCCTTCTTCAGTGCTGGTGCTCTCTTCGTGATGGCCCGCCTCTTCTTCGTGATGGCCTTCTTCAGTGCTGGTGCCCTCTTCGTGATGGCCCTCCGCTTCCTCGTGGTGACCCTCCTCGGTACTGCCGCCCTCCTCGTGGTGGCCCTCACTCAGTATCTCTCGGCACATCCCGTTGAGTTCCTCGAGCTTCGCGTGGACTTCCTCGGGTTTGTCCTCTGGCATCGTCTGGAGCGCCTGCTGGTCCTCGAGGTGGGGTTCTCCGACGATGACGGTGGCGATCATCCCGAATGATTCGTGGGGCGTACAGAGGTAGTGGTAGACGCCCTCGGTCTCGAAGGTTTGCTCGAACGTTTCGCCTTCCTCCGACATCGTCCCGCTATCCCACGCTTCGGTCCCCTCTGGCACGAGTCGCGGCTGGTCGTTGCCGGGGTGGTACGCGGTCGCGGTGTGCGTTCCGCTCTCGAGGCGCCAGGTGACCGTCCCGCCGGGCTCGACCCACGTGACGTGTGGGTTGAAGTGATACTCGGTCGAGCCCTCGGTTCGCGCGGTGTTGACCACCACTTCGCGGGAGGCCTTGGGTTCGCTCACGGTGTCGTGGCCATGCGCTTCGTCCCCGTGGCCGGCATGATCGTCGCCGCCGGAATCCTCGCTCTCTGCGGACGAGGAGCCTCCGATTTGCTGTTGGTCCGAGGTACTAGGAGCCGCGGTACACCCAGCCAGTCCAGCAACGGTCAGACCGGCAGTTCCTGCGAGCAGCTTCCGTCGAGTGAGGCGTGGTTCGTTCATAGCTCAGGTCACCGTACAGTTCGAGATAGGAAGGGCAGGGCCATAGGGGAGGTTCCTGTTTTGCACGTCACGCAAAACGGTCCTTCTTTTAAGTACCTTCGAGGAAGTACCTCGTAGTGCGAGGAACAGCCGTGTCCAACGACGACCACGCCGACGAGCTCCTAGAACTGCTCGGGCAAGAGCGAGTCCGACAGATTCTGGCCGCGACGAGCAGCGATCCCAAGTCGGCAAAGGAGCTCGGTGAGGAGTGTGACGTCGCCCTCTCGACGATCTATCGCCGAGTCGAGACCATGATCGAAAGCGACCTGCTCGTTGAGCGGACACGGATCGAATCAGATGGGAGCCACCACAGCGTCTACGAGGCGAACGTCGACCACCTCGACGTCGACATCGACGACGGAACCATCGATGTCAGCGTCCACATTCGAGAGGACGCCGCCCAGCGGTTCTCGCGCATCTGGAGCGACATCCGGGAGAGTTGAATCACCTATGCACATCGAACTCGTCATCGCGAAGGTTGTCACGGTCGGACTTGGGCTGTTGATAACGTATCAGGCGTACAAAGGGTATCGAACGTACGGATACGAGCCGATGCTGTACGTCGCCATCGGCTTCCTGTTCATCAGTGTCGGCTCGGTCATCGAGGGCATCCTCTTCGACGTCGTCGGGCTGTCGATCTTCCAGGCGGGCACTATCCAGACGGCCATCGTCGCAGTCGGAATGCTCGTCATTCTCTACTCGCTGTACGGGCAGATACCACAGCGAGCGAAACGGGAGGACGGCACATGACCGGTCACTGGGACCTCGTACTAGTCGGCGTTCGTGTTCTCTTACTCCTCATGGGTCTTGCGACGACCGCGATCAGCTTCCGTGCCTACCGCCGAGAGAGAACCCGATATCTCCGTGATGCAACGATCGGGTTCGCGTTCATCACAGTTGGTGTGCTGATTGAAGGATTCCTCTATCAGTTCACTGGACTGACGCTCACGCAGGTCCATATTGCTGAATCCGTGGCTCTCGTCTTCGCGCTCGGTGTCCTGCTGCGCTCCTTTCTCGAGTAGCCCGACAGTCGACGGGCGACGGTGGGTCGATAAAAGGTCACACTGATGTCGACCGTCGCGGGTGGGTCGGTGATGAGTGTGTCGTAGCGGTTTTGGATATCGTTGTCTCGGAGGACGCGCAACAACTGGACAGTCCGGTTCGATTTCTCCCCGAAGTCGTTCGCTTCCTCCTCACGCCGCTGTAGGTGCTTACCGAGCATCGAGAGACTGTTGTGAGCCGGCATCACGTCGACGCCCTCGCTGGTCTTGATCAGGTCGTCAAACTCCCCACGCGGTCGCTCGACCAGGTGCCGGACGAGCGAGTCTGCCGAACTGTTGTCCCGGTCCTCGTCGGCGTCGAGTAAGTACGACAGCGAGGCTTGCTTAAGCACCGTCCCGACTGGTCGAAATTGCGCTCAACTTCTCCGACCCGACCCCTCTCTTTCCGGAAACACCCCGAAACAGCCTTTTCATTGGAGATAACCGACCGCTGACCCTCGTGAGTTTCCGCTGCCTTCCCAGCAGGTCCCTTTCCGGAAACTACCCACGCAGACTTTTATCACTCGGTACAGAACCGGTACACAAGCCGATGATTCGTGATGCTCGTGTCCTCCGTGCCGGGTTCGTCCCACGAGAGATCGAGCATCGCGACGCCGAGGTGAACCATCTCTCGAGTGTCCTCCGACCGATCACCGAGGGCGAGCCAGCGGATACAGCGGTCGTAACCGGTCCGAGCGGCGTCGGGAAGACCTGCCTCTCGCAGTTCGTCACCGAGCAACTCCGTGAGGAAGTCCTCGACGTCGAAGCAACCTACGTGAACTGCTGGCGCAACTACACCCGCTTCCGGACGCTGTACCAGATCCTCGACGACCTCGGGCACACTATCGACATCCATCGCCAGTCGACGCCACACGACGAACTGGTCGACCGCCTCCAGCAGTACGACGGCCCACGCGTAGTCGTCATTCTCGACGAGGTCGACCAACTGGAGGACCCCAACGTGATCTACCACCTCCACAGCCTCCCGCAGTTCGCACTCGTCTGTATCGCCAACAAGGAAGCCGAACTGATGAACAGCGTCGACGACCGTCTTGTAAGCCGTCTCCGGTCGAGTGAACACGTCCGGATGGACAAGTACCACGACGAACAGCTCTACGACATTCTCCGGGCCCGAGTGAAGTGGGGCCTCGAACCGGAGTCGGTAACAGACGCGCAACTGTACCGCATCGCGGATGCGGCCGCCGGCGATGCACGACTGGCGATCGGGATTCTCCGGTCGGCGGCCAGCACAGCCGACCGGCAGAACCAGTCGCGGATCACCGACGACATGCTCTTGGCGGCCGCAGACGACGCCAGAGCACAGATCAGACAGAAGAGCATCGAGTCACTCACCCCGCACCAACGCCTCGTCTACGATATCGTCCGCGACGACGAGCCACTCGGACCGGGCGCGATCTACGAGCGGTATACTGATGAGGCAGATGACCCCCGAACGAAGCGTACCGTTCGAAGCTACCTCTCGAAAATGGCACAGTACAACCTTCTGCACGCGGAAGGAACGAGTCGGGATCGAGAGTACTCACTCGTCGATTCGGCAGCCACGTCGCCGACGGAGTGACGGCGAGCGAACCGCCGAACGGCTTGGTACCGACTGTTCGACGGTTGCCCCATCGCGACGAACAGGCCGGTGTCGGCGATGTGGAGCCGGCTCACGCGTCGTCAGTGCCGTCGCCGTGGATGTCCAACTCGCCGAGCCCCGCCCCAGACTCCTCGATGTCGTAGTGCTCGTGGACGACAGGGCGGAGCGCCTGCAGAATCATCTCCGCGGCCAGCGGCGAAATATCGAGGTCCTCGGCCATCAGGCGGTGGGTCATCTCGCCGCGCTCCCGAGCGACGGCGTAGGTGAGCGCGGTCGCGAGGCCGGCGACGCCGTGGCGGTCGATGTAGGTGTCGATGTCGGCGTCCGTCTCGCGGCGGCCGACGGCGTCGATGAGCGCTGGCGTGATCGTGTACTCGCGGTCACCGGCGCCCGTCGTCACGGTCAGGTCGATCGGGCGGGCGGCGTACCGCCGGGGCTGCTCGTCGTCGGTGACGTCGATGACGCCGGCGTCGACGAGCCGGTTGACGTAGCTGTAGGCGGTCCCCTGGGGGAGCTCAAGGTCGTCCATCACGTCTTGGACGGTCGCCTCCCCCTCCCGAGCGAGGTACGCGTACAGCTGGGCGAGCTGTGGCTCCTCGAGGAGGTCAGCGACCGAGAGGAAGTCGCGGACGATGTCGCCGTCGGCGCGATTTGAGGTGCGTGACACGGGCGTTCTTGATTACAGTTTACAGCGAATTGGTAAAGAGTGTTTGGGTTAATCCGCTGGCGTCGCGACGAGATGGTCTTCGAGGTCGCGTGTCCAGTACGTCGCGAGCCCACCCGGACTACACCGGGCGCACAACTGCAACGGGCCTTCGAGGTGCCCGAGTTCCACCCGGAACCGGGTGAGCGCCGCAAGCGTGTCGACGACCAGCCCACAGCCGTCACAGACGACGTGATCGCGCTCGTCGGGATCCGGCTCCGCCTGAATCGCACAGTTGACACAGATCGGGTGGGTCAGTTACCCACGACTAAAGTCGTGGGCTTGTTAGTGGTTGGAAGCTTCCTCAGCCGGTGAGCAGCCCCGTGGCTCCTCGACGAGCGACTGGAAATCATCGAAGCGGTTCGTCTCCTCTGCGATCTCTTCGAGCGTATAGCCCTGTTCGCGGGCCCGGTCGAGGAGGTCGCGGAGCTCATCACAGTTCTGAAATCTTAACCAACATACTGCAACACTGGGGTGATTCGTTGGTTAACAAAGCAATAGCGGGGAGAGTCTGACTCTGGAAGCGTTTTCTGAAACAGTCGAAAGTCCAGAGAAACTTAACCACTGAGCATTGATCACTACCAATCTCGTCTCTTTCCTGAAACACGGAAGCGCCACGCCGCGGCTTATCTGGATTGTGGCCATCCAATCGAGTATGGGAGAACGCGCAACGCCGAACCAATGGGCAGTAGACCAGCCGACACGGGGCGCTGACCGAAATCGAACTCTCGCCGACGACACCGACTCGGCCACCGAGGAGATGCTATTGCCGTCACTCGACGACGGCATCACGTTGCTCGACGTCGAGGGGGGCCGCGGCGTCCCGATCCTGCAGTCGCTCGTGCTCGACCATCTCCTCTTACACGAGGGGCCTGCCTTCTGGGTCGACGCGAACGGCCATGCGACGACGACCACGCTCGCGCAGATCGCGCCCAGTCGACGATTGCTCGATCGGATCCACGTCGCACGTGGATTCACCGCGTATCAGCACTACGGCGCCGTCTGTGATCTCCCGACAGCGGTGAACCAGTCAATCCAAGAATCCACCGCTGTGCCCGGGATACGTGACCGACAGGCACTAATTCGTGACGAGAACTCGGCCCCGTATACACCGTCACTCATCGTCATTCCGGCCGTCGACGCCCAGTATCGTGCCGAGGATACTCTTGGCAAGCCCCACGCGAAAACCCTCCAAGCCCGAACGCTTGCCCGGTTGTCGACCTACGCCGATGGGTACGATATCCCCGTACTCGTCACCCGGACCAGCCGCGACGACTTCACCGCGCCGGTCGCGACGGCTACCGACCACCGCCTCGAGTGCGAGCAAACCCGGATGGGGCCACGGATCGTCGGCGACGACTTCGAGACGCTACTCTACCCCGTCGACGACGGCACGTACTACCAGACGACGTTCGCGTACTGGCGGCAGTTGCTCGCAGCACGCGCCACGCAGGTCGGCGTGGAACCCGCACCGGCGCCGTCGACGCCGACTCCAGACGGTGTCGGGACGGGCATCACAGCTGACGGTGAGACGATACCGGCCACCGCGGACCCCTTGCTCGATGCGTGGACCGCGGCCGATACAGGAGGCCGATAGCGATGGGGCGCACGAACCCGACGTACCGGGATGCACTCCGGGCTATCGAGGAGCGCTGGGCGGAGTTCCGCCGGGCACTGCGGCGTCGCGACCAGCCGCGATTCGACCGGCTGTTCGAGTACGCCCGCGAGCACGCTGACGCGAGTGGGCTGTTGAACCACCAGAATCCGCTGCTGCCGGCGCTGCTCAGCGTCGATCTCGAACAGGAAAGGCGCCTCGACGACCACGAGGAACGACTCGAAGAGCTCGAAGCCGCGCTGGAGAGCGTTCGTGATGGCAACAGCTCAGGAACTGAGCCACAGAAGCGTGAGAGCTGCTGACCCCCCTCAGCACTATTGCGTTCGATATTGCGACAACCGCGTTGACGACAGCGGATCAGCTCACCGTCGTTGGATTTGACGCCGACATCAGTTCGCGTGGCTCTGTTGAAATCCTCATTCACTGATAGGTTGTTGAGGCCGTGCTGAATAGAGAGCGCGTATCTTGCACGGACAGGGGTCTGCTCAGCAGAACTCACGACACTGCTTTAGGTTGTGTACCCTTATGTGAAACCCTATGGACGAAATCGTGACAGAAATCGAGATCGATGCTTCGCCAGAGGCTGTGTGGGCTGTCTTGACTGACTTCGAGGCATATCCCGATTGGAATCCAGCCTTAGAGATAACAGGAGAAGCGGTAGAGGGCAAACGACTAGAGGTGACGATGGAGTACGAGAACACGCGAGCGATGACGTTCCGCCCAAAGGTTCTCGTTATGGACAAGCCGACCGAGTTCCGGTGGCAAGGCCACCTGTTTGTCGCAGGACTCTACGACGGCGAACATCGGTTCGTACTCACTGCGCTTGATGATGGTGAACGAACACGACTGACACAGGCCGAAACCTTCCATGGTGTACTAGTGGGATTCATCAACCGTCGAATCGGCGATGATGTCGAGGCAGGATTCAATCAAGTGAATGAAGCACTCAAACGACGAGTTGAGAACAGCTCGTCGCATCCCTGAACACATCCTCTGTATCGGTCACGGAGATTCTGGCAGAAACAGGGTAGGTCACGGCGACGGTGCGAGATACAGAGCGCGTATGTATTACACTTCCAAGCAGATCAATCGCCAAGACGACCGCGGATATTAAAAAGGCTGCTCGGTGCCCTATTACTGAGGTTCGCGTAGCATCGGAGTGACAGGTGGCATCGTCTCCCCATGGATCGTGCCGAGTATCTTGAACCCCTGCCGGACGTAGAGTTGAATATTCTCGGGGTTACTTGATTCAAGATACGCAAGGGTCTCCTCTTCATCACATGTAGCGAGGGCGTGTTTCATTAATACTGATCCAAGTCCCCTTCGTTGGTGTGGAGGATCAACCCCAATCGCTGGCAAGAACCAGTACGGCTCGTTGGGATGATAGCTGTCAATCTGCTCAAAAAGTGTCCACGCCTGCTCTTGGCGATCTTCCGATAAGGTTTCCTGGAACAAGGCTCCGATTGCCTCCTCGTCGAAGGATTCACCGGGTGGAAGCCAAAGCGCGGCTGCGCTGAAATCTTCAACGTAATAAGCCGTTTCGTGATCAAACGCCTTGCCACCGTAATGCTCGAAAAGCTTCGGGGCATATTGCAGGTAATCGTGCGGGTTGGGGTAGAACCAACGTATTAACGGGTCTGAACTGAACGCCAGTACAAGAGTATCGATAACGTGCTGTTCGTCGGCTTTCGAGGTGGTCTTAACCTCGGAAAATTCTGAAGTCGTCAATGGAATCACTGGCTCCCCTTAGGGGATGTAACTATAGCTGTCAATCCTCATAATCTTTTGTAAAGAATTATCGTAGGTGACTCGTCCCAAAGATGCCGCGCTGAATGTACGCTCTATATCTTGCACGGAACTTCTGACAGGGACTGGTGAGGTTTCTGAGGTCGTGCTGCATACAGAGCACATATCGGCCATCGGTTCGGAACACAATTCCACCGACTCGAATCGGTCAGTATAGAGAAACTATTTAACGTGTCAAAATGGGAAAAGGAGATATGAATCAGTTAGAATCTGCTGGTGTTCTTCTCATCGGGATTGGAGTTATTAGCGGTTCAGTAGCGACAACTCAGTCGTTCTCCAAAGCGGTGCTTCCCTCTGTTTTCATCATCGCCATGGGAGTTGCCATGGCTTTAGTCGGAAGGTCTAAGTGAGAGATACGCAGTTCTACTTACTAACTAATTCATCTGTTTCGGTGGGAAATCCAGGTTGGCCAACTGCTGCATACACCCTCTGAGTCGGTCACGGCGTTCATGACACAAATTGAGTAGTTAGGACGGCCCGTGCTGCATACAGCGCGCGAGTCGGTCACGAACGACCGTTCACTCTCGCGCCGACTGGATTGTTCACTACAGAGGGTGTAGTCAACAGGGGGCTACAGGTGACGGCGATATCGAGAGGGCTGCCAAAAGATTTGACACAAATCCGACTTATGACCCTGAAATACCTGGACTGCTATCACCCGGCTCCACCACCGGGGAATCCATCATCACACTCGCCACTGGTTCCGCGATTGTCGCGGGCGGTATCGGTGTTCTCGTCGTAGTTCGATTGCGCGTTGTCGTTCCCTTCGCCGGGGAACTCACACGGTGGCCCGTTCGGCGCGGCGGCGGCCACGCCCGTCCCGGCGAGCGTCAGCCCGAGAACGAGGATGATGGTCACTGAAATGCGTGCCCGGCTTATCATAGGTGCATACGCCGCTGGCCCCCACACGAGCATAGTAAGTGAGCTAGTACTGGCGGTAGCGCCGGTCAATGGTTCCGGTAGAAGAAACATATCTGCTACCCTCTGTCGAATGCCAGTGCTGACACCGGCGGTGTGCCCGCTCCACGAGTCTTGACTGACTGATGACCCACTCGCGCACTGTATGCAGCACGGCTCTCCAAACACCAATCAAATCAGACAGGGTTCTCGGCGGTAACTACGCCACTCACAATACCGGCTGAATCAGGCGTCACAACGTGAAACCTACCAGCGACTGGTGCTGCATACACCCTCTATATCTTGCACGGCACTTCTGACAGGGACTGGTGAGGTTTCTGAGGTCGTGCTGCATACAGAACGCGTGTGTATCGAGAGTAGGTTAGCGCAATGTTCTTGTCAAACGAGTATTGATTCTAGATATGACCACAACACAAAAAGGACGCGTCGGAATCGTCCTTGGAATGCTCAGTATTCTCATCTCACTGGCTCTCATCGCCCAGGGGATCGGCCTCATCTAACTCAGCGTACGAGTGGTAGTACAGTGATGAATATACCCTCTGTATCGGTCACATGGTAACTGACAGAAGCCGAGTAGTTCGAACAGGGCGCTGCTGAATAGATAGCGCGAATGCGGCACTCGTAATAACCGAACCAGTCAGAATTAGCGTTCGCGCTCTACAGACAAAATATTAGAACTCATATACTAAAGGTGAGAGATATTCAGTCTTCAAGGTAAGCATAGAGTTCCTCTCGACCTTGCCCACAGTTCGGACACTCATCCGGGATCTCGTCGATATCGCCTAACTCTCCACAATTTGAACACCGCCAAACAAGATAGCCTTCACCGTAGTTTTCGTTCGGAGCGTGTTCTAGGGAGAGTTTCGAGAAGTCGTCGTGGACATTGACCTCAACTCCGATGTCAGTAATTCCCTGAATCACACCAATTTCCACACCGTCATTGGTGTACAGCTTTTGCCCAGGTTTGAGTCTGACTTCGCTAGGTTGACTCTGATCGTCGTGAGGCATAGGTTAGCTTGTACTCGATTTCACATAACGTCTGGGTGTGAGAATATTCACAGGGTGCGTACCGTCTTCATCAGCCAAACAATCGCTTAGGTATCTCAGGGTACAATTCAACTGGGGTCATCACGTCAATTCGGACGCCTCCTGTAGCTCATCCCGCAGACTACATACGTTCCTTTTGAGAGTGTAATAAATCCAAGTAGAACAAACTAGTCAGCTGGTCGTGTTTCCACCGGGGCGGAGCGTCCCGGTAGGCTTGGGAGGCTGAGGTCACTCCGACGGAGGAACTGTGCGTTGATGGCTACGATAATGGTCGATAGTGACATCAGGACTGCGCCAATCGCTGGCGAGAGGAGAATCCCAATCGGCGCAAGTACCCCAGCCGCTAATGGGATGGCGAAGACGTTGTACCCCGCAGCCCAAACGAGATTTTCCTGCATCTTCCTGTAACTTTTCCGGGAGAGAGAAATGAGACGCACTACGTCAACCGGATTGTTCTGGACGAGTACAATATCAGCGGCCTCCACCGCAACGTCTGTCCCGCTTCCGATTGCGATGCCGATATCTGCCCGAGTCAGAGCAGGTGCATCATTCACACCGTCGCCAACCATTGCCACCTTTTTTCCTTGTTCCTGAAGCTCGATGATTTTCTTGTCTTTGTCTTCCGGCAAGACCTCAGCGAAGTAGGTATCGATTCCCAAGTCTTCAGCGACGGCTCGGGCAACATCCTCAGAGTCGCCTGTTAGCATCGCTACTTCGATACCCATGTCGTGAAGTGCTTCCACGGCCTGCCGACTTTCCTCGCGGATTACGTCTGCAAGAGCTATTGCTGCGACAGCTTGGCCGTCACGAACCAGATAGACAACCGTCTGGGCGTTCGAACCTGCTTCTTCGGCAAACTCCTTGAGTTCGGTAGACGGTTCAATCGAAAGGTAGGTCAAAAGATTCGGCCCGCCAACATGGACAGTATCGCCGTTGGACGTCGCACGAACCCCGCGCCCTTTGATGGCCTCGAAGTCCCCTATTTCGGGAAGGGAAAGGTTTCGCTCTGTTGCCTCCTCACGGATCGCTTGCGCGATGATATGCTCAGAATCTCCTTCGATTGCAGCGGTTAACGCGAGTGCCTCATTTTCGTCTACTCCTGAAAGGGTTTCTACCTCTACAACGCCTTGCTCTCCCTTCGTGAGCGTCCCGGTTTTGTCAAAGACGACCACGTCCACGTTCCTGGCTTCCTCCATCGCAATGCGATCACGGATGAGCATTCCATTACGGGCCGCCAGCGACGTATTGATCGCAACGACGAGTGGAATTGCGAGCCCGAGTGCGTGCGGACAGGCAATGACGAGTACGGTCACTACCCGAGCAATTACCTCAACATTGAATCCGACGGCGATGATCCAACCGACGGCAGTGATAGCAGCAGCAGCAACGGCAACGTAGAACAACCAGCCCGCAGCTTTGTCCGCGAGCATCTGGGTCCGAGACTTACTCGTCTGAGCTTCTTCCACCAACCGCATAATCCCAGACAACGTCGATTCGTCGCCCGTTGCCGTGACGCGCACCCGGAGACTTCCCTCTCCATTTATCGTCCCACCGATGACTTCGTCACCCGGTTCTTTCGAAACGGGACGGGACTCCCCCGTAATCATCGCCTCACTTACGTCTGAATCCCCTTCCTCAACGACACCGTCTGCGGGAATATTGGCTCCGGGGCGAACGAGAACCAGGTCGCCCTGTTCAAGATTTCCGACAGGCACTTCTTCGGTCTCTCCGCTTTCAGTGATTCGTTCGGCAGTGTCTGGCAGGAGTTTCGCAAGCTCATTGAGTGCCCCCGAAGCCTGGCGTACTGAACGCATTTCGATCCAGTGTCCCAGTAGCATGATGTCAATCAGCGTCACCAGCTCCCAAAAGAAATCCATCCCAATCGGAGCAACCACGGTTGCGAGACTGTAGACGAATGCGACAGAGATCGCCATCGAGATTAGCGTCATCATGCCGGGTTCCCGGTCACGGAGTTCGGGAAGGGCCATCTGAATGAAGGGAACACCCCCGTAGGCGAAGACAACGACTGACAATACGGGGCTGATCCATTCACTTCCCGGGAAGGTGGGGACAGAGAAACTCAGTAGCTCTTGCAGCCCTTCGCTGTAGAGCAGGACGGGGATCGAGAGGATGAGACTGACGAAGAATCGCTTCTTGAACATCTGCTCATGGCCGACGTGACTCACGTCATGCCCACCGTGCCCTCCTTGATGAGTGTCTCTCTCGCCACTGTGATTGTGGCCCGCTCCGTGCCCCATATGCGGAGATGCAGTAGCTTCGTCTTCTAACAACGATTGTTCAACACGTGGCTGTTTATGTGACGAATCGTGATGGGTGTGATTCGCTGCGTCCGGGTTTTCTTCTGACTGGCGAACCTTCTCAACATCTTCCCCGTGTTTTCGGTGGTCGTCGTTGTTTGGCATATTGAGAGTTCTCTGTATCGAATCGACGGTCTGGTGTCAACGTCGCTAGAACTCTACTACGACACCCCACGATTTAGTAGCCCTGGGTAGATGTTACCCTGAGACATCCCTCGGAGATAGACGAGTGGGGGAGATAGCGGCCAAACTGTAAAACCCATTCACAAACCACTCCATCTTACTGAGTCGCATCACCAGTGTCAGCTCTCTTGGGCTATAATTCACCCATCTTGTTCCTGTGAAAACGGTTTGATGGCGCATTAACAGAGAGGCACAAACTGAGAACAGAGATCGAAATCGAATGGGTTAATGTTGACATTTGGGATGTGGCACCAGTTTGTAGATGCTTCGGGCGTAATGTATGCGTATGGAAGACCACTCTGGCCATGGAAATCACGGCACCTCACAAGAAGCGCCCCGAGGATATGCCCCGAAGGGACACGCGGTTCCGGGCGGGTTAGCCCTTGCTGCAAACGGGTTCCGGTTCGATCCATCGGAGACGCGCTTCGAAGCGGGAACTGCTACCGAATGGACGTTCCGCATCGTTGACGACGATGGCGAGCCAGTGACCGACTTCGAGTACGCACACGGCCAGCAAAGTCATCTCATAATTGTCCGCCGTGATTTAACCCGGTTCCAGCACCTTCATCCGGAGCTTGACTCGGACGGAACTTGGCATGTTGAGAACTTCTCGCTTCCAGATCCTGGTGTCTATCGTGCGTTCGTGGATATCGTCGTCGATGGGCAGCCGACAACTCTCGGATTCGATCTGTTCGCGTCAGACTCGGGAACAATTGATTCCCGACCAACCTCGTCTCGTCAAGCAACGGCAGACGGATACGAGGTAGAATTGATGACAGATGAAATCATTCCCGGCGAAGCGAGTCAATTACAATTCGAGGTTCGTCAGGATGATCATCCTGTCGCAAACTTAGACGAATATCTTGGAGCCCTTGGGCACCTCGTAGCAATCCGCGAAGGTGATTTAGCGTACCTCCATGTCCATCCTGAAGAAACCGATCCTGACAGCGGGCTCATCCAGTTCATGGCTCGGTTTCCAACGGTCGGCCGGTATCGACTCTTTTTGCAGACAAAGCCCAACGGAACCCTGATTACAACATCTTTTGATATTCATCTTGAGGACAAACCAATGTCATAACGGAGACACGAGATTGATTAAAATTCAAATGCGGGACAAGTTCAGCACCCGTGCTGACTACACCCTCTCTATGCAGCACCGGGTGATCTGCCAGAAGAGTGGCTGTTCGGTTATTTGTGGTGGACTCGACGGAGTGCGTCGGCAGTCGCGGTTCCGGAGATCCGGATGTACTTCTGGGCAGTTGCAAGGTCACTCCAGCCCATTAGTGCTTGGAGCGGTACCGGGGCTACACCCTTGTACGCATGATGGCTGGCTGCGGTTGCCCGCAGACAATGTGGATAGATTCGTCCAGTGAGATTCGCTTCGTCGGCGGCTTCCGCGACGCGTCGGTTGACCGTTGACCGCGACTGTGGGAACCCACTGTAACGGCTTGCGAACCGCTCGATACAGAGTTCGATTCGCAGTGAGAGATCGAAGGGGATTGACCGAGCAGACGCAACGGTCTTTGGGTGCCAGCGTGAACCTAGTGCGTCGGATTCAGTCAGTTGTTCATTATGCGAGACTTCCTGACGGGCCTGTCGCTGGCAGTAGCCACAGTCACACGGTTCGTGCTGTGGAATCCGAATGAGCTTACGATTCCAGTCTAGCCAAGAGGAATTGAAGTGTGCAATCTCCCCAGCTCGTAGGCCAAGCCGCCCGCCGAGCAGACAGATGAATCGCGCCTCGAAGTCACGTGGTGCTGGCAAATCCCCGCATGCTTCTAATAACAGTTCGAACTCCCGGTCATTGACTACGTCCTCATGGGAATGGCGAGTGGTCAGTGCCTGTCGGTGTCGGTCGGCCCATTCATTCTTCGATGTTCCTTGATGAACCATCCTCTACACGAGTGTGGCGGCCCAGAATGAGAAATTTCCCAACCTAACGACAACTAACAGCCTCTCTGCTGCATAGACAGCGCGAGTGTTGCGTGGTCCACGACTGTGATCCGGTCGGCAGGGCGTGTCGATACAAACGCCCGTTTTAGCTGAATTGAGGCGCTAAGCCCCCTTCCTCAGCGAGCGCCGACCGAGCGGGAGGCGCGAGCAGGGAGGGATACAGCGCCGCACGGTTCTCATACACTCTGCGGTTGCAGTCCCACAGGCCCACGCAGTCGCAATGTTTTTGCAGTAGGGTAGCATATTATTGGCCGAACCCAATGGAGTACGACCTCGACTCGGGAGCGCACTCGACGTATTCCCTGCACTACCACCTGATACTCACCACAAAGTATCGGCTCGGAGTGCTAACCGAGGAGCGAACCCAATTCATTCACGAGGTCATCAGCGGGTTCACGGACAACTACGGCGTCGAATTGACGAACCTCGACGGCGAGGATGACCACGTACACATCCTGTTCCGAGCGAAACCCACCACGGACCTCGTGAAGTTCATCAACACGGTCAAGGGCGCGACCGCCCGCCGTATCCGCAACGAGTACGCGGAGGAACTGAAGACCGAACTGTGGGGCGATTCGTTCTGGAACGACTCGTATTGCCTCATCTCGACGGGGCAGGTGTCGCTGGATGTGCTGAAACAGTACGTAGAGGACCAACGCGAGTAGAATGTACTACGCCTACAAGTACCGTCTCAAGCCGTCCGACGCCCACCGTGAGGAGTTGGACCGCCACCGAGACATTTGTAGGCAACTCTACAACCACACGCTCTACCGCCTCAACGAGTACCAAGACGAACACGGCGAACTGCCGTCCATGACCACTCTGCGGTCGGAACTACCCGACCTCAAGCAGTGGTGGGACGGCCTCTCAGACGTGTACTCGAAGGTTCTCCAAACCGTCGTAGAACGTCTGTTCGACAACCTCAAAGGACTCTCGGCGCTCAAGAAGAATGGCTACGGCGTCGGTCAACTCAAGTGGAAGCCGCCACGGGAGTTCCGCAGTTTCACGTACAGTCAGTCTGGCTTCAAGCTCGACAAGAAGGGCGGTCAGACTGTTCTGTCCCTCTCGAAACTCGCGGATATACCGATACGGCTCCACCGCGCAATCCCCGACGACGCCATCGTGAAACAGGTCACGGTCAAGAAAGAACCGACGGGCGAGTGGTTCGCCACGTTCGGCGTCCAAATGGACCGCGAAGCACCCGAACCGCCTGAGAACCCCGAGAAGTGCGTCGGTATCGACGTGGGGATTCTCAAATACACTCACGACACGGACGGAACGGCGGTCGGGTCGCTCGACCTCTCAGACGAACGGGAGCGGCTGGAGCGCGAGCAACGGAGGCTCTCGCGAAAGCAACACGGGTCGAACAACTACGAGAAGCAACGGCGGCGAGTCGCGGAGTGTCACGCCGACCTCCGACGGAAGCGCCGCGACTTCTTGCACAAACTCTCTGCCTACTACGCTCGGGAGTACGACCTCGTAGCGGTCGAAGACCTGAACGTCAAGGGGATGATGAAGTCGCCGTCGAACAGCCGCAACACCGCCTCCGCCGCGTGGCGGACGTTCCTTTCACTACTTGAGTACAAGTGTGAGCGAGAGGGAGCGCACTTCGTCGCGGTCAACCCGAGAGGGATGACCAAGGAGTGCGCGTCTTGCGGTGTCTCGACGGAGAAGCCGTTGTGGGTCCGTGAACATTCCTGTCCCACCTGCGGGTTTGAGGCGGACAGAGACGCGAATGCGGCGTGGAACATTCTTTCTCGCGGCCTCGAAGATGTAGGAGTGGTTCACTCCGAATCAACGCCTGTGGAGACTGCACTCCCTGTGGACACCTCGGTGTCTGCAAAGCGCGTCGTGGAATCAGGAAGCCCTACCCTCAAGGAGCGAACGGCGGAAGCCGTGAGCGAGTAGGGTAGGGTAGGGTAGTTCACCGCTGCTCTTCGACGTCTGCAGTGGAATGAACGAATACCTATAATTCGTCAGACACCCAGGCCGTCGCGTGTATACTGTTTCCGGAGCGACCACGTCAGTCGAGATCCATCACGGGTTGGCGGGGAGTGGGGGGTGAGGAACCTCGGGATCAGCCGTCAGGGTCTTGCGTCCCCAGATCGCGACGATCACCCCGGCGAGTACGAACCAGAGTCCGTAATAGGCGAGGTCCGGGACCACGATGACCTCGGCGGTGAAGTTCACCCAGCCGTGTAGAACGATGATACCGAGGATGCTGCGTTCCGTGTTATTGTAGATCCACGTGAATGCGACAGAGAGCGCGACGATCCCGGCCATGAACAGCCAGAATCCCGTGGTCGCGAACCCGACCGCGTCGTGCTGGAACGACCCATCGATGAAGAACAGGGGGAGGTGCCAGATGGCCCAGACCACGCCCAGAAACAAGCTCGCGCTCAACGCCGACATCTTCAGTTGCAGTCGGTCTAACGCGTAGCCTCGCCATCCTAGCTCCTCGAGGATCGGAGGGAGAGTCGCGAAGAACAACGCCGGGAGGATCGCGAGAGGATTTACCCCGAAGTGTGTCACACCTTCACCCCACGATGGTCCGGGACCACCAAGGAGTAGGTCAACGATGCCAGCGAGAACACCAACACCAAGGGGTACCAGCATGATCACGACGAGCCAGCCGTATCTGAGGCGCCGGGGGTTGGTGACGCGGTTCCAGAAGTCGCTCCATCCGCGTTCGTCGTAGACGAGATAGACGAACGCGATTCCGGACACGCCGGGGATAGCGAGGCCGACGAGGAGTAACACGAGTCCCACAGCACTGTCGAAGCTTAGGCCGAGAACGATCGCCGGAAGCCAGAAGACCCACGTCCCGGCCACCGCGACAACGAGGTATACCCACCAGCGTCCGAGAACACCGGAGGCAGCGGTATTCCGGATACGTTTCTCCTCACGTGCGTCCACGCTGGGGTTATCCATACGAAAGATTCGATGAGGTGAACGATAAACACGTAAGGTGGCTCGCGGCGGGCGGGAAACAGCACTCTAGTGAACGGAGAGTAACTCGTCGTATCGGACGATCCGACAGCCCTTGGTGCACAGACACAACTGCCGACATCTCCCCTCTCCCAGCTCCGAGCACAGAGAGCGGAAATGCTCATCCTATTCAGGTCACATTGAATAGGACAATCAACATGATCTGGTGAATGTACCCTCTATCTTCAGCACACCGTTTGTATCAGCTTCTGAGGGGTTTAACAGATCCAGAGGGGCAGAAATAAAATCCGAACAATGTCAATCGTCGAAGTTATAGCTATATTAACCAACATCCGCGGCAATAGTCAAATACTGTTGATTAATACTAGCTGGTAGATTCCGGAAAGCGGTCCGGAAGCTGTCGACAGGGAGCCAAAATCTGCCGTCGAGAGTCTTCGTGACACCCTTTTGCCGAAATCCGGAAGCGACACGCCATGGCTTATCGGCCGTTCGGTTGTTCTGTAAGGTGTTAGGAGGATGTAATAACACATGCCGTTCACCATCGACTTTCTCGACGATGGCCGCATCTTGGAGTGGGAGGCAACCGCCGACGGCGCTGTCGCGACCGAACGTGAGGACTACACCCCACGCTTCTACGTCGGCGCTCGCGACCCGGGAGAGGACATCGACCTCACGGCACTCCAGTCGGTGTACGACCAGCACCCAGACGTCGTCGCGACCGAGATGGTTACACAACGCCCCGGATTTCGACGGGATGAGGAGACAGTCCTCGCCGTCGACGTCGTCCACGTCGACCGCGTCACCCCGCTCGCTCGGCAGGCACGCCAACTGTCGGACTATCCAGTCGGGAATCTCGCCTGTTTCAACGTCGACTTCTCGCGAGAGTTCCGATACTGTCTGGAGAACGGCGTCGACCCGACGCCAGCGAGCGAGCTGTCGACGCTCCGGCTCGGCGTTCCAGTGACCGAAACGAGCAACGACGTCTACGGGGAACTGTCCGTCGCCGGTGAAACCGTCACCGGCTCGCCGACGGAGCTTCTGTCGGTCGTCCAAGCAGCGCTCGAAGCCCACGATCCGGACGTGCTAGTCTGCTCGACGAGCGAGATCGTCCCGACCCTCTACGAGATGGCGACGGCCGCCGGCGTCGACGACTTCTCGCTGAGTCGGTTGCCGGACGTCGACTACCAGCAACTCGCCAGCCGGTCGACGTACGCGAGCTACGGTCGTGTCGGCCACTCCCCGGCGCGGTACAACGTACCCGGTCGGGCGATCATCGACGAGTCGAACACGTTCTTCTACGGGGAGACGAACCTCGAGGGCGTCCTCGACCTCGTGTCGCGCTCGAAAAAGCCCGTCCAGGAACTCGCCTGGGCGTCGATCGGGAACGTACTCACGGCGATTCAGATCTGTGAGGCCCACGACCGCGGCGTCCTCGTCCCGTGGAACTCCTGGCGCCACGAGTTCTACAAGTCGATGGCCACGTTGCACGACGCCGACCGCGGCGGGTTCATCTTCGCGCCGGAGGTCGGTTTCCACGAGAACGTTCACGAACTCGACTTCTCCTCGTTGTACCCGAACATCATCTGTACCCAAAATGTCTCGCCGGACGTCATTCGTTGTGAGTGCCACCGCGACCGCGACGACGTTCCTGGGCTCGGATACGCCATCTGCGACGACCGGGGCTACCTCGTCGACGTGCTACAGCCGATCATCGACGCTCGCGACGAGATCAAGGCCGCCATCCGTCGCGAGAACGAGCGGGACGACCCCGATGAGGAGCGACTCGCGGAACTCGAAGGTCGGTCGGGTGCGCTGAAGTGGATCCTCGTCGCCTGCTTCGGGTATCAGGGGTTCAGCAACGCGAAATTCGGGCGCATCGAGTGCCACGAGGCGATCAACGCGTTCGCTCGCGAGATTCTGCTGACGGCGAAACAGCGGCTGGAGGCTGGCGGCTGGCGCGTCGTCCACGGCATCGTCGACTCCATCTGGGTGACCCCGGACCCCGGCGTCGACAACGAGGATTGTGAGGACCTCGAGAGGGTCGCGACGGACATTACCGAGGAAGTCGAGATTCGGCTCGAACACGAAGCCCACTACGACTGGGTGGCGTTCGTGCCGCAGCGCGAGAGCGACGCTGGCGCGTTGACGAAATACTTCGGGAAAGTCGCTGTCGACGGTGGCTTCAAGGTCAGAGGCATCGAAGCTCGTCAGCGGTCGACACCGCCGTTCATCGAAGCGGTACAGCGGGAGTGTCTAGAGGTCCTTGATGAGACACGGTCTCCCGACGCAGTCATCTGCCAGCTCAAAGCAGCGATTGCGAGCCTGCATTCCGGGGAGGTTGCTCCCGACCAACTCGTCGAACGGAATCGAGTCTCAAAACCACTGGAAGGGTATACCCAGAACACGCAAAATGTGGCCGCGCTCAAACGAGCACGAGATCAAGAATTGAGTGTCCATCCAGGACAGGATATCGAGTACGTGGTCGTCGACGATCAAAAATCATCTCGGGACCGTGTCGCATTAGCACACGAAGAGGTTGAGGAATACGATCCCGAGTACTACGAGACACAACTCGTTCGAGCGGTCGAGAGTATACTCTCTCCAAAGGGTTGGGATCGGACAGATATTCGACGGGAGCTCGCTGATACGACTACGAGGAGACTGAGAGACTTTTGTTAACCAACAATGTCTCTCTCAAGGTAGGTTAATACTTTCACACTCCTGTGGCCAGTGACTGAGCATATTGCTTCGGTAGAGGATTTATCTCGTTGAGTATAGCGCATATATTTGAACCTCGCAAAGATATATTGCGCTCGAACTTGTAGTAGCGTCTATGACAGAGTTTGACCCCGCGCCGGAACCCTCAGCCACCGAACGCCGGTGGCAGCAGGGAGAAGATACGTTCAGCCGTGTCTACGACGTTGCTATGGGGATCACCTCACCCATCCCAGCAGCGAAGATTGCAGATATCGCCGACTGCTCCCCAAACACTGCGAAAAAGCATCTTGACCGATTGGTAGACATGGGTATCGTCAGTGTGAGCCGCGACGGTCGACCCATGCAGTACGAACGCAACGAGGGATATCTTGAATGGCAAGATGCGAGCCGGATTGCCGACGAACTGACTGTTGAAGAGATTATCAACCGGGTGGGTGAACTTGAAGAAGAACGAGCCAAGTATGAAGACGAATTTGATGCTACCGATCCAACTACTGTGAGCGTATACGATGACGATAGCCACGAGACCATTCATGACCGGATGGCTGCAGTCAGTGAGTGGCGTGGAATTATTCGAGATATTCGACTATATGAACTCGCCCGTCAGCTCGCAGAGAACGACGGACATCTCATCCCGGCATAGATGAAGCCGGACCCAGCAGACTCGAATTCAGGGTCGCCAGGTCCACCCGATCGACAGACGCTACAGCTCTTGGACCGTAACCTTCGAACTGAGGCACTCATTGTGGAGACGGAATTCGATCCAGACACCTACGAACCTCGCCTTCTTCATGCCCTCGTTGACGCGGGACAGTATCCTGAGACCGTCGTAGCTACCCGTGTCGATATTCGCTGGTTTACCACGGGAGATTTCTCGTTCCACTACGTCGAAACGCACCAGGATGATAGCCGATGGGAGTGTCGCTGGGACCGCCATCCCAATCCACACAACGCACGACTGCACTTTCATCAACCACCAACTGCAGTAGAGGCTACCGACCTGTCACTGTCATCGCGCCATCCGCTGGATGTCTATTCTACGGTTCTTGATGCCATCGAGGGACGTATCCAATCGCTCTGGGAGGATTGAGCTTTCCATAGACTTGCCTCTCAAAGCGATGGCTGGTGTATTCTCTCGAAACAAGTTGTGGAATTCATAATGAAAGCGAGGCGGAAACCCGCGTCTTTAGCTGAAAGTAGGCGCTAAGCCCCCTTCCTCAGCGAGCGCCGACCGAAGGGAAGGCGCGAGCAGGGAGGGGATACAGCACCTACTTTCAGCTAATGGTTGTCCGAGAAGAAAACCCGGAATCAGGTACATGCTACTTTCGACGGGATGGTCTCCCACCAGTCTTCGCTGGAGCGGTGCCGAGTGAACAGATCGGCCAACGAAATCGTGTCTCCAAGCCGCTGGAAGGATACACGCAGAACACACAGCACGTCGCGGCGCTGAAGCGAACTCGTGAGCAGGACTTCACCGTACACGCCGGACAGGACATCAAGTACGTGGTCGTCAATCATAAGAAGGGCTCGCGAGAACGGGTCGCGTTGGCCCACGAGGAGATAGAGGCGTACGACCCCTCGTACTACGAGACTCGACTCATTCGAGCTGTCGAGAGTGTCCGCTCACCGTTGGGGTGGGATCGGACAGAGATTCGACGAGAACTATCTGAAACAGAGCAACCCTCGTTGCGCGCGTTCTCAGAGTCGAGGAGAGGTTAACCAACAGATTCTGATGTGCATATATCCGTTGGTTAAACGAAGTGGGATAGTCATGGAGAACGGTGAAGAGATGATGAACAGGAAACGTTTCGCCAGAAGTGGCCCGAGATAAGAACACCCCCACCCCACTACTTCCGCTGTTAGCGCAGAGATAGACAGCACCACCCCCATGTCAGGGGGTGTTTTGTCATCTCGTGAAAAACAGCATACGGGTTTGTTTTCTTCTCCGTATACTTATACTTATTCACTAGCTCTAGAAACTTATTCAGCCTGCTGAGGATAGTTACGACACACTCTCTAGATCTAACAGCGGAACCAGTGGGGTGGGTGTGACCCACCCCATTCCAGCACCCATCAGCTAACAGCGGAACTTGTGGGGCCGGTAGTATATAAACCTCCCTCAACAGCGGAAGCAACGGAACCAAAGGTTAAGTTGGTTCGTTACGGAGTTATCCCAATGAGCGACCTCACGTTCACTCCCTCCTCTTCCATCTTCGAGAAGCGGGAGGCGCTACTCGAGGAATGGACTCCCGACGAACTCGTCGGGCGCGACGAGGAACTGCAACGATATCACGCGGCTCTCCAGCCGGTGATCAACAACGAGAGTCCTTCCAACATCTTCCTCTACGGTAAGAGCGGCGTCGGAAAGACCGCCGCGACACGGTACCTGTTACACGCACTCGAACGCGACGCCGAAGAGGTCGAACCGTTGGACCTGCACACGATCGAAATAAACTGCGACGGCCTCAACTCCAGCTATCAGGTCGCCGTCGCGTTGGTGAACGAACTTCGCGACCCCGCCGACCAAATCTCGAACACGGGGTATCCCCAGGCGTCGGTCTATCAGTTCCTGTTCGAGGAACTCGACAACGTCGGTGGGACCGTGCTCATCGTTCTGGACGAAGTCGACCACATAAGAGACGACTCGCTCCTGTATAAACTCCCCCGTGCGCGTTCTAACGGCGACGTTACCGAGGCGAAACTCGGTGTCATCGGTATCTCGAACGACCTCGACTTCCGCAACCAACTCTCGTCGAAAGTCCGCTCCAGCCTCTGTGAAAAGGAAGTCTCGTTCTCGGCGTACGATGCCGGGGAACTGCAACTCGTCCTGGAACAACGCGAAGCGGTCGCGTTCAAGGACGACGTGTTGGACCAGGGGGTCATCGAGATGTGTGCGGCCTACGGCGCGAAAGACTCCGGTGACGCCCGGCAGGCGCTGGACCTACTGCTCGAAGCAGGTGACCTCGCACGGGAGAACAACGACGAAAATGTTTCCGAGCGACACGTTCGCAACGCGCGAAAGCGCCTGCAGACCGACCAGGTCGTCGAAGGGATTCGGAACTACTCCGACCACGGGCAACTCGTCCTCTACGCGCTGACGCTCTTGGCAGAGCGAGAGCAAACTCCGGCACGAACGAAAGACATCCTCGAAGCGTATCAGCACGTCGCAACCGAGGAGGGAATGGACCCGGTGTCCGAGCGCTCGGTGCGCGATTACCTCGGTGAACTTGATCAACTGGGCATCATCTCGTCGACGGAGTACAACAGGGGGAAGGGCGGTGGAAAGTACAAAGAGCACGAACTCGAACAGTCGATTTCGTCCGTGGAGGCAGGCTTGTCCGAACTACTTGATTCGACACCCTGACCCCACTGGTTCCGCTGTTAGCTATACGCGACTACCCCACCACTTCCGCTGTTAACAGGTCGCGTTTGGGCCGCTCGGCCGGTATATCCGAACACACCACCCCACCGGTTCCGCTGTTAGTGAGCAGGTGACCCCACTACTTCCGCTGTTAGCGGTAGGTGGCCACCCCATCGGTTCCGCTGTTAGTGAGCAGGTGACCCCACTACTTCCGCTGTTAGCGGTACGTGGCCACCCCACTGGTTCCGCTGTTAGCTGTCGTCGTTCACCGGGCCTTTGTACTGCGAGCGAATCTTCTCGCCGTCGCGCCACTGCCAGTAGTAGTACCGGTTCCCATTGATCTCTTTCTCGGTGACTGTCGCTTTCGACGGGACGCCATCGGGGCGGTCCTCCGGGGATTCTTCGTTCGCTTCGTCGGCCTCTAGCCGTGCTTCTCGGCGTTTGTGCGTCGCGAGTTCCTCGGCGTACCGGGCGATGCGAGTGAGGGTCTCCGGTGACGAGCCGTTGAGCGTGTCTACGACTTCGGCTGGCAGTTCTGCTGGTGGGGTCGGTGGGTCGTAAGACATGAGTCTCGCTTCGTGTTAACCAACAAAGCAGCCTATACGATAGTTTTGTTGGTTAACGGCACCAAACTGTGCGTAGCCTTTCGGAGGTGTCCGTTGCTGTGCAATCGCGGGACGGTGTCCTCAATCTGTGTCTCGTGCGGATACGTGCGTGTATGCTCGTTATTCGTCGACGACAGGCGCACCACGAGCATTCGTTTGCACACTGCGGAGTCCCTGCGTAGCCTTCTGTTTCGATGCGTATCCCTGGCCACCGTCGGCGATGATGTCTCCGTTGTCGTGGACGAGTCGCCAGCGGAACTTCTCGGCGGAATCCGTGAACAGTTCGAAGGTTGCATCGCTGCCTGTTTCCGGATTCTCGACGGTGGACTCGTCTTTTGTCGTGTCGAGGATGTGTGCGCCGGGTGCGTTTTCTTTCACGCTGTCGAGTCCTTGGGTGGCTTTCTGCTTGGAAGCGTACCCCTCCCCACAATCAGCGATGATGTTGCCGTTGTTGTGGACCAGTCGCCACCGCCATTCATCAGCGGTGTCCTGGTACCGCTCGAAAGTCGCCTTGCTGGCGGTCACGTCCGTCTCGATGTCGCCCTCGTCAGACTCGGTCCACGACATTCCGATATCGAGGTTGACTTCGTCACCGTCCCGCGTGACGTCGACAGTGAGGTCGGATTCTGCGGCCGGATCGACTGTCACTGACTGCTCTTCGTCGGCAGGGACTGGCTCACCGCGCCGAAGCGCTCTGGACAGGCGATAGAAGTACGATGCAAGACCCTTCCGAGTACGTGGTTCCGTCTCCTGATAAATCGGATCGTCTGACATACAACGATTGATTGTTTTTCAGACGCCATAAGGGTGCTGACCAACCAGCGGGACTGGGCGCTAAGGGCGTTTTCTGACCTATCAAGACGCGCTCGAAGCCGAACTCGAAGAGACGCTGACCCAGGGGACGATAGAGTAGTGTATCGAGATCATCACCGAAGAAGGAGGTGTGCCTGCTGGCCCGGTTTACGAGGTCGATGAAGCGCTGAACAATCCACAAATCGACACACGGGGAGCTATCACTGAGATAGACCACCCCGAACTCGGGGTGAGTCCGGTAATCGAACACCCACTGAAATTCGCGAACGCCGATAGCGGGTTCGAGTTGGCCCCGCCGCTTCTCGGGGAACACACCGAGAGGTGCTCGCTGAGTTGGGATACTCGGCGGACGAACTCGACGAACTGGAAGCAATGGGTGTCTTCGGTGAGCAGGAGTAGGCCGCGCAGGCGGTTATTCGACGTCGAGTGCGGTGAGGACGAACTCGTCGATGGACTGGCGGGTCTGTTCAGGGGCTTCGTCGTGACCGAGTGAGAGCCGCCGACCGCGAGCAGCGTGGATGGCGTCCGTGATGAGTTGGCCCATCCGTGCGGCGTCGACATCGCGGAAGACGCCCTGCTCGATACCCTCTTCGATCACTTCCGTGATGCTGCCACGGATACGCTCGTAGTGCTCGTTGAAGATAGCCCGGTGTTCGGCGTCGTTCTGGGCGTGGGTGAACAGTTCGTGATAGACCTTCATCCGGTCCCAGTGGCCGAAGTCGCTGAACTCGGGGCCGAACAGGCATTGGTCGATACGGGCGTCCAATTCCTCGCGGGGCGGTGCGTCGGCGGCGACTTCGACACTCCCCTCGTACTGATCGATGATGTATTCGAGGAAGTGACTCATCAGGTCGTGCTTTCCGTCGTAGTGGTAGTGGATGACCTGCCGGGTCATCTCCATCTCCTCGCCGATGTCGCGCATCCGGAGGTCGTTGTAGCCCTGCGTGCTGATGGCGCGGAACGTCGCCTCCATAATGGCCTCACGCGTGTCGTTCGAGACCGATTCTTGCCCCGGCTTACTCATACTACCGAATAACCCGTAGCCCAATATATATCGCTTGTTTTACCGCATATTCTATCCGTTTACCGGCTGGTAAGCGATATTCGTACAGAGATACCGTTTCGGCCTTATTTCGAACCTAGCTCCATCTTCGTCGCTTTCGGTCGCTGTGATAGACCAATCGTGACGTCGGACGATTTCGTCAACGATAGCGAGTCCAATACCCGCCCCACCACTCCCTTCCTTGGTGCCTATTTCGAACAGTTCCTCTGGTGTGGCTGTGTCGAATCCTTTGCCGTCGTCGGCCACGTAGAATCCGTCGAGATAGTCACCTTTGTAGCAGGGCCCGACGTTGATCCGAGAAGCCGTCGTGTGCGCAAGCGTGTTCTCGAACAGTTTCTCGAAAACCGTTTGTAAGAGGGACCTGTTGGCCGGAATCCGTTCTATCGACGCGGTGTGCAGCGTGACCGCGTCGTCGCCGACGAGTCGCCACGCGTCCTCTGCAACAGATTGGATGTCGACCATCGACATTTTGGAGACCGTCTCGTCTTCTTGTACCAGCCAGAGGGTGTCCTTGACGACGTCGTCGAGCGGCTCGTCGCGCAGCCGTTGGGCCTCTTCTTGCTCCGCCAGCACTTCAAGAGCCTGCCGTCGGCGCTCGGCGACGCAGCAAAGATAGACGGCTGCAACGAGTTCCAGACGTTCTATAAGATCTATCTGCCGCTGGCGAAACCCGCGTTGGCGACGTTGGGCATCTTCACCTTCATGGGCACGTGGAACAACTTCCAGTGGCCGTTGATCATCGCCAACGACACGGAGATGTACACCCTCCCCATCGCGCTGTTCGCGGTTCGGAACCAGTACTTTGCCGAGTGGGGCCTGATGATGGCGGCGGCGCTCATCATCGTCGCGCCGGTCATCCTCGTGTTCCTCGCCGCACAGAACTACTTCATCCGCGGGATGAGTCTCTCGGGGATGAAAGGATGACCTCTTTCGTGTCCTGAAAGAGACGACGTTCAAGTGTACCAACGGCGACTGTTGGCCGGGTGAGTGCCACGCGGACGTGAACGAGACATTGACATCTACCTCTGTACTACGATGGCTTCGACTCCACGGACAGTCCATCGGTCTGAGTGAGACATGGGTCTATCCACGTTCGAGTGTGTCCGCTCGACGTACGGCGACACCGTCGAGACTTTTATCTGTGGGGCTGTAGCCAAAGCACCCCCCATGGCGACTGTGCGATTCGTCGAAGAAACCACGCCCTCTTGAAACGGAGTCACACGGCTCCTCAAACACGTCGATGAGGAGTTCGTCCCCGCACTAACGAGCGAGACGCGGTCCGCAGTCTCGCGTGCACCGGGCGAGGGAGGCGCAACGAACATCGAGGGCTACGTCAAGCGGTGTCTGGAGCGGCCGATGATCGGAGCGTTCGATGAGGGACATCTCGTCGGGTTTTGCTCGTTCGAACGACTCGAAGACGCTGACGCACTCAGTGCGTTCACGCCGACGAATCACGTCGAAATCATCGCGGTCGACGAGTCACATCGCGGACGTGGCCTTGCGATGCGGATGTATCAGACGCTACTGTCTGACGTCCCAAATGCATGGCACGCTCCCGCTGCCTCGACGAAGACGTGGCACACGAACGAGGCCCACATCGCGGTACTCGAAAATCTCGGATTCGAGGAAGTCGCCCGTATTCCCGACGATAGGGGTGCTGGCGTCGATACACTGTACTTCGCGCGTCGGGTCTGAGCACGGGCCGTTCGAGCGCGCCGAACGCAGTATCGAGACGGTCAAGGCACTGGCGGTGGCTGTTCGACTCGCCAAGAGCGTGTCGTTGCCGTCGATTCCGTTCTGACCATCGGGGGCAGATTAATAGGTCTCGGCACTCGGCCTGCACGTCCTACCGACAGCGAACTCGCTCCGGCCAGAGCATGAGCCATATCGCGACACCGGCGAGAATCAGTGTGAGCAGAATGGCGTACGGTTGCAAGGACGGTGACAGCAGGTCGACTATCTGCAGACCGCTGATCAACACGCCCAGGAACGCAAACATCGACGGGGTAATGCTGCGAATCGCGACGTGACGGGTATCGCGTCGGACGCGAACGATATCGCCACAGACTGCGTCCAGGCGTTCACGGGCAGTCGATGGCAACAAGATCGTCCTGTCACGGACGTCGGCGGCGTCGATGTCGGAGTCCGTCTCGATGAAGTGGCTCTCCGGCTCGATGATTCGACATCGGACCGTGGTTTCTGAGTCTTTGGAGTGGATCTGAACACGATCTCCGTCGTCGATAGCTAGGACCTCCATCGTATCTGCGTTTACCCGGCCCGCCGACCTACCTTCGTCAGCGTTGAGTCCGATATTGACCCGTAACTGAACCTCGTGATAGTCGACGGCCCAATCGAGCAGTCGGTCGGTGAATCGATTGACGAGCCCCTTTTCGTCACTTTCATCGACTGTCTTGACCGGTTTTCGGGCATGTAGCGTCGTCGCCTGCTCATCGTCGGCCCGTTCGGGGAACTCCACGTCGAGGAGCTTCCGACAGCGGGTGCTCACCGAGAGTTGTCCGGGGTCCATATTTGTCGATGCTGCTCGTGCTGTCGCCTGAAACCGTGCCCCAGTGTCCGGATTGTACAGCTCCACGGCGTCGCCATCGGAACATCCTATCGAGGCGAGGTCGTCGGGATGCAACCGACAGGTCGTTTGCTGGTTCATTTCCCTGCTGGCCGTGTTTTCGTGACGGACGGAAGGATTTCGCATGAACCGTTCACACGGAGTGGTAAAATACCACTCTTAAGTTGGCATGCTTGTCGTATCATCTCTCGAGAGCGGTCTCTTCTGTCGGCCGTGGAAAATTAGGCACACATCTACGGTATTAATGTTTGATTCGATTTCGAGATCATTTTCGTATAACCACGGTATTCAGCTGTCGACTTAGGTGAAGTAGAGATGGAATCCTTTGTACGGATGCGCTGTTTTAGAGTCATCTGATTTCTCTCCCAGAGCTATTGAGCCCTCCTTTTTTCGCCCGGCTAAACTTATCAGATCAGAGTCGACAGTCCCTTCAGATATTCACGTCCCTCGTTTTCCGCTTCATAGCGTGGCCTCGCTGAGAGTTCCTTTATTTAAATAGAATAGTCGAAACTTGGCAGGACATCTGCTGAAAGTAACGCTCACTGCTCATTGAGGTGCGCGATCGTTCGCCTCACCTGGAGTTCATCGCCCTGAACTGCCCGAATTTCTTATTTGAATGTTCAACTACGCCCCACTCGAACTATTTGGGATTAAAAACACCAGGATAAAATTAGAAAATTTCCGTTCGAGTACAGTTAGTGGGATTATATCTCCGATTCGGCAACGATGGGGTTGTTTAACGTCCCGATGCCTTCAATCTCGACGTCGACAGTGTCGCCCGGTTTGAGCAATTCGGGTGGCTCGCGGAAGATGCCGACGCCGCCAGGGGTCCCGGTTGAGATGACGTCACCCGGGCGCAGTGTCGTGAACCCGCTAATGTACTCGACAACCGCCGGGACGTCGAAGATGAACTCCTCGGTGTTCGAGGACTGCTTGGTCTCGCCATTGACGTGGCAGGCGACGTCAAGATTGGCAGGGTCAAGTCGGTCGTCGGGGACGAGCGTCGGCCCCATCGGCGCGAATGTATCGTAGCTTTTCCCGCGGAAGAACTGCCCGTCGTCAAACTGCGCGTCTCGTCCGCTGACGTCATTGATTGCCGTGTAGCCGGCGACATAGTCGCGGGCTTCTTCGGCAGAAACGTTCTTAGCGGTTCGTCCGATGACGACGCCGAGTTCGACTTCGTAGTCGACCTCCTCGAGGTCGTCCGGGTGGACGATGGGATCACCCGGGTTGGTGACCGACGACGGGGACTTCCCGAACAGCAGCGGGCGCTCGGGGACCTCCTCGTCTTGCTCCTCGGCGTGGTCGTGGTAGTTTAAACCCACACAGATGATCTTGCCGGGTCGTGGAACCGGAGCGAGAAACCGTACGTCGCCGACCGGAATCGCGTGCGACGACGCCGCGTCGACGGCGTTCTCGACCACCTGGAGGAATCCCGGGTCGGTCAACTGCTGGTACGAGACGTCTTCGCGGAGGCCGGACAACGGGACGATCTCCTCGTCGAGACGGACTCCCCACTCTGGACCGCCACCGTTCGTGTATCGGACGAATTGCATCACCGTACGCTGTTGGGCCCGCCAACCTAACTGTTGTGTTTGCCCCCGACTATGAGGAGGTCAGGTTCACCTCGATGACGTTCGCACATTTGAGTAACTGCCTTGGTATCTCGTCGGTAGATCGGTTTCCTTGTGCCCGGCTCTTGTATCCGAACAGGCTGAGGGCCACGATTTCGGGGCCTTGATGGCCGATGATCGGTGCTGTGATATAGCGCATGTCTTGACGCGCTCTCCGTCGAGCGTCTCGAAAAGTTGCGCCATTGGAGATAGTGTTCAGTGCCACCGGTAGGAAGTCATGACGGTCGATGCTCGCTTCGCTCTTTGATTGGGCGATAGTGAACACCTTCTTGTGCGAACTGGCCTGGTCGCCGTTCTGAAGGAACCGCGCGCCCAGGTGACACGGGCCAACCACCTTCGCGAGATTCTCATTCAAAAGGTATCCCTCTTATTTAAGGAAATCAATGCCGCCGTTGGAACATGTACGATCCGATTGTCGGCAGTGAAAAAGAGGATTGTGAGGTAGACTTAGGCTTTCGAATGGAAGATGGATGGTTATTCAAGTGAAATTTCTCCTCCTCGATAACGTTCAAATTCGAAATCTATATGATTCTGAATCAGTATGATCCTGCATGTTCCAACAGATAAATTACGAAATAGTCGGGCAAACTGCGCATATTACGATTGATCGGCCCGAGAAGCTGAATGCATTATTAACGAAGACATGGAATGAACTCAAAACCGCACTTGAAAAGGCTGAGGAGAATGATGAAGTGCGTGTGGCAATTCTCGCTGGAAATGGGCGCGCGTTCTCTTCAGGTGATGACATCTCTGATTTAGATTTTGAGAGTAAGAGCGATTCGGAGTTATGGGAGTACACCGAGCATATATTGAGTTCCATGTTTGCTATCGAAGAAGTGTCTATCCCAGTGATCGCAAAGGTAGACGGTATCGCCTTTGGAGGTGGTTGTGAAATTGCAGCGTTATGTGATATTACAATCGCGAGTGAGAACGCCAGGTTCCGACTACCCGAGCCAAACCTTGGACACGTTGCGATGGTGGCTTTAGCAAGATTTCCAGATTTAATTGGTTTAAAAAGAACAAGGGAATTATTGCTTACTTCGCGCGAATTCTCTGCTCAGGAAGCGTTTGAGATTGGATTAGTGAATGAGATCACGTCAAGTGAGGAACTTAACGAATTGATATCCGAGAGAGCAGAGCAAATCGCATCGACAGCGCCCTTAGCTGCTAAGATGACTAAGAGACAGTTAAACAAAAACTTATCAAATGGTGTGGACGAAGTCACCTCAAATATGTTTCTCTTTGGGACTGAAGATCAAAAAGAAGGCGTTGATGCGTTCTTTAATAATAGAGAACCTGAATGGGGGTGACACCGTGACGCAACGTTATATCTATTCTCTTCCGGATTAGATCTCTCTGGTTTATGGGAGATTTGTCAAGCTGATAACGCAATATCGCAATTTGAGGGATAGAGACCGTCAAAATCGGCATAGCTTTGTTAATATCCTGAGCCGGCTTTCGCTAAATGAGCGCTTGGTGTGTTTTTATTAATCATGGCATTGTAGGTTTACTAGAAAGAGAATCCGTGACTGCGTTATTGCTATAGAAAGCGAAGTGACACGTCAGTGTGACACCGGAAATCCGTCTCATCACTTTTCTGACGGACGCAACGCCTGAATCTGTTGTTACAAATCCTGCCGAACCACCGGCTCTCCGGGGATACGAGTTCGCTGAGTGGATGATGCCCATCTTGCGTGCAGTTCGTATCGATCCGGGTGAATCTTACCGTGTCACGGTAGATTTGCTCAGCGAAATGCGTGGCATCCTCGACGGAATCTGCCTCATAACACCGTTCCCAGCAAGTGATTTGGGCAAATTCCTGCTGAAGATTTGGAGTGCATTTCTCGGCGCGTCAGCTGAGAAGTACGCTGACCTCGCCTTCTTCAACTCGACCGTGCGCAGCCAGTCGCTCCTTTGCCACGCGCACTACCTACGACGTTTGAGCACTCAAAGTTACTTCATTCGTGGATGTCGAAATTCTGTCCATCACCGATATACATTCAACGACTTCAAAGAACTATGATGTGAGGATCGGCCCAAGGTCACTCGACGGATCGGGAGATATTCGTGAATACTAGTGCCGTATACCGAACTACAGAGCCAAGATTTCGAAAACTCGAGCTCTCGTCAGGATGTGAGCAACCACCGTATTTATTACCAAACGTAGGGTTTGTGCTGGCATGGACCAATCACGAGATTCATTAGCAGTCTCAGAAACTGCGGTGATGAACGCGTGTGGCGAGATAGAACTCCCTGAGCTAGGACTCATTGAGCAAGTATGGCAAACAGATAGTATAAGCAGTGATGAGATCGCTGCTGAAGCTGGTCAAGCTTTATTGTCGCTTCCCTTGGATGATGTGCCGGAAAACGGCGAAATTGCGCTTGGAGTAGGAAGTCGAGGTATTGCGAATATTGCCGATATCGTCTCTGGGGTTGTTCATCAAGCAGATCAACGTGGATACCACCCATTCGTATTTCCAGCAATGGGGAGCCATGGAGGGGCAACGGCAGAGGGTCAAAGGGAGATGCTAAACGAACTCGGTATTACTGAAGCAACAATCGGATGTGAAATTCGGTCCAGTATGGATGTCGTGGAGGTGAGTCGTACTACTGATCGCAATGTCCCCGTTGTCGCAGATAGGAACGCAGTCAATGCCGATGCGATAGTGCCAATCAATCGAATTAAGCCACATACTGATTTCGATGGGTCTGTAGAAAGCGGGCTCTCAAAAATGCTCGTTATTGGGATGGGAAAACAGCGAGGGGCGAAGATAGCACATGACTGGGCTGTGGATTGGTCACTACGGGATATGATTCCAGCTATAACTGAACAGTTAATTGAGAATCTTCCAATATTAGGAGGCGTCGCAATTTTAGAAGATCAACATGACGAGACTGCGTCTATCGAAGGAATTACCCCTTCAAACTTTCTGGAACGTGAAAGAGAGTTACTGAAAACATCATATGATATCATGCCAAAACTGCCATTTGATAATATAGACCTACTCATTCTCGACTATCAGGGTAAAGAGATCAGTGGGCAAGGCATGGATACAAACGTTATTGGAAGACGCCCATTCGCAATACAAGAGCCAGAACCTGTTTCTCCGGATATAAAACGAATCTACACTCGTAGACTGACCGAAACAACACACGGAAATGCAATGGGGATGGGGTCTGCCGATTTCATCCACAAAGATCTTCTCAATGAAATAGAGATGGAACCGACTCTAATTAACGCCCTCACAGCGAGTACGCCTCGCGGGGTTCGGATACCACCGGTAGTTCAAACTGACAGAGCAGGCCTGACTGCAGCCCTCTCGACCATTGGGATCGTTGATCCAGAGTCCGTTCGAGTCCTTCGTGCAACTGACACGATGCATCTATCCCGATTGTATGCTTCGAAAGCGCTAATTGATGAGTCTAGAAACAGGGAAGATTTGAAGATAATCAAAGAACCAAAGCCACTCTCATTTGATTCAGGGAATTTCACGATGCCAACACCATATAACTCGTAAGCTCGATTATATATTGAGCTAACAATTAGAGAGTATCCTATTCCACCGGGCTACGGACTTGATAGAGAGAGGCATTGATTCTACTGTCGAAAATATCTCATACAACGTCTAAACAGGTATACAGTTGGAATACCAGGTTGTCAATATTTGTAATATATTGATGCCCTTTGATTTTTTAATTAATATTCATCCACAATCTGGTTTATTTTTAACCTCATAGAATGATCATTACCCCATTTCTCGATCATTCACTAAAAAGGGGGTCTTCAGAGTCAGTTTCCTAACCCACAAACGTTATAGTACCATACCTCTTCAAGTGATGCGAGAATATGGTTGTGAAAGCAGGATACATAGGAATAGATCATCATCATCGCGATCCCTATTTCTCCGTGGCTAGCAACATTGGCATCGACATCACTGCGGTGTGTGAACCTGGCCGAGTGGTTGATCTTGAGGACATTACACCTATGCAAGAGAGGCCGGACGAAGTGACAACTGAAAATCAAGATGTCTCGGAACTGCTTAAAGGAGCGACTGTATTTGAGGATCCTCACACATTGATTTCCGACGGCGATGTTGAGGTAGTTTGGATTACTTATCGAAACGATAAGACCCCCGATATCGTCGAGACTGCCGTTGAAGAGGGAGTACATGTAATTAGTGAGAAGCCTATCGGCAGAACTGCTAGTGACATGGAAGAAATAGCGAGGCAAGCCAATGAAACAGGGGTCACAATTTCACCGACGTTCTTTTATCGAAAAAACCCCGTCAGTATCGCGCTCCGTAATCGAATTGAAGAAGGATTCTTTGGCGATGTTTGGACTGTTGAAGGCCGGTTCAATGCAAGTCAGCTCTCACAGCGGGATACGAGTCATTATATCTATGACGAAGAAACGTCCAGAGGTGGTGCCCTGCAGTGGATTGGCCCTCATTGGCTTGATATTATTCCGTATATCTTGAACGACCCGATTACCTCCGTGAACGCTCGTATGCATGAAGCCGCTGATGAAAACGCCGATATCGAGACTGGAGCAGTCCTGCAACTTGAAACCGAGAAAGGAACATTGGCAACACAAAATACCGGATACTACTTGAGTGATCGTGGGAAGGATACCCATCTTGGTATATATGGGACCGATGCGCAGGCTCTCACCCCGCTTCACCATGATAGCCTCCAACAAGAACCAACAGTTCCATTGAGACTGACAGCCGAAGATCCAGAATGGTCTGCGTCCCCCAAGCAAACCATTGAATATGAATTCACATATGATCGGTTTCCAAATTGGGGAGACTTTGTTCAAGACTACTTTGAATCCTACTTTGACGGGTTTAGAACTGGAGACGTGCCCGCTACCATTGACGATGCGGTACAGTTGCTCAGAGTACTTGATGCGGCTTATGAATCAGCAGAAACGAGAAACTGGGTTGAGGTATAACCCTACGTTTCCACTTTCATATAATATTATAATTCTACTACCATTTTCAATTGTGAAATATACTCGAGTACATCCAACTGTTGCAGGATTTGCGTTCGTTGTGAATTTATTGCGAGTTGTATTCGTTGCCGTCACTACTGATTGAGTAGTACGGATAGATCTGTATTCCGTTCTGATATAACAGTCAGTCCAGTAACGGCCCTTGAATCGTTTGGACATATCGAACTTTATTAATAGGGCGGGGCGTTACATAGCTCTATGAACACAAAATCAAATACGCTTCAGACAACAGAACGTTCGATAGAGATTCTTGAGTACCTATTGGAGAGCGACGGTTCGAGAGTCAGTGAACTAGCAGATGCAATGGATATTCCGAAGAGTACGATCCACGGCCATCTCGCCACGTTGGAGGCGAAAGAATTTGTTATCAAACGAGGAGATATCTATGTTCTCGGGCCTGAGCTACTTCGTATGGGGACGTACGTACGCTCACAAGAGGAAGGCTACGTACTCGCGGGACACTTTACTGATTATATACATGAAAAGCTTGGCTTTCGGTCTGCATTCGCTGTTGAGATGGGCGGAAAAGCCACGTATTTTCATACTGCTTCAGGAGATCGTATGGGATGGGCCCACGAAAAGTTGGGGAACCGATTGTACCTTCACAATACAGCCATTGGGAAAGCAATCCTCGCCGAACTACCCCGGCAGCAAACGGAGCAGATATTGGATAAGTGGGGTTTGCCAGCGGAAACGAAATATACCATCACGGACCGTGATGAATTGTTCAACGAGCTAGAGGAGGTGCGTGATCAGGGGTATGCTACAAACCACGAAGAAAACATTCGGGACCTACATGCGCTGGGAGTCGCGGCGACAGACCGTGCCGGAAAAGTGATTGGTGGATTCAGCGTTAATGGGCCGAAAAGGTCGTTCACAGGTCAAGATCAAGAAAGCGAAATTGCAAATCAAGTATCCGAAATCGTCAATGAATTCGAGTTGGAGTTGGCGATGCCGAAGTAAGTGGAAACGTTCAGCCTCAGAAGACCAGTTGGGGAGAGAACCCAATACCCAGGAAGCATGAATTGAGACAGTATTCGCCAGCTAGTGTCCATCAGGAGGAGTCAGAAACCGGGCTGGATCGTCAGCCTCAGTAGTTGCCCTCGCGCCATACTTCCTCCTCCTTGAGATATCAAAATCCCAGCCAAGATTCCCCCTTCCCTCTCATAGGGACGTCAGAACTGTCTGTCGACTTATTCTTAGACCAGACCCAGATACTATTGTTGAGATCAAATAAAATGTTATTCCCTGGTGGTACAACAAAGCTGACCGGTACGGCATAACCGAACATTAAATAGTAAATGCTGGGAATAACACATATACCCTTGTTATTATTTCGGTGTGGGTGGATTGGAATTTGAGATTCAAGCTGAATGGCGTTCGAGCATGTCGAACATTATTATTCATTATGTATATTCCGCGGTAAGCGAGACTCGATTCCGAAAGGGGGAGCGTCACGCTTGCGATGCCTCATGTGGTAACCCCACCAACAAATATTTATAAAAGAAGGCGTAATCTCCCTACTACGAATGGAATCACAATCTGCAGAAACGGCGGACAATACCCAAAACGCCGAAATTGGACAAAATACCATCTGCCTCCGAAATGTGAAGAAGACGTTCAATGGTGGAGAAGTCGTTGCCTGTAAGGAGATCGATCTAGACATCCAACCTGAGGAGTTCGTGGTATTTCTTGGTCCGTCAGGGTGTGGGAAGACGACGACACTCCGATGTATTGCAGGGTTAGAAATACCTGATGGAGGGACGATAACGGTCGGGGAGGAGGATATAACGCACAAGAAACCAAAGGATCGCAACCTTGCTTTTGTGTTCCAAAATATCACGCTCTTTCCACATATGAGTGTCCGAAGGAATATTCGATTCGGGCTGGATATGGCAACTGATTTGGACAAAGCAACGAAGAACAAGCGAGTCGAGGAAGCTGCTGAAATGCTCGGCATCGAAGATTATCTGGATAGAAAGCCTGCAGCCCTCTCTGGTGGTCAACAACAGCGTGTTAGCATTGGTCGCTCCATGGTGATGGAGCCAGTCGCATTCCTTCTTGATGAACCATTCTCAGCGCTCGATGCGAATCTACGTGACCAAATGCACACTGAGATCAAGCGACTCCACCGCGAACTCAATCGAGCGATGATTTTGGTCACCCACGACCAAGAGGAAGCGATGACTGTAGGTGATAAAATCGTCGTCATGAATAATGCTGAAATTCAACAGATCGGCACTCCCCACGAAATTTACAATGAACCGGTCAATCTATTCGTTGCCCAGTTCATCGGATCTCCCTCGACGAATATCATAGAAAGTTCGATAGAAATGCGAGAAAACGAAATTGCGATAGTAAACGACTTATTCACCCTTCCAATGCGCACAGAACGGGCCGAGCGGTTGAAAGAATATCTAGGAGAGAACATCACTGTTGGTGTACGTCCAGAGAACTTGGCTCTCGATGCGACCTCGAGTCTATTTGAGTGCGATATTGATCTTGTTGAACCGAAAGGGGCTCGAGATACGGTGTTACTCCGTTCAGGTGATATCGAGATTCGCGCATCTACTGAACAAGGAAAGATCGATGAAGAAAAACGCCGGGTTTCGGTTAACATTGATGAAGAAAATGTATGGGTGTTTGATCAGGATGGATATCGCGTAATCTAGAGGGTTGCTACCATACATGCTTTGCAAGAGTACTTTCACTCTTTGTCGGTTTTCTCTGGATTCGTATTCGTTCACCCGAGTGTCGGGCCATTCTATAGGACGTCTCGATAGTCGTCCAAGGATCAACATTGGGACAGCCAAGAATATCGCGTGCGCCGAGATGGACTGCATATTTCGAAGAGGAGAGACAGTCTGATACGGGTGCCCACACAATTTATCAAGCTAGGTCGAGTATTCATCAATACTAATGGCCACTGATTCAGATTCCGTCACATCCGAAATTGATCAAAAAGCTACGCAAGATAGCTTCGAATTCAATTCTCACGTCTCCGCTATAGGAAAATCGATGGCAGATTCCCTTCGTTCAACGATCGGACCCTTCGGTCGAGATAAGATTCTGGTGGATGATGGCGGGATGTATGTAGTGACGAACGATGGCTACACGATTGTCATTGAGATGGATATTGACGATCCCATCGGTGAGATGATCCGAGAAGCGGCGCGTACTCAACACGACATTGTCGCCGATGGAACAAGCACCGTTGTCGTACTTGCCGGAGATCTCCTCGTTAAAGCTGGAGAGCTTCGTGATTTGGGTGTCTCTTCTACTACGATTCAAGAGGGATACCAGCTGGCTGCATCCAAAGCGCGAGAGTCTCTATCGGACGTTGCAATTCCTATTTCAAGCGATGATCGTGAGATACTACTGCTAATTGCGAAGACAACAATGTCTGGGAGACTGATTGATTCGACTGAGAACTTCTTATCTGATCTTGCTGTTCAAACCGTAGAGACGGTGTCAGCTGAAGGTGAAATCGATTTAGAGATGATAAAGACGCTTCGCCTCCGTGGTGATTCGATAACTGATTCATTTTTGATCAAAGGAGCAATTGTTGAAAGTGAGAGCGTGCATGAAGAAATGCCCAAGCGAATTGAGGGGGCAAAAGTCGCTCTGGTTGACAGCGATGTTAGTACTGAAAGTGGGAGAAAAGATATCACAGCACGACCAGGTAATTCCAGTGAATACTTGTCGTTCAACGATGCGAGATTTGACCAGGTACAAGATTGGATAGATCATGTTCAGTCACTCGGTGTCGAATTCGTCGTTTCAAGCGGACAAATCCTAGATGATCCGATCCGTCAGATGTTCTCTAATGCGGGTATTCTTGCTATCGAACTCGTGAACGAGGACTCTGAAATGGAACGAATAAAGCGAGCGACGGGCGCAAATATCGTCACGCATCTTAGTATGATTGGTGAAGAAGACCTCGGACACGCCGAACTTATCGACTACCGAGAAGTCACAGGAGATGGCTTGATATTTGTGGAGAATGACGCCGCTCGGAGCGCAGCGGTTGTCTGTCGTGGTGGAACTCGTTACACGGTTGACGAAGTTGAGCGGATAGTTAAAGATGCCACAGCAGCAGTTTCGATGGCTATTGAGGGGGGTAGCGTGTTGCCCAGTGCCGGTGCAGTGGAGGTCGAAATTGCACGCGAACTTCGGGACTACAGCCTCACATTGGATGATCGTCGTCAACTGGTGATAGAGGAGTTTGCTGATGTTATAGAAGGGATTCCTCGAACGCTAGCGACGTCAGCTGGAATGGATCCTATCTTGGCGCTCTCAGACGTACGAAAAGCCCATCACAACGGGAACCCCACGACTGGGCTGGACGTCATCGAGGGAGAGGTTACTGACGTAATGGACGTGGGCGTAATTGAACCAACCCTTGTCAAGTCAAATGCAATAAACCTGGCAACCGAGGTTTCCTCTTTGTTGGTAGGAATTGATGATGTCTTCACAGCTGAAAGTCTCTCGGATTCGTTCTCTGGAACAGATATTTGGGATTCAGAATAAGAGTTACCCTGCTATGCAGCATGAAATCAGAAGATAATCTGATTTCGTTCACCAATCTTCAGCTAGGAGAGGAACCACGTGAAAGCGGGAGCTTATTGAGGTTCAGTGCCTCATAAAGTATCGTCTGTCAACCTGACCTGAGCCGCCTGTTCTGTCGTGATGGGTCGTCGGATGTGGTCGAACAACGCGGGTCGAGGGCGGAGCTGTTGCTTGCTTCGCCAAGCGGAAGCTCGATTCGATACCGAAGTACCTCTTCAGCGGTCTCGGGCCTGGCCTGCTGCCTCGGTGAACGGCGCGCCACGGCTACGTCGCTGACGCGCCAACCCGTGGTTGTCTTATCAACCATTCATGTACTGACAGGTGGTGTAGACGGGAAACTCGAAGTCCAGTTGTGACCCTCAAGTTACCCTGCCAAATCGTAGTCGATGACACGCTCCAACCCTTCGGGAGTACCTACTGGATGTCTCGCCCCATCTGATAATCGGTATCACGTAGCTGCAGTTGTGCGCCTGCAACAGTGTGAGACACTTGTCATCGGAAACCCGCGGTCGAAGTAGACGGCCTTGACCTCTGTATTCATCCTTCCCGAACTCCGTGAGTGTATTGGTCCTTTCCTACCGCCGATGTTGAAGGGATGGATCGAAGTTACTCAGAAGATCCACCACCAACGACCAATCCTACAACAGACGCTCGCTACCGGAAAAAATCGAAGTATAAGTATACTAAATAAAAAATCTTGTCCAGTAAAATTCTTTCACTGAGACAGAAGCTTGAGGGAAAGGATGACTTTGTCAATTTTGTCAATATCGTTCACGGATGCGGCCATCACGAGCAGCCTTAATATCTCGATATGCACCGACAGACCAGATAAGCAGTGCTAACCAGACAATAAGCGTAAGGGTGGATACAGCGATTGCCTGCAATGGACTCGTATTTGGAGTGAGCGAATAGACCCACGCATAGGTCGGTTGTATACCAACCAGGAGTACGACACCGAATAACAGCCGGAGAAACAATGATGAATTTGCCATCGCGTTAAGATATCGAGAGGGGGTGGACATGTGAGAAGTCATAGTCCGCTTCGCTATTTTTAGACTGTGGTTCCGTTCGATGAACACAAAGATCTTGCATGGATGAGGACTAGCATGAGTACTCTCCATAGTCATCCCTTTTCACAGACTCTCGAGAGCTCGATTCGGGTTAGCCAGAGATGGCCGATGATCTCGGAATTACTGACCAAGCACTCAGTGCTCGGTTGTGTAGCGTGATCCGCCGTCTCATTGAGGCACTCTCATCGAGACTGACGGAAGAGGCTAAAAATGGGGTTTCGAGTGAAACGGTAAGTTTGACCATCAGATTCGCCGACCGAGTGAGGCAATCGTTGCTGCCGTTGCAGAGGCAAAGGACGAAGACATGACCACCTTGTCACCGTTATTCACTAGAATCGATCCAGACACACTCGACAGGATATTTTCTGCGACTTCGAACCAAACGAAGCCCTGCAACGGATCAATTACGTTTGATTATGAGGGATGTCGGATTACTGTAAATAGTAGTGGGACAGTCATCGTTGATCCGTCAGAGCTAATCCAGCGGAAGACGGACATTGAAAGAGCATCTTCACGGGAACATCTCACTCGTTCGAACTGTGGCAAGAGTGTTTGAGTTCCTGCAGACGACTCCCTTTCGAACGCATGTAGAGTCTGGATTTCGCTAGAGTCCTCACTCGGATTGGTCCCGATCGGCTTGGTTTCGAAGTCTACTGCCAGCTAAAGTGGTTGTCTTCGAGCATCACCTACTTTGCGATCCTCATCAAGACCGACCGTACCAGTACTACGGTTACACTGAAAAGTCGCGCAGATACTTTGGCAACCCCTGCTATGATGAGCAACGACTACGATTCATAACACGAGGATGATAATAAACGAAAATTATAAATGGAAGTCGGACAAATAAACTGATGGGCCGTAGTTAGAGGTAATAACAATGACGGGAAATACAGACGAAAGACGAAGAAATTTGTTGAAAACAATTGGTGCTGGTATTGCTGCAAGCGTTGCAGGTTGTTCAAGTGATGGTGGCAGTGATGGTAGCAGCGATGGTAGCAGCGATGGTAGCAGCGATGGTGGCAATAATCAAGAAACGGAAAAAGACAAAGCCACTGACGAAAATGCCAATGAAGTCAACCTATCTGGGGTGACGTTCAGATATTGGGATTCGATCAACACCAACTCCAGGGCGGCACGACGGAACCTGGAAAAGAAGATTCAAGACTTCGAATCGGAGACAGGTGCGACGATTCAACCTAACTGGTCGAACTACTCCGAGTTAGCAGGAGGTAACTGGATCAGTAACTTCGAACGTGGGAACATTCCAAATATGTACATTGGGGAAAACCCTCTTGATTCCCCCTTCATCCTTGGAGATTACGTCAAACCGTTCGAGCAGTTCAGTGACCAGTTTGATCAAAAGACTCGGGAAGCAGTCGAGTGGATCGAACCGGTTCAGAAGCACGCTGCACGAGCACTCCCGTCAGATTACCAGGATACAATGTGGGAGCTCCCAATAGCTGCCTATCCACGTAACCCTCTTGTCGCGCGAATGGACCATTTTGAGGAAGCCGGACTGGATCCCGACAACGATTTTCCTCCTGAATCTTTCGACGATTTAATTGATGTCGCCCAAACCTTACAGGAAAATGGACCTGGAGAATGGGGCTTCCACATTTTCGGACAAGCATTCGACTGGATCGATGCAGCGCAACCTGCAGCCGTAGCCGAAGGTGGATCAAAGGGGCTACTCGTAAATGAAGATGGCACTGACGTCGCTTACGAGAATGATACATGGGTAAAGACTTGGCGCCGGTTCAAAGCCATTTATAGCGAGTATGGTCTATCAGGGCCAACGACGCCCCAAGCAACTGATGAAGAACAGATGCAGGCATTGATAAACGGAACAACGTCTATCTCAATGCCAGAGTGGTCTACGTTCCCCGAGTTTTTGTCGCGAGCTGAAGATAAACTAGCTAACGGAGATATACAATGGAATCCGATGTACTCTGAATCTGGAGGGCCGAATGGGGCACTTGGTCCGTACACAATTGGCATTACGGAAAAGCCGGAGAATGCTGATAGTGCCAAGTGGGAGCGTCAACAGCGGGCTGCAATTGAGTATCAAAAGACCTTCATGACCGAGAGTTGGCAATCGTCTCAAATGTTTGATATCGGCTACGCACCTGTTCGTCTCGATATCAAAGATCGTGCGATGGAGCTCTCGCCAGCTGAAGAGGGGCATCATATGATGGAGACACTCTTCGACATGATTGAGGCTCAAGAGGCTGCATGGGAGATTACACCCCTTGGTTCAACACTTATGTTCCAGGGGCCCGGTCCTCACTGGCAGCAGATGATGCGTGGAGAGGTCACTCCGGAAGAAGCAGTCGCAAACACGGCCAGCGACCTCCGCGATGCAATGGAAGGCACCGAAGGGTTCAGCGGATAGGCCTGCTCAGAAGCGACAAACCTAAATCTACGGTGTCTGTTACCATATAATTGTTACCAAATGCTAAAAGGTACTTATAATGTCATCAGAAAATAAACTCCAACAATCCACACGTAATAGCTATCATCGGTTCCTCGATAGCGTCCAAGAGTATCGGTTTGAATACATGCTTGTACTACCGGTGATATTGTTCCTCGCAGTCTTACTATGGATACCATTCATGAAGGGCGTCTGGATGAGTTTCCATAGTTGGCCACTTGGAACGGGTGATCCAGAGTGGGTCGGGCTCGACAACTATGCGTATTTGCTCAGTTGGGAGCCGTTCTATACGTCATTGAAAGCAACACTCATCTTTGCTACTGTTACAATAGTCCAACTTGTGCTTGCTCTAGTCGCAGCACTTCTTGTAACACATATTCGTCGTAATCGTCTCAAGAGCATAGTCAGCAGTATTCTAATTAGTCCATTTGCGATGGCGCCAGTAGTCTCTGGTACAATTTGGCTGTGGATTCTCCAACCAGATTTCGGTCCAGTGTTCCAGTATTTAGTTGACTGGGGGATCCTTGGTGATCCAATCTATTGGCAAACGTCCGGTATTGGCGCGATGATTGGGATTATGATCGCTACAGCGTTTACTTTTTGGCCGTTTATGTTCATAATTATACTCGCTTCTCTTGACGGACTCCCAGAACGTCAGTATGAAGCGGCTCGTATATTCGGAGCGAATCGGATTCAGCAGTTCCGCTGGATTACCCTGCCACAATTAAAAACAGCAATTTACATCGCTGTGAGCCTCCGAGTCATCTGGAACCTCTCAAAAATCGCACAACCGCTTCAAATGACAGGAGGAGGGCCTGGATTCGAAACATCGTTGTTGGCCGTATTGCTGTTTAGGTTTGCGTTCACTCAGAACTCACTGGGACTTGGCTACGCTGTCGGCATGATACTTCTCATCCTCGTCCTAGGGATTATCGCATTCTTCTTGTACCAATTCACTCACGCTGACACGGATGCAGTGATGCAATAATGTCTGTCAACGACTCTGAATATTGGCCATTCGGGAACATGACGCTGGGAGATGTTGCTTATCACAGTTTACGGTTCTCCCTGCTCGCCATCTATTTACTCTTCATTATAGGCGTGTTTCTGCAGATTATCTCAGTTTCATTCAGAGCGCCAGCAGAGTTCTTTACACAGGACCCTCATTGGATTCCCAAAGAACCAACGCTAACTGCTTGGGATGATGCATTTACTCGATTGGCACAACCTCTACAGAATAGTGCAATAATCGCCACTATTACCGGAGTCCTTACCTTGTTGATTGCGATCCCCGGTGCATATGCGTTCGCGCGGACCGATCTTCCGCGACGGGAGCTTCTCTTCTACTTCGTCATTATCGCGTTGTTGTTCCCGTACATCTTGCTAATTATCCCCGTCTCTGATCTTTGGTGGCAGCTTGGACTGTTCGATACGAAACTTGGCGTCTCGTTGGCTCAGTTGACGATATCTGTTCCCTTTGCCATCTGGGTTCTACGTGACTTCTTCCAGAAATTACCTCCCAACCTCGAAGAGGCTGCCCAGGTATTCGGCTGTTCGAAATTCACTGCTTTCGCACGAGTGGCACTCCCACTCGCGACGCCGGCGATAATCGCTGTTGGGTTCCTTGCATTCCTCACCGGCTGGAATGACTTCTTATTTGCGTCAATGTTGACTCAGAGCGCTAACACAACACCAGCAGTGGTCGTGTTATACCAAGTCACTGCTGGCGGGGAAGCAACGTACTGGGCCTGGATGATGGCGATGACCCTCGCGATCGGCATCCCACCCGTAATCATGTACATGGTCGCTCGGAGCTTCCTTTCCGAAGCGCTCTCATTTGGATAATCTCCCTCAGTCTACTCGCACTCTTATCCACTTACGGAATTCATAGAGAGTATGGCACATGGATAGATAAAGAGCTATTAATAACTCGGCTGTCCTTTAAAATGTGATCAGGGACAGAGACAGTTTAGCGTCCACGGCAGCCCATGAGATAGCTCTCGCTTCTCTTGAGGCAGGAATCGAAGCAGCACACCCAAAGTCTGTTCTTGAACGGACAATTACGCTCAAAGATGGAATTCTTACCATCAATGGAACACAGTACAATCTTGCAGACTACGATGAAGTCGTATTACTTGGGGGCGGGAATGCAGCAGGAGAAGCAGCTACCGTCTTAGAAAAACTTCTTGGTGAAGATCTCACCAGGGGGGTAGTTGTCACCGATGGAGCCGCTGACACTTCGAAAATTCGCGTCATTGAGGGTGACCACCCTATTCCAACTACGAAAAATATAGAGGGAACACGTGAAGTGATAACCTCCGCTGAGAAGAGTAAGGAAAGTACCCTTGTTCTAGCATTCATCGGAGGTGGAGGGAGCGCTCTCCTTTCTGCACCCACAGAGCCTCTCACACTCGAGGAAATCCGTGCGACCACAGCTGAACTCCTCGCCAGTGGTGCATCGATACACGAAATCAACACAGTTAGAAAGCACCTTTCACAGATAAAAGGCGGCAGGCTCGCCAAGATTGCCTCACCCGCCACTGTTGTGGGACTTGTATTTAGCGATGTCGTGGGGGATGATCTCAGCATCATTGCCAGCGGCCCCTTGTCGCCAGATAGAACGACATACGATGATGCAAGAAAAATTGCTTCGCGGTATCGCCTTGATGTCCCGGATCCCGTTCAAAGTCATTTACAACAAGGAGTTCGGGGCAAACTCCCAGAGACGCCAACTTCTGACGATAATGTCTTCGAAAACGTATTTATGCACGTACTCGCGGATGGAATGACGACTTTGCTGGCTGCACGTGCCACTGCAGTTGACCAGGGATTTGATTCGTACATCCTTTCGTCTCGTATTCGCGGTGAAGCACGTGAAGCCGCGAAGACACATGTCGGTATTGCTGAAGAGATCCATAACACGGGAAATCCCTTTTTACCACCAGCCGTGTTGGTTTCTGGCGGAGAAACCACGGTGACGATTACTGGAGATGGAAAAGGCGGTCCGAATCAAGAATTTGCACTTGCAAGTTCACTGGAACTTGACATTGAAGATATCGTTGTTGCAAGCGTGGATACTGATGGTATTGATGGTGCGAGTGATGCCGCAGGCGCAATTGTCGATTCTGAAACCACCGCGAATGCTGAGAATGATGGTCACAACGCACTCCAAAATAATGACGCATACACATTTCTTGAGAAATCTAATTCTCTCATAAAAACGGGGCCGACTGGAACAAACGTTAATGATCTTCGAATAATCGTTATCGACGACTAGTACTCAATGAGGAAGCTGTCTATGCTTGATCTTCAATGTCTTGCTAGCCAATAGTACTCCTGACCCAGCCTTGATTTTCGATTGACACTAATCCACATATTTAATATTGATCTGCTCATTCTCTCTATTGTGAAACTGATAGAGTACGCTGTAGCATGGCTATTATTTAATCAAGTGGAGAACACATGAACGGAAATTCAAGCGGTCCACCCGATCTGCACGGGCAAACGGCTGTTGTGACGGGTGCTGGTGGTGGAATTGGAAATAAAATCTGCCAATCGTTTGCCCGCGAAGGAGCTGACGTGATCGCCACAGATATAGACTCAGATCGACTATCTAACGTCGTAGAGCTTGTAGAAAGCCGTGGGCAGGCATGCGAGTCCGTTGCGTGTGATGTTACTGATCCAGCAGATATTGATTTGCTTCATGAAGCATCACACAACTTTTCGGATAAGATAGATATTTTGGTGATGGCTCACGGTGTCTCGCCGGAACTCCCATTTGAAAAAACAACCTTAGACGATTGGAACCGAATTATTGGCATCAATTTAACCGGTTCTTTTCTCTTGGTTGATAGATTCTTTGACGATTTGGCCGCCAATGGCTACGGGAAGATCGTCGCTATTGGATCGATTGTTGGAGAGACGGGAAAATCCGGTCAAAACACGGCATATGCGGCGTCCAAAGGGGGACTTCACGGATTTATGAAGGATATAGCAGGATACGGGTCTTCCTATGGAGTATATGCCAACGTCATCGCTCCGTCACTGGTTCGTACGCCCATGACAGAGGATCTTAGGGAATTTCCAGAAGACTATACCCCACTTGGCCGGACTGGTGTCCCTGAAGACATTGCCGAGGCGGCACTCTTCTTGGGCTCACCGATGTCAAACTGGATAACGGGAATAATTCTGCAAATTGATGGTGGGCGGTCGCTCATGCCCTAATGAGTTGTGTAGTGATTTAGTTATCGAGGCTCGATAGCTTACTACGATCAAGCTTCCCTGAAGCAGATGTAGGGAACTGATCTGTAAATGTTATTTCACGTGGGTATGCGTATAGAGCTACTTCTTCACGTACAAGTTCTTTGAGTTCGGTTTTTAACTTTGTGGAAGGTTTGACTTTCTCTTTCGGTTTTATGAAAGCCTTGATCAGCTGGCCGCGTAGCTCATCTGGGACACCAATCACTCCTGCTTGTTCTACTGACGGGTGTTCTGCTAAGATTTGTTCAATCTCGAGGGGATTTATGCTATAACCACTGCTTATGATCAAGTCATCTTTGCGCGATCTGAACTCGATGTATCCGTCTTCGTCAATCATCCCGAGATCTCCTGTCAAGTGCCATCCGTTCATATGGGTTTCATCGAGGAGTTCTGGTCGCCCCCAATACTCAGATGCCACCACAGGGTCGTCTTCAAATTTCACTGCGATCTCACCCACCGAGCCAGGAGCAAGAGTATTTCCTTCATCGTTAACAATTGCGACGTCGTGACCGACAACACTTTTTCCGAGTTTGTTAGCCCGATAATCAAACCACATTTGAGAGGTTGCAATAATGGAATGAGCCTCGGTCTGGCCATAGACCTGGTTTAGGTGAACGCCCTCCATCGATTCGCTAACCCACTCGCTGACATCAGATGTTAGAACTTCACTCCCAGAAAGTATAGCTTCAAGAGAGAGACTTGCCGTTTCAAAAGATTGTTCCTTCATCATACGAAGGGCAGTAGGGGGCAGGAATGTCTTAGTGACATCAAACTCAGCCATAATCGCATGGGCTTCCTTAGGGCTGAATTTCTCCAACGTCGCCCCTACGACTGGACAACCGAAGTGCCACGGTGGAAAAATTACATTGCCGAGTGATCCAATCCAAGCCCAATCTGAAGGAGTCCAGAAAACATCATCTTCTGATGGCATTCCGTCAAAATACATATAAAAAGCAGGCACTGAACCAGCCCATATTCCGTGAGTATGAAGGACTCCCTTGGGGTCACCAGTCGTCCCACTCGTGTAGATGATTATTGCAGGTGTCTCGTGATCGGTTTGCTTGATTTCATATCTTGCGCTCTCGGATTCAACGAAGGATTCGAATGTTGGTTCTTCGTTGCTTTCGTTCCCACCGATAGAGATAATATGTTCTAAATTTTTGCACTTGCTACTAATCGCACGAATAGAAGGCACCATTTCACTCTCAGCGATGACTACTCTTGAGCCGCTATCGTTCAGCCTATATCGGATACCCTCCGCTCCAAACATACAAGATAGGGGAACGGAAATTGCTCCCATCTTCCAAGCAGCTAGATGTGTTGCAAGAGTTTCGGATCTTTGTGAACCTGCGATGGCAATTCTATCACCTTGGCCAAGACCAAGCCCCTCAATTGCGAATGCTAAGTCGTCGGATAAGCTGTCAATGTCTCTGAAAGAATACGAAGTCTTCTCTCCGTTGGTTGACTTTTCGTAGAGCGCTTTCTTATCGAGGTTGTCGTGCTTTCGGACCAGATCATTGGCAGCGTTGAAATCAGATGGGAACTGCCATCTGAATTGACTTTGTGCTTCTTCGTACGTATTTCCGTCTACTGGGACGGACCAGACCATTGTTAGGAGATACGATAAGAGTTAGTAAGTAGATTGCGGTAAAGCAACTGGGAGGGTGGATCTATTTTCATAATATTCCACCATGTTTAAAGGACCTGTGTAGAAGCGGCTTTGAGCCGTTGTTTTCAAGACATGAGGTCCATACTGATGCTCCCCTATTCTTTCAGATCGCCTATTGCACCGATATCATTTAGATGGCCTATATCTTCGTCATCATACCCAAGTTCGCTTAAGATCGTTTCCGTATGCTCCCCAACTTGTGGAGGAGGTGAGCGAATTTCTCCAGGTGTTTCAGAGAACTTTGCGGGAATCCCCGTCGTTTTATACGTTCCAACCTCGGGATGCTCAACATCCACAAGCATATCATTGTGCTCTATCTGAGGATCCTCAGAGAGGTCTGAATAATTTTGAACCTTAGCTACCCAGTGATCGTCTTCAAGTAACTGTTCCAGCAAATCCTCGGTCTTATTTTCACGAGTATGTGACTCAATAATCCGAAATATCTCATCACGGCTGTCATAAGCCAGATCACCAGATGCATACTCTGCTAATTCCTCAATCCCAAGCGAATCGCCTAATTCCTCAAGGGGGGCAATCGCGATCGCTATGTGACCATCTTCTGTTTCATAGATTCCATATGGGGCAGATTCAGTCGGGTGTGAGACGTTTTCCTCGCTCCGACTAAATTCCCTTTCGAGATTAAGTGTAGCTGTTATTTCTTGACACTGAGCATCAACCATCGTGTCAAATAGATTAACTTCGACCTTTTGTCCCTCACCAGTCATTTTTTTATGATAGAGCGCAATGACGGTATGGAGGGCGAGATTAGTTGCGGAGAGTTCATCACCGATGTAGGTTCCAGCTGCAGTCGGGGGATCATCTTTCCGGCCAGTTTTCTTGGCAAGCCCTGATAATGCTTGAACAAGAAGGTCTTGACCTGGACGATCAGAATAGGGTCCATCTGCTCCGTAACCAGATGCGGAGACGTAGACAATCTCGGTATTGATCTCCTTCACTTGTTCGAATCCCAGACCGAGACGCTCCATTACACCGGGACGAAAATTCTCCATCAGGACGTCTGCGTTCTTGATTATTCTCTGCGCGACTTCAAGCCCCTCATCATTCTTTAAATTGAGTTCGATACTACGTTTATTGCGATTCATCGCGAGAAAGAAAGGCCCAACTCCCTGATACAGATCGCCTCCTACTGTATGGGATCGGTTGAATTCGCCGCCAGGCTGTTCAATCTTGATGACTTCGGCACCCATGTCCGCGAGTTTTTGAGTTGCCCAGCCACCTTGCATCATCTTCGTGAAGTCAGCAACTGTTACATCCTCCAATGGCAATGCCATAAGTAATGCAGTATTCGCAGGTATAATAAGCCTTAGTCAACCGATCTCGGAAATTTGCAGCTCAGTCCATTATGAGCAATAATCTTCCGGAACTGAGGAACTTAGCCAATAACCGAATATAACTAGAATTCTCACTGTTGGGAGGATACATTATTTAATAGAAATCACCACAACTGGATCTTCTTCACATCTTCTAACCCATTACATGAGTTAATCTGTTTCTCCCATGCAGATTTCTATACCGAGGTAGATCAGTAGTTTAGGTGAGTGTCTCCGGGGGGACTTCATTCTCACCATTGACATCTTATTAAAGTACGAAAATCTATATACGCCAGCGCGCGACGAAGTATACCTGATTGAAGCTTCGATAAGGACTCGGTTCAATAATTTCGACTGGCGACCCGATATGTTTACGCCTTTGATGAAATCGATTGGTGTCGAATTCGGCGATCTCCTTACTATCGTCCCTCATTAACCCAGGATCTATTGTCTCCCAATTGAAGTTTATGTCGGCTTTGTGAGTTCCGTACTGCAATTCAGTTTTTACGGGGCGAGGGAGATAAAGCAACCAATCCTGACTGAGATTTAAGGATGTACATTGCTGATGAGCAGGTGCTCAATAGCGCGTAGAAAATTCAAGGAACGTTCCCTCCGCGTTAGTGCGTTATTTAACTTTGTAACGATGGTTCTGGTTGCGGGCCAGCATTCGACGATTTTGGCTGTACTGATAAGCCCTAATAGCAGCCTGGCAAAAGGATCATTAATCCTCTAATCTGTTAATGTAGGGTCTCCGCTCCAGGGGTGAGCCCACCGAATGCGTTCCTCACCCGTTTGTCAGTGAGAATACGGTTCATGGATCAGTTCGAAAAGATTAGTGTAGAGAAAATTAATCGAAACTATCTCAGAAATAACGGCGGCTGAGGACGTGGTGGACGATTAGGTTTAATATCCGGGACGAAGGCAGGATACTATGGCACGTAAGTCATTCCAAGATTACGATTCACTCAGCGAGTATCTCGCGGAAACAAAGACATACGAGGATTTCGAAGTCGGTCAGCAGTTCCAGACGGCGGGAAGATCGATTACCCACTCTGACATACGCATGTTCAACGGTGCAACAGACGGCTCTCATCCTAACCATGTCAATGCGGAATACGCTGCTGAGCATCCACTTATCGATGGAATCGTTGCTCACGGTGTCCTCATCATGGGTATCGTGGATGGTTTCGTGGTTGACACAATCAGTAGAGACGCCGGATTCGGTGTAAATTATGGATTCAACAAGGTTAGATTTCTTAATCCAGTGTATGTCGGCGATACGATTTCTGGGACTATCGAAATCGTTGACGCTTCAGAACAGGATGACGACTGGGGAATTCTCACGTTACAAATCGAGATTAGTAATCAAGACGATGATCTTGTGCTTATTGCCGAGAATCTCCAGTTGACTGCGAAAGAGTCTGCGACCTTCAGTTAATTAGTACAATGGCCAGGTTCTGACCGGAGGGGGATTAGACAATAAGAATTGCCATCATCTCACTAGTCATCTGGCTATTACTGTTGAATATCTGTTGCGGGCCGGATCCACGATCTCGCCGACGCTTTTGCATGCCCGAGGAAATTGACAATGTGCAGGGTGTTGCTGACAGGCAGGGAATACGAGTACCCTGGAGAATCGCCGTTGAACCAAACTAGACATGGTGAGTCATAATCAGAACCTCGGCGAAGTTGCAGAAGCTTTCGGTCGACAAACTGATCCGCTGTGTCAGTACGAGGCTGACTTTGCAGATATCGACGTTGATCTTTTCCAAGCCTATGTCGAACGGGTTTTTACTCCCGAAGAATCCCTCTGAGTCGACGCTAAAGAACTACCGTCACACGTTCGATCAGTGGAGAGCCTTCATGTCCAACGAGGGTCGACACCCCGCGTGCCCCAACGAGAAGCATATCAAGGGGTTTGCGGCTCACCTCCAAAACGAACGGGAGAACTCGACGAATACGATTGAACAGAAGCGAGACAATCTCGGCCGAGTCTACGAATGGTGGCAGGACTATTACGCATTCCCACACCCTTCGGATTACAACCCGTTCAACATCGCCAAACGAGAGATGAATCTTGCCGACGATACGGATGAGAAGGACTATCCACACCTGACAGAGAGCGACATCTCTGAGATCATCCATGGCTGTACGAATATCCGGGAGCGGCTCTTTTTGATCTGGCTACTCAAGCTCGGGATGAGGGTAGGTGAGTTCCTGAATATTCGTCTCGAAGACATCACGATTGCGCACTCGCAAATCAGAGAGTGTTACCCCGAGTTGGGAACTGCACCTCAGCTATCCGACTATCAGAACTGTATCTACGTCCCTTCGAAGCACGAACGGCAGGGTAGTTTCAGACGAACCCATGAGGGATTGAAGCTGTGATTTGGCCTCGAGGGCACGGACGAGCGCCTCGTTTCAGACGAACCCATGAGGGATTGAAGCGCCCGTGGGTGCTCCACGATCTGGTGGGATCCGTCGTTTCAGACGAACCCATGAGGGATTGAAGCGTCGATTGTGACACTATGGTTAGGTTCTTCTGACATAGTTTCAGACGAACCCATGAGGGATTGAAGCGACGGTCTTATAGTCGCCGTCAGCGTCGACATACCGTTTCAGACGAACCCATGAGGGATTGAAGCAGCGTGTCACGCTCGGCAATCGCGGAGCGGATAGCGTTTCAGACGAACCCATGAGGGATTGAAGCAGTCGTTCGGCTCGAGTGAGTACATGGAAATCTCGGTTTCAGACGAACTCATGAATGATTCAAATTCCCACATATTATATCGGCGCCGGTGAAAAGGGAGTCGATTACACAGTTCGCTGAAAAGGCAACCAATTCATACGCAATATTTTCTCCGCAGAAAGTATGTGTTTCTCGCTCAGCTAGTTAACCAACTGTCTGCAGTCCCCGCCCGTATGTTGGTTAAATATCTCTGGACTACGCCGTCGCAGTCACATGCTGGAACCCTGCCTGCGACGGCGTCGGCCGCAAGGTCAACCCGGCAAGCGCCAGCTCACGCAAAACCGCTGGCGGCACACCGTCTGGTCCCCGTAACACGGCATCGAGGGTCCACGCGTCGTACTGACTCGCATTCGGCGCGACGATGTCGACGGCAATGGCAGGTGCACAGTCTCGAATAGCCCGTGCAGCACGTCGAACCTGTTTGCGCTGCTCGACGGTACAGCTCACGTCGGAACACCCCGGATAGAGTCCTGGACGAGCGCATGGTCGATGTTTGCTTGATTGCGGTAGCCACGGCCCTCGTGCGCGTATTCACACCACTGGCTAAGCGTCGAAACTACAGTCCCGACAAGTTCAATTCTCGCCGGTTCAGCAACTTCAACGATGGTTGGGAATTCTTGCCGCTTCCGGTAGCGGATTTGATCGACGGTCCCGGAAAACGAGTGCTGGGATAGTTCTTCGTGGGCGATGCGTTCTTGTGGGTAGACTCGTGTAGTTACCATTGGTTCTCCCAGGAACCATGCGTCTCGGTGTTCTGGCACCGGGACGATTTCGTAAGAAACCGACCAGCTACGCATGCGTTCCTGCTCATACTGTTGTCCCGGACAACCAAAAATCTATTGCTCCATAGCAACATAGTTAGCAATACAGAATATGTCCACCCGTGGCCCTGATCCCAAGGTAACTGACGAAGAGATTATTGAGACCGTCCGATCAGCTGACCCCCCATTCGTGACTACAGGAGATATTGCAGAAGCAGTTTGTCTTTCGACGGAGAGAGCAAGACAGCGCCTCAATAAATTGAACGAACAAGGGACAATTGACCGAATGAAGGTCGGGAGTAGCGCTGTTGTCTACTGGTTACCCGAATCAGTTACTGGATCAAGATAGGCCCGACCCTCGTTTGTTATCCACCAAACCCTAGCACGTCCAATTTTTCGGGTATCTACAAGTCCGTCTTCTGTCATCCGGCGTAGCCGCTGATCCACTGCTTGCCGACTTACACCAGTTCGCTCAGCAATGTCACTAGTGCCAAGTACCGGTGAATACGCTAAAGCCAATGCCTCGAGGATAGATTTCCTGTCAGCAGTTGGATCCGGGCCCGGCTTATCTGTCACTTTGACACCGTTTCACTCGCCTCCGGTATTAGTCGTACTAACTACAACTATTGCTACGGGGCAAGAACTAATACCCCGCACTCCGAAGCAAGGGATAGGCACCGCCCAGAACAACGGCGGCGCACCAACCGATGACCGACCAGAGCTCCCACCCACACCGAGAAGCATCGCTCGCCAACGCACGCTCACCAACCACCAGCAAGCACCTATGACCACCTACTACGACCTCACGGGCTTCCAGCGCGATCTGCTGGAGGCCAGCGCGGCCGTCGACGACGAACCATACGGCCTCGCTCTCAAAGACTACCTCGACGACCGCTACGCCGACCCGATCAACCACAGCCGTCTGTACCAGAACCTGAACCAACTGGCGGAAGAGGGCCTGCTTACACCCGACCCGATCGACGAGCGAACGAACGCCTATCGGCTGACCGACCAGGGTCGAAGCGTCCTGTATCGCCACGCCCAGGATATGGTAACGGTCTGTCCGGCCGAGGCACTGCAGTCGCGGAGGCGCCGATGACCGCAACTCTCCCAGAGGTGGGTGAAGTCGTCGTTCTCCACACCGACGAGTCAGAACCGTGGCTCCTCGTCTGTGTGACCGACGAAACGGCTGAGACTGTCACCGGGACACGCCTCGCAGACCTCGCCGAGGAAACGGTCCTCAGACTCGCAGCATCCATCGGTGACCGACGACGCCGACGACGACTCACGGCGGCCGTCCGTCGTGCAGACGTCCCCACGCTCACTCTCTCTGTAGAGGAGTTCCGCTACCGTGGCGGTCCCGGGATTCAGGGCTGTCGGCCACCGACAGCAGTGAACTGATCACGGCGGCCACGAGCCGCTCACGCTGCTGCCGAGAGCGGCAGCGCTGTTCAACGTCAGTAGCCCGTACCGTGGTCGGGATGCCCGGTTCGATTCCGGGGCGGGCACTGTGGTCACAATGCCACGAACCACGACAGCCGATAACGGCACCGACGCCGACGACCGCGACGCCGAACTCGCCGAGCAACTCGGCATGGACATCGGACAAGATGAGCCAGACGTAGAGACGATCATCCCCCTGCTTGAGCAACTCGAGGGCGAGGTGTCACCTCTTCTTTCGAGTGTGCTCGAGGGGCTTGTGGCGACTATCGACCGGCTGCAAGACCGCGTCGATGAACTCGAAGTCCAACAGGAGGCGACCCACGACGTCGCAACGACGGCCGTCGGGGAGGCGGCGACCAACCATGCACGCCTCGAAGAGCTCGAAGACGACCACGAGGAGACACGCGACATTGCCCGGAGTGCGACCGCAAAAGTCGAGCAGGCAACGGCTGACCCCGACCACCAGGAAGACGCCGAATCGTTGCCAGCGGGGGTCGAACCCAGCAGTTCACCGCTGGACTTCTTCGCGAACTGTCGCGAGACCAAGATCAAGGAGCTGTTCGTCGAGCAATCGAACCGCCAGAACACGTATCGAGCGATCAGAATCGCGAAGCGCTGGAAAGAGTTCGCGACTGAACGGACCGACGGCTCTGGCGTGTTCTTTACCCGTGAGGACCTCACCATGGCCCTGACAGCGGAACTCGGGAAGGAGCCCCACCGACAGACGGTCAAACGTGTCTGGGAGAAGCTCCGAAAACTCGGTGGGAGTGACCTCGTGGAGAAGACACGGCAGGTCAGCCGAAGCCAAGAGCCGACGGACATCTTGGCACTACAGCGAGAGACTGCCGAACGACTCCTCGAGAAACGCTATCTCGGCTTAGACCTGCTGGACGGGACTGGCGGGAAAGCCACCACCGGCGGTGTCACGCCCGTTGTGACGGGGGCTGGGGACTGAGGCCGTGACGAACACCAGCTGAGGACGGAATCGATGCAGAACTGACGCTGTTGGACGCAGTGGCACATGCCCTGCCGCTGCCGGCATTGCTGTCTGCTAGCTACAGCAAGCGGGAGCGCTCCGGTCGTTACAGCAACGTTGCATGTGTTCGTAACGCACGCAACCCGCTGGCAGCAGATCCCGTCGTCACAACGGGCGTGATCACGCTATCTGCTCACCACCAATTAACTCGGAGACATCCGGATGTTTCCGCCCATCCACACCACCCTTACGCCGGAACACTGGCTCTCGCGTAGAGACACAGTCCTCGTTGTCGTCACCCTATCCAACGGCCAAAGACATTGCCGCCGGCAGCCCTCTTCCAGTCAGAGACGATACTGTCGGTGAAGAGAGCGTGACGAAATTCTCGACCAGAGAGGGGGACTGTCGCTGTGCTCGATCCAATCCCGACTCGTTTCCCTCACTCCGAGTCAGTATGGAGCCGGCCTTTCAGATACGAGAAACACGCGATCCCGGTCGTGACGGCGCCGGCCGCGAACCCGATTCCGAGTCCCTCAACGAACCCAAACGGATCGCTCTCAGAACCGTCATCGCGGACTTGGTTGGTATCCATCGACCCACCTGAGTCACTTTCATCACTCGTACTACCCTCCCATGACGAGAGATCGCTCCCAAAACTGCTCACATCCTCACCTTGGACACTCCGGCGATGGAACTCAATGATATCATCCCTCGCTGGATGGGGACTGTGGCCTGCGTCGGCATAGATTTTGAACTGAGCATCCACACCTGCCGTCTCGTACGCCTGCTGGGAGAATGGGAAGCGCTCTTCGATCATATCGTCACCATAGACCGCCAAGGCAGTCTCGCGCATCTCTTGGCTCGTCCAGGCATCGTCATAGGGGATTGTATCGTTACTGTCTTCAGCCCCCATGTACAGGAATTGATTCACTTCGTCAAGTGCATCCAGATTGACGGACTTCCCGATAATCGTGTCCAGATCGGCAACACCGATATGATAGTTTAGGGTGTGGCCGTTGATTTCTGAGAGGGGAAGAAGAGTCATCCCATTTAACCCTCCAGCCGTGACAGAGAGGATCTGCTCTGGGTGCAGCACGGTGAACCGATCGACGAAATTCCCCGATGCAGAGAAGCCGTTTAGCATAATCCGATTCTCCACCGAGCTATCGACGCTATCAAAGCGTGTCGTCGCGTCCTCAACCATGCGAAGAAGTTGGAGATCAATTCGTTCGAGCGGCCCATCTTCGATCAGGAGCGTATCTCGGTCGAGTTGGTGGGTGTAGTGGAGGGCATCAACTGGCTCAGACATCGGTCGGGGGAACACGGGAACCAATAGCGGAACGCCGAGATCATCACTGATATAGTGGGGAAGCCCCTGTTGTTCGATGAATTCCTTGGCGCTTTCGCGGTGTTCCTCGAAATCGTCCGTCGGTTCCCCAGTATTGTTCGGTTCGACAAGAATGGGAACCTCACCCTCTCTAATTGTATCTGGAGTGTAGAGGTAGTATGGATAGTTGAAACCTGCACTGGAATCGGCCTCGACGAAGGTAACACTGGAGTTTTCCTGGTTTTCGGAAATGACGACCTCTGCCTGATCCCGAACCACAGAATCTGATTCCGTGCTTATCAGCCCCACTTCGATTATTTGGGTTTCCGTAATAGGGAGTTCTAACTCTACAGTGAGATTTGATTCATTCGTCCCAGCCGGAAGGGCCCTCCTGCCATAGTGTTCCTGTTGCTCTCCGGTCTCACCCGACTTGATTTCGAGTTCGGCATCCTCATCGGTCGAGACAGAGGAAATAACGACTGTCTGCCCATCTGATTCCTGTTCCTCGAATACGATGGAGAGGTTGTCATTCTGTTGTCCGGTAACAGGAGAGCGTATCGCCATGAGACTGATGGCCCCTACAATGCTACTTGCAGAAGCACCCAGTATCGACCGACGGCTGTAGCCTGAACTCTGATTTCTGCTATTTTGCCTTTGGTGGTCCATGAATGAAAAAGCTGAACGGCTATGTTGAAACCCCATTCTTCAGACATATTATCGCCTAAAACGTCTGATTGCTGAAGAGTGCGAACTTATCGGATTTTCACCGACCGCAAACGCTATACGGCATAGAAGTTATTACTCTGACATGTATGGGACTGTTCGGGATTCGCTTGAAGACTGGTATAATCCGAGTATTCAGTCTGTGGTGATTGTCTTGATGGGGTCGAGTTTCAGCCTCTTTCTGTTCCTCAACAGTCCCGATTTTACGAACCCATACTACGTTTTCGGAGTCGGAGTGATGGGCTTCGCAATCGTCTTTGCGGCGCTTATGCTCATTTCTGTGCTACTGAAGCGTCGATAGACTACTACCCTGTATTGACCGCAATCGGAGCTGAACATATCACTTTCTGAGGATTTCAACAGAGCCGTAATAGATACAGTATCTTAGCAACTATCGTCTCGATATCTCTACTTATAGTGGTTGGAAAATCATTTATTATTTTCTCTATCTTTATAACGATATAGTTTACTATCCGCAAATATAGTGCTATTGAATATCCTTGGTCAGATAGGCAGAGTTCTAGACGACTTTAACTCTTGAATCGACATATATGTTATCATATGCTGGGATTATCAGCGAGCTTAGTCTCAAACTGAATCAATCAGTAGATATCGTCTTCTGAATTCGAGCGGTTGGTTCCGAATGCTTGGAGTCCTTCCAGGCACGCGCCAATGGGATGGTAGCCGACACCGACTTCGGGTCCGTCTGAGGGAGGATACGGTTCATTTTCTCGCGTTAATTTCAAGCGCCAGTTCCGCCGATTTGTAATCAAGTTTTCTTCCGCATATTCCCAGAAGTCGATGTATCGTTCTCGGTATCGGCCTTGCCCGGTACGCTCATAAAGGGCGGCAGCGGCCCCAATTCCTTCTGCTACTGGCCACCGGTACTTGTCTGTGGCAAGTGGAGTATCTGATTGGTCAAGTGTGTAGTAGAAGCCGCCATATGTTGTGTCCCACCCGGACTCAACGGCGTACTGGAACAGCTCTTTGGCACGAGAGAGGAACCACGCTGAATTTGCCATTCGGTCGAGTTCAGCCAGTAATTTCGCCCATTCGAGGTGATGGCCGGGCTGATAGCCATACGGCCGAAACGTATCAGTCGTCTTGTCACGGTTGTACTCGAAATCATGCTCCCATTTGCATGTATAATGCTCCCAGAGGCGTCCATCTGTCTCTTCTGCCAAGCGGACAGTGATTGACTCCGCGATTTTGGACGCTCGGTTGAGATAACGTCCCTCACCAGTTTCTTGGTAGGCAGCTAGCATCGCTTCGCACATGTGCATATTCGCATTCTGTCCCCGGTACTCCGATGCCGATGACCAATCCGGTGCGAATTCGGACGCACAGAGTCGGTGTCCAGGTTCCCAGAACCGATCATCGATAATGTCGTATACCTCACGTAAGTAGTCTTCAGCGTTTTCGACACCGATTCCGGTTGCTCGTGCGAACGTAAGTAGGACGAATGCATGACCGTAGCAACTACGTGCTTTATTGATAATGTTGGTTCCATCTAATAGCCAGTCGTATCCTTCCAGAGCTGCATCGTAGTGTTCGTCGTGGAGAAACGCTACACCACGTTCTGCCTGCTGGTAGCACCAATCCCGGCTACCCAACCTCGCGCCGTGAGCGAAGTTCAATGTGAGTCGACATGTTGAAACGAGGTGTTTCGACGTTTCGTCGTATATCTCACCGGTCGTTTCATCTAACTGCGCGATAAAGCCGCCGTGTGTGGTATCGACGCAGGCCGGATAGTAAAAATTTAGTAGTTCACCTATCTCTTCTTGAAGCCAATCTGGATCTGCATATTGTTTCATCTTTGTGTGTTACAATCCCATACCAGCAAGGAGAAAGTTTCGGTCTCCGGACAATGGCAGGTGGTTCGTTCGGTGAAGCTTCCTAATTTTTGTCGAGACGCTGCACGGACACGTCGACTTTCTCAGTCGTATCAACCCGCGTGGTGAGCCTAACTGTTCCCGCTTCGTCGGCGTTCGATTCTGCTGCCCGGTCGCCGTTTACTGACAATTCGTAGCTTGCCTCTCGGACACGATCTGTAATGACTAGAGTGATCTCACCAGTCTCAGTCAGTAGCAAGTTACCAGATAACAGCGTCTCCGGCTCTGACGATTGTTGAAGCGTAATAATGGCCTCAGTATCGGTTTCCAGTTTTACCTTGCTGAGTGGCGTCGCTGGGTGTGGAAACGAGTGATACGCCTTCGTCCCGGAAGGAGAGACTGTTGTCGTTATACCGTCGTAGAAGCCACGGAACCGACCAGCCAAGACGATGCGTCCGTCTCCCGCCATCTGCCAACCCGGTCGGTTGTTATCGTAGTTGTGCCGAGCTTGATAATACATCAGCACGCGATCATCGTGAGCGAGATGGCCATGCGCGTCCGTTGGAAACCGTCCATAATCGATGCCGCCAGCGGGACGGTCGTCAAGTCCGAGTGCTGGGTCCCGCCATGTCGTCGAAAATTCGTCAAAGTGGATACCATCGGTTGAGGACGCTATCGAGACACGGCTTGGAGAGTCATTGGTCAGTTCCTCCTGTGCAAACCGGTCCCCTTCGTCAAGACCCTCTTCGGCAAACGCGTACAGCCAAAATTGCTCGGTCTCCTCCACGTAATACGCACCGGGATGGCGGTGTGATGCTAATTCCATGGTATTCTGACGCTCCCAGTCCAAACCGTCGGCAGAGGTATACACCGAGAACGAGTGAGTGGTCGGTGCGATAGCGTACATATAGTACGTGCCCTCCTTGTAGAGAACGATGGGGTCCTTACAGTATCCCTCCACAACGACACCGTGGTTCTCCCAGTGAATACCATCTTCACTCGTCGCGTAGACAACGTGCCAGGTCTCGCCATCGTCTACGGCGTACCACGCGCGATAAGTGCCATCGATTGAGAGTACAGTTATCCCCTCGTTACTGACGAACTCGTCTGATTTCGTGAGCACCGGTGTATTGGTGACTCGCTCCCAGTTCAGCCCGTCCGAACTTGCAGCGAGTCCGTAGCCTGCCCCTCGTCCGTTGTTATTTCTGATTCGATACCAGAGAAGTGAGCGCTCTCTCTCGTCTATTATCGAGTGAGCGCCGACCCAATTCCCTTGATCTTGGTCGAGATCGGGCTGTCTGGGGAGAGTTACGAATCTCGGTGAGCGGACCCACTGGTTGCTTGGAACACGGTAAGTATCGGTGTCTACCGAGACACAATCGAAGACCGCTTCCGTATCAGCACCAGGAGGGAAGTCGACGTACAGTCCGAGCGCTGTCGGTGCTATCGTGGTGTCAGTGTTGAAGAGGGCGAGGAGTTCTCCGGTTTCGTCCCGGCGCAGCTTCCCGACGGCTTCGCCCTCAGTAAGTGCGAGCTCGAATTCATAGACTTCATCATCGACTAGTTCCGCTTGGAGGGTCTTTGTCGAATCTGCGTCCAGCCCCTCAGTGTATAATTCGACGGAATCGCGTGTCCCTGTAATCACGAGGCTCTCTTCGCCAGTTTCGAACACGCCCAGTCCAACCGTTACTTCCTCGGGAAGTGAGGAGAGGCGGAATTTCGCTGAGGCGACGAATGGTGACTGTAGAGAGAAAGCGTTACTGACTAACAGCCATCGGTGATGGCCGTCACCAGCTGAACAATGAAGCGAGTAGTCGCCATCAATAGGCTTGTTCTCGGTGACGGTCATCGATGGACGAATCCACTCGGTGTCAGTTCCAAGGTAGACTGGTGAAAAGTTTCGAAAATCACCCGTTTCGAACCCATCATGGTTAGCTGGCTGAATGCCAAAACGGTCGTCGAGCGAGTTCTCCGAAGCATCTAGCAGTTGTTCATTACTCATATGTTGAGGTTTGATTAGCGATTGGTATTTAGCGGTCTCTTCGTGCGCATGAGACTACGAGCGATCAAATTCACACCTCACCGTAGCAGGGGGTTGAGAGTGTGGTAGTCTCTTCACATCGATTCACAGACGAAAATAATTCTGTCAGTATATAATACTGGCGCATCAAGGATTTTATTGCCACCATTTTAGACAGTTCTTGCTTCCAGGTCTTTACTGCCGATGGTTTTTTGTCATAGCCGTGGTTACAATCAGATGCGGTCGAGATCCATCTAAACTATAACATATGTACGCATATTAGATTAGAGTGCACCGATGGTTTTTTGTCATAGCCGTGGTTACAATCCGTCGCGGTCGAGACACTTCTAAACTATCACAAACGTACGGTTGTTACTGGTACAATTTCGAGGGAGGAGTTACTAGAGTTTAGCCCGCCACGCTTACTTTCATCGAGAGTGTGTAATTGGGTATGGTACACGATCAAAAATCGCTCCGGAACGTTCTCATCGATAATTTCGGTCTCTCTACCTACGAAGCGGATGTTTATCTCTCTCTTATTCGCAACGGGAAACAGACGATGTCGGAGATCGCAGAGACGAGTGACGTACCCAGACAGAGAGTATACGATATTACGAACACGCTCCGAGACGAGAATCTCATCGAAATCATCGACGAATCCCCCAAGCAAGCATACGCGGTTGACCCGGCTGAGACGCTCGGACAGACTCAATCACAGATCGATTCTGCGGTCGGAGAACTCGAAGAGATACACGAACGCGATGCCTCGATTGAGACCGGCATCGCCATGTTTCGCAACGATGCCACCATTGAGAAGTACATCCGCCAGGTGATTAGCTCAGCTGACGTGACCGTTTCTGTCGTCCTGCCTTTCGAACTCGTCACGAAGTACAAATCTGAACTCAGAAATATTGGGGACGAAATCAATTCGAAACTCATTGTCTCCAACGTCCCAGAGGACTTGCTAGTCGGTGATTCGACTGCGCTCCAGTCGTTTCAAGACATCGCTCGCGAGGTTCGTATGGTAAAAACGGAGGAACCGATCGTAGTCTGTGCCGACCGTTCGAGGGCCTTCTTCTGGGTCGATTACGTCGGTAACCCGAGCACCGACTCACAAGGATTCTACATAACAACGAAACAACTCGCGCTCTTCCTTGACCGATTCATTGACGAGTTACTGTGGGAGAATGCGATGCCAGTTTATTCGCGGGAACTACCTTCGCTTCCGCTTTCTTTCATGCGAATTCGTGATAGCATTGCGGCGATAGAAGATATCGTGGCCGAAGAATCGATGGAAGTTGTATTCATCGTGGTGGACGGCGTAGACACGGAGAGACGAGAACAGGTGTCCTTCGCGGGCCAACTGCTCGATTATTACCACTCGGAGGACGACGATCGGGCCTATCTGGTATTGGATCCTGTTGAGGACGACTCGAAGGTCAATGCTGGCGTCGTCACCGTCGGCGGCTGGAATTCAACTGACGAGGACTACGAGGCCACCGAGATTACTATTGTCGCCGCGACGGAAGACGACGACATTGACCAGATCGACTGAATCTAAACAATTACATTAGAGGGTGTACTCCACAAGAGCATGAAGGGTAATATCATGGTGGTCGGCGAAGCGGGCGTGGACTTCCTCCCAGACGAGGCCGGACCGACGAAACACGTCGAGAACTTCGCTCGCCGAGCCGGTGGATCCGCGGTTAACTCGGTGATTGGTCTCCATCATCTCGGAGAAACTCCGTTCTTACGCACGCGAATTGGGACGGACCCGTTCGGAGCATTCCTCCGTGAGACGCTCGACGAACACGGTATCCCGACCGACTTCGTCGAAGCGGATGCCGAGGCGATGACATCACTGGCGTTCGTCGAGCGTCAAAAATCCGACGCACTCGATTTCACGTTCTATCGTCACGAGACGGCTGATACACGTCTCGAACCAGATCTGGTCCCCGTCGATGTCCTCGAATCTCTTCAGTGGCTCCATGTTACCGGGGTCCTGCTAGCAACCGAACCGAGCCGGACAGCTATCCTCTCACTAATGGATCGAGCACAGCAAGCTGGCTGTCAGGTGTCGTTCAATCCAAACACGCGCCCGCAGCTCTGGAATCGAACGGAAGAGCTCGCGCAGGATATCGGCGACGCACTGAAACTGACTGACGTGGTGATTGCGACGCCAGCCGATTTCGAACCAATCGGATTCGAGACGAGCACACCGGAGACCCTCGCTGACGAACTCGTCCAATACGGACCCGATTCAGTCTTCCTCTCTTTGGATTCCATATCAGCGTATGGGACGATTATCGATGGCCCCCTTACAGGAGACGCGCATCACGACGGGTATGATGTCGATCCAGTGTATCCCATCGGTGCGGTTGACGCTTTCACCGCGGGCGTCATCGCGTCGCTTCTGCACGATGCGAAATCGGTTCGTGATATACTCGCAGCGGCAAACGCGGTCGCAACCATTTCGACGATGTCTCCTGGTGCGATAACTGCGTTCTCGCTCAGACGGAGTGCGGAGAGTCTCTACTCGAATCCGCCATGGGAGTCTGAATAACCGTTCTCATACTCCCTCGAAATCGTCACCGAAGGCGATTGTTCCTGCCGGTCCGTCTCGTGCTACTGCTTTGAGCGTGTCGCCGGTCGTCCCGGCGTGTGTCTCCGCCCACTCAGACATCCGCTCCTTCAACTCCGAAACGACGGTCCGGTGTGACTGCGATACGTCTTGTTGCTCCCATGGGTCATTGTCCATATTGTAGAGTTGCACTTTTGGGACAACGGTCTCCCACATACCGCTGTGGAACGTCCAGATGAGTTTCCATTGGTCCGTTCTTATCGCTCGTTGCGCCGTGTAGAGACCGTGGTCGACGACAATTTCGGAGCGCCAGTCGATCTTCGGATTCTCGATAGCGGGGAGAAGCGATCGCCCCTGCCAGTTCTCTGGTGGATCGAGATCCGCAAAGTCGGCGAGTGTCGGCGGCATATCAACGTTCGTTGCAAGTTGGGTTCGAGGCCCTGTAGAAAACGAGGTTGACGCTGGCGGCTTAACGATCAGCGGAACACGTTGAGTCCCGTCGTGAGTACTCCAGTGTTCTCGATACACACCGTGTTCGCCGAACTCTTCGCCGTGGTCGGCCGTCACGACGATGAACGTCTCGTCGTAGAGGCCCGCCTGCTTGAGCGTCTCTACCACTTGGCCGACTTGCTTGTCTGCGTAGCGAATCTCCGCGTCATAGTGGGCGAGCAGTTCTTCAAGGTCGTCCCTGTCTGCGATATTCATGTGCGATGCGGACCGCCACGCATCCCACTCCTGGTGCTCGGCAATCTGTTCAGCCGTCGGGTACTCCTGGAAGTTACCGTTACGGAACTCCTCAATTTGTGCTTCGGAGCGGTTATACGGCCCATGTGGATCCCACATCTGGATATAGAGGAAGAACTCGTCGTCGCCCACTCTGTCCAGTACTTCGTTTGCTGTCTCTGCAACGACTTCTCCGCGGGGTGTCTGAAAGGATTCGTTCGGGCCATCCGGTTCTTTCGGGTGGTGGAACTCATCCCAGACGTGATAAAACCAGTGTGCGGGATGACGGGGGAACGACGATACGGCCGTAGTGGTCACTCCGTTCTTGAAAAAGAGTTCCGGCAGAGTCCACCATGGATGAGCGTCAGTGTGGTCTCCCCACGTGCCTGCCCACTCTATTTCCCGTGCGGGCGTTCGGAGGGACTGCGACTGCGTTCCGTGGGTTTCGACGCCGTTGTGGATACCGTAGCGTCCCGAGATGAGGCCCGCACGAGACGGCATACAAGGTGAATTGGCGACGTATGCCTGCTGGAAGGTTACACCGTCGGCCGCCACCGCGTCAATATTTGGAGTCGTTTCTTTCGAATACCCGTACGCACCAACATGATCCGCACGTAGCGAATCAATGTCGATGTACACTACTCGTGTCATCGATATACCAGACAACCATCTCATATATAAAAATACCCCAAACCACGTCTCTCCTCTCGCTTCCACGTATCGTCGATGATGGTTCGGGAAGGTTTTATATATGATGAATATAAATGGTACAGCGAAGCATGAGCGACCAACGTTCGACTCCAGACTCAAGTGTAGATAGCGACGACTCCGTTTCCAGGCGAAATTACATGCGTCTTACAGGGCTAGCTGGCTTAGGGGGTGTCACGGCATTGGCTGGTTGTTCAGGTGACGGCGGTGACGGTTCTGATGGTACCTCGTCCACCGACGGCAACGGTGATGGCAGTAGCGATAGCACCAGCGATGGAAGTAGCGACGGTGGGAGCGGCGGCAACGGCGAGTTAGAAATCATCCATCACTGGACCCGTGGTGCGGATGGAAAAGCGTTCAGCGCGTTCCTTACGGAATTCAAGAATCAGCACTCTGATGTCCGTATTTTGGAGAACACCATCGCCGGACAGGCCGGCTCCGGCGTCAAAACGGTCATCACGCAACGGCTATTGAACAGCGAACCGCCGAGTACGTTCCAGGGCCTCGCGGGGAAGTACATGACTCCGTTTAAGCAGCATCTTGACCCCATTGGCGACTCAGTCTGGTCGAGTAACGGGATGAAAGATGCGTATCTTCAGGGCCCAAAGGAGATCGCCCAATTGGACGGGAGCTACATGATGGTCCCACTAAATATCCACCGGGTCAATCTCCTATTTTACAATAAATCGGTCGTTGAGCAGGCTGGTGTCGACCCGACGTCCCTCGGAAGTGCCGGTGACCTGACCTCAGCGATGCAGAAGGTGGAGAACAGCACTGATGCCGTTGGGATGGCACAATCGACAATGGAACCGTGGACCGTCCTTCAACTGTGGGAGACTGCGCTCCTCGACGAGGGCGGAGTTGAAGCCTACAATAAGTTCGCAAACGGTAACGTAGCGGCCGTGGAGGGACCAGCAAAAGCAGCACTCGAACGCATCGCGGCGTTCAAAGACCACTTTTCGAGTGATGCGAACGCAATCGCATGGCCCGAAGCGGCCTCACAGATCACTGAGGGAAACGCCGCGTTCTTCAATAACGGCGACTGGGCCGCCGGGGTCTTCCTCGGTGCGGAAGACTTCGCGTTCGGTGAAGACTGGGACTGGATTCCCTTCCCCGGAACGGAGAACTCCTTTACCGTCGTGATGGACGTGTTCGCGATGCCGTCTAACAATCCGTCTCCCGAGGCGACGAAGAAGTTCCTCAAATTCTGCGGATCGAAGGACGGACAGCGGATTCTCAACTCGATTAAGGGGTCGATTCCGCCACGTACCGACGTTTCGACCGAGGAGTTCAGTGGCTATCAGAAAGAGCAAATCGAGAGCATCAACAATACAGATAATCAACCGGGGTCGATGACACACGGCATGTCGGTCGCACCGGAACCGCTGACGAACCTGAAGAAAGCGACCGGCGACTTCACCTCTTCGTGGGATGTTGATGCCACGTACGATCAGTTCGTGAGCGCATTCGAATAACGCGGTACCGAAAACGATTTAACCTTGTTATTTAATCGTGGAATATGAGTCATAGAATCCTACCGGGACACATGAACACGCTCACTCAGCGGATACGGGACAGCGAGTTGCTTCGCTCGACGCCGTTCTGGCTACCGCCGACACTAATCGTCGGACTGGCAATTTACGGCTCGATCTCGTGGAACGTCTTGATATCGTTCACCGATTTCGAGGGATTGACCCTCCCTACATATGATGTTTCTACCTTCGACCTCGAGATGTATCGACAATTGTTCAGCGACCCGGTGTTCTGGAATGCGACCAAAAATACGTTCATCTTGATGGTCGTCTTCACGCTATTGTGTCTGCTCACCGGTCTCGGGCTGGCCATCCTTATCGATAAAGGGATACGCTACGAGAATACGATACGAACGATATATCTTCTCCCGTTCAGCCTCTCGTTCGTCGTTACGGCGAAATTCTGGCTCTGGATGTACAACCCGGATATCGGGGTCGTGAATACGTTCTTCGAGGGAATTGGACTGGAGTTTCTCGCTCTGAACTGGTTGAGTCCCCGGTTGAAGCTCTGGTCAATTATCATCGGGTTAGTCTGGCAGTTTAGTGGCTACGCGATGGTCGTCTATCTTGCGGGGTTACGCGCGATTCCCGACGCCCAATACGAAGCGGCGAACATCGACGGAGCGAATACGCTCACCGTGTACCTCCGTATCATCATCCCGCAACTGCGAACGTCGACGGTCAGCGCAGCGGTGGTCCTCGTTGTGTTCGGTCTCAAAGCGTTCGACTTCATTTACGCGCTCTTCAGGGTGAACCCGGGACCAAACGCGGATATACTGGCGACGATGATGTACCGGCAGGCCTACAGCGCGAACAACTGGGCCTATGGCTCGGCCATCGCGGTTGCGCTCTTTGTTGTCGCACTGATGATTATCGGGCCGTATCTGTACAGCGAATATCAGCGCGGAGGACTATAAACAATGTCTGGCAAATCCAAACTACAGCAGCTATCGAGTACAATCCGGTCCAAAGACGCTGCGCAAGACGAATCGACCATCGTCGGTGACGTTCCATGGCTCCTCGTTCTCACGGGGACCATCGCCGCGATATACCTTGTGCCGATAGAGACCGGTATCATGACCGCATTCAAGACACAGGACGGCTATCTCACGTCACTGCCGTTCCTCCCGCCGCGAACAGTCACGCTCGCTCCGTGGCAAGAGGCATGGAACACCCTCTCCGGGTCCTTCTTCAACAGTCTGGCTTTCACCGTTCCCGCGACGATTCTCTCGGCGACCATCGGTAGCCTCGCGGCGTACGGGCTGACGAACACGAAGTGGCGGGGACAGACGCTGATATTCGTCTTCTTCGTCGCCGGGACGTTTATCCCTATCCAATCGGTTCTCGTCCCCGTCTCACGTTTCTGGGCTATCGTCGATATCGAGAACGTACTACAATCGGTGACACCCCTCGACCTGTGGGGCCTTTCGTTCATGGAGCCACACTACGCGACTATCGTCGAACTCATCCTCACTCACACCGCCTTCGGCATCCCCATCGCGACGCTCCTGTTTCGGTCGTACTACAAGAACCTCTCAGATGAGATGCTGGAGGCCGCGCGGATCGACGGTGCTGGACTGATGAGCATATATAAGAATATCGTGCTCCCCCTATCGAAACCCATCTTCATCGTCACGTTCATCTACCAGTTCACGTCCATTTGGAACGGCCTGCTATTATCACTCATCGTCGCAGGAGCGGGTCCGGCAGCGCCGATAACAGTCGATTTGAACAAACTCGCGCTGGCTGGCCGAATACCCACGTACAACACGATGATGGCCGGTGCGTTCATCACCGCGATTCCAACGCTGATCATCTATATCTTCTTCGGCGATAAGTTCGTTCGCGGTGTCGCAGGATACGGCGGAAGCTAACACAAGGAGAATACAATGACACACCTCGAATTCGACGACGTTACGAAGCGATTCAATGAAGGAGGCACAGACGAAGTAACTGCAGTCGATACACTGAACGCGACGATCGACGATGGCGAGTTCGTCGTCTTCGTTGGCCCGTCAGGCTGTGGAAAGACGACGACTCTCCGGTCAATCGCCGGCCTCGAAACGATAAGCGACGGCGAGATTCGACTAAACGGAGAGCCCCTCAACGACAGGGCGCCACAGGACCGGAACATCGCGATGGTGTTCCAGTCATACGCGCTGTACCCACATCTCACAGTACGGAAAAACATGAGCTTCGGGCTTGAGCAGTCTACCGACTTATCCAAGAGTGAAATCAGTCATCGGGTCGAAGAGACAGCCTCGTTGTTGGGGATTAGTGAGTTGCTTGACCGACTCCCGGAAGAACTCTCCGGCGGCCAGCAGCAACGGGTCGCGCTCGGCCGAGCTATCGTCCGTGACCCGGACGTGTTCCTGATGGACGAGCCGTTATCGAACTTAGACGCGAAACTCAGGTCGAAAATGAGAACGGAGCTACAGCAGCTCCAGAACCAACTTGATGTGACGACTATCTACGTCACTCACGACCAGACGGAGGCGATGACAATGGGTGACCGGATCGCGATCCTCAACGGCGGCGAACTCCAGCAACTCGACCCGCCGGAGGTGTGCTACCACCAGCCCAACAACAAATTCGTCGCAGGATTCCTCGGTGAGCCGTCGATGAACTTCTTCGACGTCAGGTTCGAGGATGGTACATTACGCGGGAGTGGGTTCGACTACGCCCTCTCTGACGATATCGCACCCGCTCTGAAGCCGCAGTCAGAGTACGTCCTCGGCATCCGTCCCGAAGACATTCAGCTATATCCAGAAGCTACCGACTCAAACGATACGATGGGGAGCGTGAACGTTACGGAATCGCTTGGGAAGGAAAGTAACATCTACGTCGAACTAGACCAAGGTTCGGGCGACACGACAGCCGTTGCTACCGTTGACGATGCTGTTGCCCGAAACATCAGGCAGGGGGACGATGTCGCGCTCCACGTCGAAGAAGCTGTCATTCACATTTTCGACGCTGCGACCGGAAAAGCGGTCCACAACCGCCGTCTCGATTCGAAAGCGGAGACGCCGTCCTTCTGAGTAAATCTGGAAATTCCACCTGCTTTGAATTTGCCAATTTAAGATTATATTTTTCAGGAGATAAGTATAAGTACCTTCTTCTACTAATTTAATCCGAGTTCGGCCCCATGTCGAGCTGAGCACATATCGAGCGTGACGCCGGCAAGTTGACGCATGGTTCCGAACCCGGAGAACATCATGAACCGACGTGACCTACTCAAGTCTCTCGGCGTCCTCGGCGTCGGAGCCACTGGTACAAGTATCGCCCCGCAAGTCAGTCTCGCCAGTCCAACCGTCCTCGACGACTTCGAGGACGGCGACTTATCCGAATACAGCGGTGATACAGGGTCGTTCAGTATCACCAGCAATCCGGTTCACACCGGGTCGTCGGCGCTCGACAGTTCCGTCGACAGGTCCCTGGCCGTCATTACACACGACAGTGCTTCAATTTCCGCCGGCAGCGAGTTCAGCTTTCATCAGTACGTCCGGACACAGACCGATGCCGGTATCCAGCTATTTACGAACGCGATTGGTACAGACGGCTATCAGTTCGTCGTCCAAGAAGACCAGAACGTCGTGAAGATTCGACGCTTCGATGGCGGTAGCAAGACCAAACTCGCCGAATCGTCGGCGACGATTCCCACCGGCGAGTGGGTCACCAATACGATCACGACAGACACAAGCGGGAACCTCACGTGGGTCCTCGAAGATTCATCGGGGAGCCAACTCGCACAGGTTTCGGCGACGGACTCGACGTATACCTATGGGAGTTTCGGCTTCAGAGTATGGGAGTCCGCCGCCTTCGACTATCTCACCGAGTCCGCTGGAAGCGGTGGAAGCGGGTCGGGTAACGGATGGCAACTCAATGGGGCTGGTGACGATATTTACGGCAGCGCCGATCACTGCCATTTCGCGTACGAACAGGTTTCCGGTGACACTACGATACAAACACGGGTTACACGTCAAGAAGCGACACACGACTGGGCGAAAGCCGGAGTGATGATTCGAGACAGTCTCTCCGCAGACGCGAAGAACGCGATGATGTACGTCACACCGGACAATCCGAGCGCGAACGGCTCTCGGTTCCAGTGGCGGAGTTCCACCGGCGGCAGTTCATCCAATACGGACCCAAATGACGGTGTGAACGCTCCATACTGGGTAAAGATCGAACGAGTCGGTGACACACTTACCGGCTACAATTCGCGCGATGGTCAGTCATGGACTGAAATAGGGTCGGTGACCATCTCCATGACCGACCCGTATATCGGGCTGGCGGTCACGAGCGGCTTGCAGGGAACGCTCTGCACGTCGAACTTCGACGAAGTCAGCGGTATCGGTCAGTCGTCATACTCCTCGATCGACATCGGCTCACCGGGAGCGAGCGGTAGCACTTCGCTGGTAGACCTCCCACCGAAACCGAATTTCTCGACGAATGACGAGGTGTTCGCGCCCGCGAACGCGAACTACAGTCCGGGTGACGAATTCATCTTCCCGTCGGTCATCGAGACTTCGAATCTGGACAATCCGCTTGGCCAGTACTACCTCTATTGTGCCCCGCACGGGAACGAGAATACGAGAGATGGGAACACTGTCGGTGTAGCGTTGTTTTACTCCGATTCGCTCGATGGGACACTAGAGGACGGGACGTGGACAGAGTACTCGAACAATCCAATCGTCCCGCCGGATTGGAATCCACACTACCAAGCGTCTCACGTCTCCTCGCCGCACGCGATGTGGAACGACGAACACGGACAGCTCTTCTTGTATTTCCACGGTGACAATGACACGACCAGATACGCGACTTCATCGGACGGTATCAACTTCACGTACGGAGGGGTTGCGATCGACACTACAATGGATCCCCTCAACAGCAGCGAATCGTCGTATGCCCGCGTGTTCGAACATTCGCTGCCGAAGAAGTCTGCAAGCCAACAATATCTGATGCTGTTCATGGATAACCAGAGCGGCACTCGACACATCCGCGCCGCGTACTCTGACGACGCGAAGAACTGGACGATAGACGACGAAGAAGTGATCGACCCGGATAATATTGCCCACGACAACGTCGGTAATGTCTCCGGTCCGTTCTACTTCGAATGGGATGGGACGTATTATGTCACCTTCCATGCTGACGGACCGAGCACCAGTCAAGGCCAACATTATATTGCCGAAGTCGGAGAGAACCTTGACAAAGAGAATCACCTCGGAATCTTCAGACAGGCACTCTCCGACCGCCCGGATTACGAGCGGTGTGCTTCCCCCTACTTCTACACCACTGGTTCGTCGAAAAACTTCGACCTGAACGGGGACAAACTCTACATGTTCTACGAAGCAGGTGGCCGAACAACTGCTTCAATCGGCCGGGATATAATTAATCTATAAAATACAATTTTCCTTTTATTAGGTAGAAAAGAGAACCAAACTCCTTGCGGGTAAGATGGCTGGACGATAGCTACGTAGCCATCCTCAGAGAGAAAATATCGATTAGAAGTGTATCGGGGAAATTTACTAACCTATATTGGCAAAGACAAACTTCCATCCAAACCTATACTAAGTAATTTTATACAACAATAAGGTTTTGTAGAGAAAGCTTACTAGATTGAGTTCGAGTAAAAGATAGTTATCGTCATAAATCGAGCATATGTGTGGGTCTAGGAAAATGTGGGTCGTCAAAATGACAGAGACAGCCATCGATACCGCTGGGAAGATCGTCAAACGCGAACGGGGCAAGCTACCAACGAGTAATCTAGCGTCGATGCGAACGCTCGGTGAGATGGGTGTCCTCGCGAGACCACTGGCTGAGGAGATGGTGCAGGTGCCCGGTTCCGAAATGTCTTATCGCATACCTACGGCAACATGATCAATCACGACGTCGTGTATAATGAACTTCAAGATCTTGAGCACTATCGTGCGTTCGTCCAGGCGGTGCGAGACTATCTCGATTCCATTGGTGCACTCGGCGACCGAGATTGCTAGCAATGTGTTTCCGTAGTTCGACACCGTCTGGGCGGCGGCCGGCACACCCGAGGTGGTTTTTCCGATTGCACCGTCTCGCATTCGGGAGTTGTCGGAGGCAACGGTACTGGATGGTGCCGAGTAGACCCCGGAACATCACTAACAGTGCTAATCACATTTGCGTCGACGAATTTAATTACAATTGAGGAGCCAGTCCAGTTGCGAGCTGGTTCCTGCTGACGATTGTGTCGGCTCACTATCGGTCGGGTCTCAAGCCGGGTTCTAGAGTTGGGGTAGGAAGTGGGCAGAAACCTAGGTTACCGGTGAACGTCATGGGGGCTGGCGGCCGGGAGCAACCGCCGAAGACTGGTGTGGGCAGCGTGGGACTGACGGACTGGCTGGATGTGTGTCCTTTGTGTTATCGTATGCAGCGGCACCAGCCGCCGCTGGGCGGCTGTGAGGGGTAGAGAGATGCCGGGAATGGTAGTCCCGAATTGAGTTGTCCCGAGTGTCCGAACGACCGCCTCGTCATTGGGCCTGGATAGTCCACGTCGAGAGGGCGAATGATTCAGGGACGGTCAAGCGAGATCTCCACACCGAATGTGTTGACAGCCGCCCTAATCCTCTCTGGGATTGAGTCCAACTCAGTCCGTTCGTGGAGAGCACTCAACTAACGTCGAGAGTATACATAGATGGATAAATGAGCGGTGGGGTCGGACTGAGTCAGTAACGTCACGTGACTACCACAGCACTAATACATCGGAAGGGTGTCACTCGGCTCGAAGGCGATCATAGCTACCGGCCCCGAATGTCCCTCCAGTATCCGGACCCGCCGCTACAACGCGTTAATTCCGATAGAAGTGGGTGGGATTGGACTGATGGAGTGACGTCGTTTCACCACCACCACAATATCAATGAGTCGGATTAGTGCCGTGACGTCGTTATACCACCATAATGTTAATAAATCGGACTGGTGTGGCGACGTCGTTTCACCATCACAACGTTAATGAGTCGGACTGGTGTTGCGACGTCGTTTCACCATCACAACGTTAATGAGTCGGACTGGTGTGCTGATATCGTCCCACCATCACGACAGTGAACCGTCGGATATTGTCAGGGCTAATGCTGCCAGCGAATATCCCGGTTGTGCGCAGGCACAGGCCGCGACCTGAGATCAGCTGCAGCAAACACTCTCTCGACCGTCTCCTGTACCTCACGCCGTCCCGCATAGCCGACAGACACGTTCTCATCGGCACGCGCAACTGGTTGGACCGTTCCTTTGTCTTGGGCCATCTCTCGCATGATGAGTCGCTGAAGCCGCTCTCGCGCTGCCTGATCAACCCGCGTAATCGTCGGGAGCGGAGCTTCGATCCGAAACAGGCCGTTCTGATTCGGGATTCGGACAAAGAAGTACGCCCGAGACAACAACGCTTGGGGCACGTACGATATCGGCACTTCTGCAAGTGGGTGATACTGGTGGTCACCATGCGGACCTGGAAGCATCGGCTGGGCCAACCACGGTGTGTAGGCCCACGTCGTCTCAGGCCGACCACCTGCAGCTTGTTCGGCTAGCAAATCGGCCATGAACTGTCGGTCAGTCTGCCACGGTAACACAGCGTCCGCGGTCGACGTCGGCCGGACGGCACTCACCGACGTCTCGCCAGTCTCGATAACCTCGTTCAATGTCCGAACCAGGGCATCAGACTCCTGCGTCTTCGCGATCGCGAACACTCGATATCCCTTTTCGAGGTGGACGGCGATCGCCGTCGCGAAGACGGCCAGCACAACCCGAGCGAGCGCGGTCCACGGCTCCTCTCGTGTCTCCGTATCACGGGAGAACTGCAGTCTGCTGGCCAGTCCCAACGGAAGCAATGCCCCATCGATGTACAGCGGCCCACGGAGCTGATGCACACCTCGTTGAAGATGCAACGCCTCACAGAGAAACTGCAGCAGTGTAACGAGTTCGTCAGTCTCGCGGCCATCTGCAGGGCTTGGCAAGGCAATCGCATGGCTCACCGTCTGGACGTTCTCGTACCCACGATCCGAAACCCGTGCAGAGTAATACTGCTCAGTCCCCGAATGCGGGTCGATCACTGCGTGAAGTAGTGTCTTCTCTCCCCAGACATCGCCTTTCTCACCCTCCACGCCGAACATCGACCGACAGCCACAGACACGGTGGCCCGACTGTAACTGGATTCCGCCCGTCGACCCCGCGTCGAGCCCGTAGGCTGGTCGGACTGGATCAATATCAGCGAATACGTCGTGTGACACTGTCCGAATCGTCGACTCTTTACCCACCAACGAGACGAGTGCATCCGCATCCGTCTCACTGATGGAATCCCACACCTCACTGGCACTGGGTGTTGTTGTCACCGATTGAGCGACCCGTGGAGCTAACTCTTCGAACGCTGCCTCGACGAGGTGATGTTCACGCGAATACCGCGTCATTGGAACTGTTCGGTCCACATGCGATAGATGACCTCAATCACTCGCTGTCGGGTTGGAGGCGCCATCTCGTCGCCGAGTTCGTGCAGTACCCAGACCAGATGTGGCAGATTGAACCACCGCGCTGGCTCGTGTTCGACCGACTGCTGGTTCCATGCCCGATCGATATCTGCGTCCAACGCTTGATGGGAAATCGCGTGTGCATGCCCCGGACACTTCGTCGCGTGAACGGTGACCGTATTGGCCGGGTCGTCCCTGGTGCGCGCATCTTCAAAGACATCGCGAGGGACGAGATGGTGCCGTTGCAATTGGTCCGGCGCGACCGGTGAAAGACAAATGTAACAATACTCTGTTTGTTCAGCACCGAATGGCGAGACTGCGGTTCGGTTGATCGTCGGCGTCGCGTCCGAACAACACCGCTCACAGGTCCAAGAAGGAGCTTCCGGCTCAATCTCGAAGTATGTTCCACAACCACGACAGAGCTGACGAACGGTCTCGTGATGCTCGCGTAGTCGGTCAACCGCCGCCTCCAATGAATAACTGTATGGCAATGCCACAAAGAAGTCAGGTGTCTCAAGTGCAGCAATATCGAGCAGGCCAGTCACACCGCTCCAGTGCATGAGTGGAGTCGGGACTTCGTTTGTTCGCCTTCGCAGATCCTGACGAACGTTACTCAGGGTTCCTGCCGACTGGATGCTGTCAGTCGCAGTGAGGTACTCGTGCAATCGATATGAGATCCGGTCAAATTCTGGCTCAGACTGGCTGATGCCGAGCCGTGTGACGAGGAACCGACGGAGTGGCATATAGTTTTCCCGAGACATCGATTCGAGTTCTGCTTCGGACGCTCGCTGCCACCGGTCAGCTCCGACACGAACGGGCCCAGTGTCCATATTCTCACCAATATCGATCACATCGCTTGGTCGACTACAGATCCCGACTGAAGACTGGACAATATCGATGTCCTGTGCACTATCGACACCTTCGATGGCTGCACCGATATCTGTCTGGATCGGGTTCAGTTTGGTTTCGGTTCTCTCTGTGTCAGCTGAGACGGCAACGTTCGTCTCAGGTCGATGCGTATCGGTCGGGTACGCAATGGAAACGAACGGCGAATTACGGTGTTCGACGATATCGTCACCTGGTGACGCCAATCGTTCGACGATCGCAGCCTCTGTTCGCAGTTGGCTGGCCATTTGTCGCAACCCACTGAGTATCGCCTCGTCGATCGGCTCTTCGCTCCCCTTTCGCTTGTGGTGGTTGAGAAAGTTCCACCGTATGAACGATTCGAGACTCGTGCGCTCGACGGTCTCAACGGTCCATAGATAGCCGCGTCGGTGAAAACGGTGGCGGCTACCGTCTAGTTGTCTGACTGGACCCAAATCAATCGTCTTCTCTGTTAACCGTGTTACAGTACTGTTGAGCAGTTTGCTAACCCGCTCAAGTGACATCCCAACAGTGTCTGCTACCGTTTCGCTAACAGCGTTATACACTGCCCAGGGCCAATCTCTCGTCGGCTCATCGGCAACCAACCACAGCACCGCTGTCTCATCGCCAATGACTTCCCAGACGCCCAGCGTCGGTGAATATGTAAATTGTTCGACGAACTCACCAGTGCTGATGACTGGGCTCGTTCTCTTTTTTGTTATGAATCGGTTCGATTCAGGCTCTGGGGCCGATTGGAACGTCACGATACCCGGATACGGATTCTCGACCGCGAGGGGTGATCCGATCTCCCAAATAGTGTCGTCGAAAATCGCACTCAGATAGGTCGTTTTCCCAAAGCGAGTGTAGGGTGTTTCCATATACATCGGTCAATCTGGCCAGTGATAACAGTATAAGTAGATAATTAACATTATTTAGACACTCATTGAGAGTACCCGACCATATTGAGAGAGAAAGAGAGGGGGTTACGAGCATCACGAAATATTTTGTGCTATTACAATTTTGAATGTCTTGAGTTGTGAACTGCCAGCCAGTATGTATATGAGTATATACCCTCAAGGCGAAGATACTGAGACATCGATGGGAGTAGATCCAAGTCAATTAGATCTCGACCTCATCGCCGAACACGTTCAAGCAAATCTGAGGATTACTGACTGGAGTGGAGTACACAGCGTATGGCTCACAGGTAGTTTTGCCAACCCAGACAAACCAATTGATAGAGCTGGCGAGAACCCAAGTGACGTCGACATTATTCTGGTTCAAGAAGACTACGACTCTCTCGAAGACCAGGAACCAATTTTTGATGGGACAATCCCCGCGACAATACCTGTTCGTACCGTCGATGGAATAGAATATGGCGAACGAATGATGGACCTGATGTCTGGATATACCGAGATCCCAGACCGATCTAGCGGATCGTACCTTCGTCTCCCTATATTCGAGTGACTTGCAATCTCTGTTAATTCCAGATCATTATCGAATCCGAGTGTCGCGAGTTTGAAGCCACGTGGCTACACCGTTCATAGTTGAGACACGGGCACAAATGCTGATCTCGGGTGCACCTCCTGAGGCTCTAGTCGTATGTATAAATTATTCATTTTCCACTAAAATGTAGGATACCGTGCATTCCCACGGATCAACGCTCGCGCTCAGGATCGAGCAATATGTCCTCTATATTCGACAGCCGTTTTCCAAACTGTTCGTTTTTCCTTTTAATACTTCTTATATCGTATTTTAATCTGTGTATATCGTGTGAATTTTTTCCAGTACTATTTAACTCCGATTTAGAGAAACCCTCTTTGGATTTAACTGGACTCCTGCCAAGTTGAGAGACCTTTCCTTCGGCCTGCTGGATCCGCCCACGTAGTGAATCGATCTCGTCCTGCAACTCACGAACTAACTCGACAGCCTCTTTCGCATCCTGAGGAGATTCGAGGTCGTCGCGATGCTGACGCACCCACTCCTGCCCCAACTCCGTTAGCCACCAAGTGAGTTCTGTCGATGTGCCCATCCCATCGCCGTCATTCTGGACGAACCCCAGTGCTGGATCATCGTCGTCGCGACCACCGCCAAGCACACGCTTTCCACGATAGTTCACGGCCTGATTCTTCTTTAGTTCGAGCCGCTCCCGTAGTGCCGACGTCTTCAGCGGGCCGTCGTCAGCGAGCATTACCAGCATGCGTTCAGCGTTGCGATCAAGTCCGAGATCTCGTCCCATATCAAGAGATAATTTGATGCTATTTGATAACTTTCCCGTCTCTAAGAGTTGATGGCTATTTGATTCCGTTCAACCCGAACGACACCTATAGAGGGGGGGGGGACCCCCATCGCGGATGAGATTCGAGGGGAGGGGGGTCACCCCGAAAGGGAAGGATTGAGAAGTTCGATATGAGAACAGCGGATGAACTTCAATGTGCGGTGAGTGCGGTACGTCTAGGTGACTCTGATAGGGCCAGTAACAGCATGGATTACGGAGTGTCTATGAGCGCCGCGGCGACTCCGCAAGGTCTGAGAGAGACAGTGGGAGTGAGCGAGGTCTATACCGGCAGGGGGAGAGTCTGCAGAAGCGCCGCCGAGACAGCAGGGGTGTTACGCGACCGGGGACAGCGGAAGTGTGTACGTAGGAGTGAACAGACACCGAGACCGAGAGAGTGGATAGTGAGTGTGCCTATGCAGAGTGGACAGGCAGAGGCAGAGTGACCGTGGATAGTGAGTGGGGCTACGCGACCTCGAAGGTGGGGTGTGAGCGCCGCGGGCCTCTGGAAGTGCGGTTCGATACGTCGACAGGCAGGTGCGCTATGGACCCGCTACTCCGTGGCCGAGCGGTATGACCGAGGCGAGGGGAGTAGCCCCGGACCAGCATGGGGCCTGTCCGGGGCAGTCGCTTCGGCGGCGGCGCAGCGAGTCGGACGGGGGGCGGAGGCTGTCCCTGTTGTTGCCGCAAGCCGGAGGTTGCGGTGTTGAGGAACCACGTCGGCGACGCGCGAGCGCAGAGCGTGGGAGGCAACGGCGCGGCGAAGCGGTCCCGTGGCCGGCGAGCGCCGGTGCAGGAGGTGGATCAGGCACAGGGACCGGAGAGAGTGGCCGGCCCCGAAGTGGTGTCCGTAGTGTGGTAGCGCAGACCCTGCAGGCCCGGTGAGTGGTGCGAGTCCCACAGGTGGCGGCGGTACTGATACTGCCCGGCCCGCCGGGTTTCGTCCGGCGTGGCCCGTGGAGAGGGCCGCGAGGGGCAGGAGGGCGACGACGTCTCTGCCACCAGGGGGCCGGGACCACGAGCGCCACAGGAGCGCCGTGAGCGGGGGCTACGACCCGGCGGGCGTGGCGTCGGCGGTGGCGGCGTCGGGAGTGCCCTTTCGTTCCACCGGACCCAACCGCGCACGATTTCCACAGTCGGGCCTCGTCCCCTAACCGACCACACACAGAGAGAACGCATCGAGGCGTGGCTGTTGCCCTCATTGTCGCCGCGAGGAGCAGGAAGCGAATGCGGCGTGGGGCACGCGGAGAGAGTCAGGAGGTGGCCCCAGTGCATCCGGCGAGGGCGGCGTCCCGGCGTTTCCCGTAACGGTGGGCGATAGTCCGACACGCGGCGGGGCGGCGTCACGGTCGAGGGCAGAGCGGAGTGGAGTCCAAACGACAGGTGGGCCAAGACGACGCAAATCCGTCCACATTGACGTTCGTCGATGGCCGCCCCCTCCCCAAAACTGGTTCACGCGTGGAGGCACGATTCGGCATTGAATGTCTGCTCGTTTGGCGCAGTTCAAACGCCCGTTGCTCTACGTGATGGGGCCATTGTACATCGTTGCTGGACTCCTCCATTTCGTCGTCCCAGAGTTGTACGTCCAAATTGTCCCGCCGATATTCCCAGCAGCACTCTTGCTGGTTTATCTGTCCGGGCTCGCCGAAATCGCTGTGGGCATCGGGGTATTGCTCCCACAAACGAGAAAATACGCAGCGTGGGCGACGGTTGCGTTGCTCATAACGATCTTTCCTGCGAACATCTACATGGCTACCAGTGGTCTCGTCATCGAAGGAGTGCCCGGCGGCGGCGATCCGTCAGAACTCATCCGGTGGGCACGGCTACCACTGCAGGGCGTCCTAATCCTCTGGGCGTACTGGTATACGAATCCCCGAATCAATACTGGTCACAGGTGACGCAGCAGTTTCGGTGAGCACACAGTGGCATTCTCGTCCTAAGTACCCTGTGGCTGTTCCGAGCAAACACGTCTGGACTATCGTTCATCAAATCCAGCTGGCTCAGTCCATCCCTTTACGACCACACGGAATGTGAGTCTAAGTGTGAAGCAGTGTCCCGACACACCGGCCCTCGATGATGCCGAGTTCTCCGGACACGTCTGGGTAGAGGAACTCCCGACTGGCGCGGAGTTTCGGTTCCAGGTGGCCGCATCAGGTTTCGTGACGTTCGCCACAGCCAGGCAGTCCTACGACACGGCTGCAGCTGTACCGCCGCAATTCCGTCGGGCGGCAAATCTCATCAACGACCGACTGGACCGTGAAGCACTGGCGGCGGCGACGGACGACCCGAGCGACGTAACCTTCTGTGGACTCGCGACCCGAAACGAGGGAACCGAATTCGACTGGCAGAAGGTCCCAGCCTTCGTGGGGGTCGACGTGTGGTCCAGTCGGCAAGGCAAATTCCTGCCCCCGGATTCGGCGACTGGTGTATACGAGCGTCTGGGCTTGCCCACGTTACCGGCTATCGACAAAGAGTTGGCGGCGGCACACGCTGACTTCACTCAGTACGACCACGAGTCGGCATTCCCGCAGTCAGAGTGGCGAGATGGGCACGCAGTCGGCGTGCTGATACGCGACAAATCCGGTGGGCGTGCCACAGCATGGGCTGACGAAGCCACGACACAGTCTCCCCCCGCCTCTCGGTCGGCTACAGAGTTGGCAGCGGTGTATGCTACTGACGAGCGAATCAATCGTATCGTGGCAGCACTGCAAGCGGATGACCAGTCACTGACGGTCGACGCGGTGCGGAATCGGCTTGTTTCGGAAGTTGCCCGAGAATCGTATGTCGACCTCTTTTCCGATGATGAGTTTGTCGCCTCGCTGTCAGCGTTTGAGTCAGCCGTTGCTGAACGGGTTCAACAAAATCAATCGACCGGATAGCGGCACTCTGAGACCGGTAACAGTGAAGTCGGTCTAGATGATGCCGCCGCCCACGAACAGGCTGACGACGAGCAGCCGCGTCGCGACCACGCTCTCCCGGCCAGTAATTTGTTCTCCATCGCTTTCTCGTGGAGCGGCATCTCGGCGTACTCCCCGCGGGACGCCTCCAGATGTTGTAGGTGACGTTGTTGTCGCCGGTGTAGGTGACCGTCGTCGTGTGGTGCTACTGGACCCGCTCGATGGCCCACTCCTTGTACTCGGTCTGTGTCTGGCCGAACCGGTTCTCCTCGTCGTCGTCTGTTTCGGAGAAACTCGCGATTACAGGGATATTGATATAATTTTCAGTTCGAGGAATAGTTTCCCGACTGTCGTTGGGATGCGATCCATTCGGTCAGGGTGTCGCCTGAAGCCGTCGAGAACGGCGGGACGAGTCGACTGCCTCACCCGACAGGGTCGCTGTGGGTCTCCCGGAGTTCGACTTTGCGGATTTTGCCTGTCGAGGTCTCGGGGAGGTCCTCGACAAACTCGACGACGGTCGGGCATTTGAAGTGTGCGAGGTTGTCGCGTGCGAACTCGATCACTCCGTCCTCGGTGAGGTCGGCGCCGGATTCGAGCACGACGATTGCTTTGGGTGTCTCACCCCACTTCTCGTGGGGGACGCCGATCACGGCGACGCGCCGGATGTCGGGGTGGTCGTAGAGGGCGTTCTCGACCTCGACGCTGGAGATGTTCTCGCCGCCGCTGATGATGACGTCCTTCTTGCGGTCCTTGATCGAGATCATCCCAAGTTCGTCGATAGTGGCGAAGTCGCCCGTGTGGAACCACCCGTCGACCCGGCTGCTGAACGCCTCGCGGGTCTGCTCGGGCTTGTTCCAGTAGCGGTCCATGACCTGGTTGCCGCGGACGACGATTTCGCCCATCGTCTCGTCGTCGCGGGGGACGTCGGCACCGCTCTCGTCGACGACACGTAGTTCGGTCCCGAGCATGGCGTGGCCCTGGCGGGTCTTGACCGCGAAGCGGCCCTCGCTCTCGATCCGGCGCGGCGAGTTGCTCGTCGTTATCAGCGGGCCGGTCTCCGTCAGTCCGTAGACGTGCAGGATGTCCCAGCCGAGTTCGTCCTCGACGGTCCGGATGGTGGCTTCGGGCGGTGGGCTGGCCGCGGTCGAGATTCTGACCGGCTTGTCACCGGTCGCTGCGATGTCGTTGTCCTCGTAGTGGTCGACCATCGAGTCGAGCACCGTCGGCGCGCCGCAGAGATAAGTCACGTCGTGGTCGTGGATGCGCTCGAAGGCGCCTTCGGCGTCGAAGTGGCGCTGGCAGACGTGCGTCCCGCCGACGCCGGTGATGACGTAGGGATAGCCCCACCCGTTGACGTGGAACATCGGGAGCGTCCAGAGGTAGGCGTCGTCGTCCCTGACCTCGGTGTGATGGGTGGTAATCAGTGCGTGCCAGTGTTCGGTGCGGTGGGTCCGGACCACGCCTTTCGGGTCGCCGGTCGTCCCGCTCGTGTAGTTGATCGTCGCGGGGTCGTCCTCGGAGATGTCGGGACGCTCGACACCTCCGGGGTCGGCTTCTTCCAGGAGTGACTCGTAGTCGCGCCAGTCGCCGTCGACGCGGTCGGCCGGGTTGGCGACGAACGCCGTGGCGGGTACTTGGTCGCGGACCGCCTCGATTTTCTCAGCGTACTCGTAGTCGGCGACGACCGCCTGGGCCCCGCAGTCGTTGAGGATGTACTCGTAGTCGTCGGCGATGAGCCGGTAGTTCAGCGGGACCGAGATGGCCCCGAGGACGTTGATCGCGTACAGCGTCTCCAGAAACCAGTGTGTGTTGGGCGAGAGCAGCGCCACGCGGTCGCCCTCCTCGATGCCGATGGTCGAAAGTGCCGCCGCCGCTCGGTCGACTCGCTCGCCGAACTCGGCGTACGTGTACTCGGTGCCGTCGTGGGCGATTACACCGACGGCGTCACCGTAGACGTCGACCCCCCTGTCGAGGAAGTCGAGCGTCGTCATCGCTCGATGCATGGTATGACAAGACGTGTCTGTGGCACGTAAATTTCTTTCTCACCCGCTGACGTTCCCCGGTGGCTCGTGCCCGGTGACTACGCGTGACCGGCGCTCGAATACTCCCGAAACGGGCGTCTCATGCCTCAATGGGGGCGGTATCAATTCTCGACGACGACATGGATTTCCCGTTCGGGGGTCGCACAGGGAGACCAGACGCATCCACAATCGGCGCTGTAGAAGTGGTCATACTTCTGACTAGATGTGTTTCGGACTGCCACTCACTGCCCGGCGTCGAGAGTTGTGGGCTTCGGGACGAACTATTAATGCGCTCAGTTGCGGACTCTCAGAGGATGGCTACAGCGCATCTCATCGCGGTCGGCTCCTCGCCGCTGGGCAAGACGGACCTGCCCGGCCGCGACCTGTTCTCTCGGGCCATAGCCGAGGCGTTCGAGGGGCTGCCCGACCCAGCCGACGTCGTGGACGGATTGTACGTCGGCGCTCAGTCCGAGCGGTACGAGAACCAGATCATGCAGGGGACACTCATGGCCGAGTGGGCCGGGTTGCGGAACGTCCCCGCGGAGCGCGTCGAGGCGTGTGCGGCCGCCGGTGCGCTCGCGCTCAAGAACGCCGTCCGCGACGTTCGGGCGGGCGTCCACGACGCCGTGCTGGCCTGCGGCGTCGAGAAGATGACCGCTGGCGGGACCGAGGGGGCCACCAACGCGCTCGGTGCCGCCTTCGAGCGGGCCCTGGAACAGCGGTCCGGGATCACCGCGCCCGCCACGTACGCCCTCCTCGCTCGGCGATACCTCCACGAAACCGACGCGACGGAACGCGACCTGGCCAGGATCGCCGTAAAGAACCACCGAAACGCGGCGTCCAACCCACGGGCGATGTTCCAGCAAGCAGTCGACGTCGAGACGGTCATGGACGCTCCCGATGTCGCTCCTCCGCTGAAACTGTACGACTGTGCGCCGGTCACCGACGGTGCCGCGGCCGTCGTCGTCGCGAACGACGAAGTAGCGGCCGACCTGCAGCGCCGTCACGACGCAGTCCACGTGGCAGGCGTTGGCTCGGCGGCCAACAACCTCGCCGTCGCGGAGCGAGACCTGACGTTCGTCGAGGGCGCGAACGTCGCTGCCTCGACCGCCTACGAGGATGCCGACGTGGACGCCGCGGATATCGACGTCGCGGAAGTCCACGACGCCTTCACCGTCTGCGAGGCACTGCTGGCCGAGGCCGCCGAGTTCGCTCCCAAGGGTCGTGGAATCGAGACCGTCGAGGACCCCGGAGACCGGTCGGCGGGCTGGACTGACGTCCAAATCAACACCAGCGGCGGACTGAAGGCCCGCGGACACCCGATTGGGGCGACCGGGCTGCTGCAGGCCATCGAAGCCTACGAACAGCTCACCGACCGGGCCGGTGAGCGGCAAGTGGCCGACGCCAACACCGCGCTGCTCATCAATGAAGGTGGCGTCGCGGACGCCCACACTGTGGCCCACGTATTGACGCACAATGACTGACGAGAGTGATTCACCGATGACAGACACCGACTCCACGACGACGGGACCGCTCGCACCCGAAGACATCACCGCCGAGTCGCCGTTTACGCTCCCCGGCTTCTTCGACGCGTTAGCTGCGGGCCGGTTGATGGCCGCCCGCTGTACGGAGTGTGAGACACACCTGCTACCGCCTCGCCCAGCCTGTTACAACTGTGGCAGCCGGGCAGTCACACTCTCGGAACAGCCCCGGACCGGCGAGGTGGTTTCGTACACGTCGGTCAAGCGACCGCCGTCCGCGTTCGAACATCTGGCGCCGATCACCGTCGCAGTGGTCGAACTCGACTCGTCGGCTCGGCTTACAGGTCGAGTCACCGCGTCGCTCGAGAGCGTCGCCATCGGTGACCGCGTCGAACTCCGAGTCTGTGACCCCGAGACAGTCGATATCGATCCGGAGTTCAACCTGTCGTACGAAGAGGAGTGGCCGGTCCACGTCTTCGACCGACTGTGACCAGACAGGCCACTGACGACGTGCCTCTGCAGTGAACACCTGGCCTCAATAGGACCCTCGACGTTCAGTACCGAGTGGCAGTTTCTCCGGGCAGACCAATTCGACGGTGGCAACGGGGAGCATTCCAGTCCCGATATGCGCTCTGTATCCAGCGCGGCTCGAACAAACATCAGTGACATCGCCGTCTCCAACACGCTAGTGGAAGTTAACAGCCGTGTAGTATATCTACAATGCCAACTCTATATTCAAGCAGTCCAGCGGGAATCGGGGGTTTGGCGCACAACCGTCAAAAAGATCGTTGCGTCAGCTCTCGATCTGAGGGGCCGACTCGGTTTCGTTCTCGTACTTCGTCTCGAACTCTTGGATGAGCTGTCCCATCTTGGCGTACCAGTCGTTGAGCATCCGCTGCATCTCTCCCGCGATTTTCGAGGGATCGGTTGGTCGGTAGACGTGGTAGTAGCCGCCTTGGTCGTAGTTGATCTGTTCTTTCTGGATGAAGCCGGTTTGGAGGAGACGCTGGACCGCCCGGTAGGCGGTCGACCGCTCTCTGTCGACGGCTTCGGCTATCTCGTCGACGGTGAGTGGCTCCCCCGCAGTGACAAGCGCCCGGAAGCACTCCTTGTCAAGTTCCTTGAGGCCGTGAAAACACTCCAACAGCCCCTCACACTCCATATCCTGTTGTAGTTGTTCGCTCATCGAATCTGGCATTGATATAGTTGAATAGAGGGGTGCTGGCGATAAAAAGATTTGTGTGTAGTTTACACAATTGTGCGCGAGAACCAGTTTAGACGGGTGAGGAGGACTGACTCTCCTCGCGGAGCGCAGTGATGCTGCTGTAGACGACGGCCCCGCTGACTAGCAGCGCGGAGCCGAGGATGAGCACCAGACTGACCGTGTTCAGCACGTTGATGCCGTAGACGTTGCCGATTTCACGAACCGCAACGGCTAGCGCGCCTCCAAGCAGCATCAGCCCAAAGTACACCTTGATGTCGTCCTCGTTGACGATGCTTGTCGCGGCCGAGCCCACACGGGCACCGAAGGCGCTTCCTGCCAGCAGCGGGAGGACGATAGAGAGGTCGACACCGCCGTCAAGTGCGTACAGGAAGCTCCCGAAGCCACCCGAGAAGACGATTTCGAAGAGGTCCGTCCCGACGGCGATGGGAACGGGTACCCCGATGAGATAGAACAGCGCGGGCATGCGGATGAACCCGCCGCCGACGCCGAGGAATCCGGACAGGAGCCCCGTAACGAACGCGACGCCCAGTATCATCCACAGCGATACGCTGATACCTCCACGTAGTGATATCATCGGCGGGACGCGGTACGACTGAATCTTCTTGGCGATGTCCGGAATATCGTCAGCGTCGACCTCGGTGTCCGCGGCGTCGTGGTCGATACCGCCCTCACTGTCGCCACCTCGCAGCGCCTCGTACGTAACGAACGCGCCGATACCGCCCAGCAGGACGACGTACGTGACACTGATGATGCTGCCTGCCATCCCGAGCGTCTCGAGGTGGAGGACTATCTCTTTCCCGGCCTCGATGCCGGCGGTCGTCCCCGCAATCATCAGTAAACCCAACTTGTAGTCGACCTGCCCCATGTCTCGGTGTTTCAGCGTCGCGATGACTGAGGTCCCGAAGACGAATGCGAGTCCGCTCCCCACGGCAACCCGGGTGGGATACCCCATCACCAGCAACGCTGGCGTGACTAGGAACGAACCACCCATCCCGAAGAATCCGAAGAGCACGCCGATGAGTAGGCCGAACCCGATGAACAGCACCACCATCGCGAGACTGAGTCCCAGTATCTCCATTCGTCACTCCCCTCTGAGTTGCTTGACCACACGGTCTCCGAATGCCTGTTCGAGTGCGCCGTATCCGACGTAGAGGAGGGCTGCCTCTAGGAGCACCGCACCGATGAGCATCGCTGCGTCGACGCCGCCTGCGCCCATCGATGCGAAAGCCGCGAGGTCTACCATCGGTAGCACCCTTCGAAATTGTGCTGTTGTGTGAATATCATACTTTTCTACTCACCGCACCCTAGCCGGAGGGCATTGATAATAGTTTTGGGAGACATACACAATATTACTGCAAAGTATCACACCGCTATCCCACCGAAATATCTGTATAACTTATCCAGATATCGGGCTTCGTCGACCTCGGTTCAAATTCCCTAAAATATGCCGAAATAATGTTGCGCGCGCCATTTTTCTACGGTTGCCTGAACGAATATCTGTCCGTCACAACCCCTATACTGGCTATGGGAACGGCGAGAATTCTGGATTGTCTCCCCCTTACCCAGTCCGTTAATATTGTACAAAGCAAACAATATTAATGGTCGGTCGCGTACAGTCGAACATGAGGGCCATCTATGCGACAGATCTCTCGGCGGCGAGTGAAGCGGCGATTCAGAACGAGACGTGTCTCGAATGTCTCGGCCGCATCGGTGTCGACACCGTTCACCTCGTCACGGTCATCCCGTCGAACGTTCACGTGGGAATGCCGGGACTGAACTTCAGCAAGCGGCGGGAACAGGGGCTCACGCGGTACCAGAACGTGATGGAGAACGCTGGGTTCGACACTGAAACCCACGTGGTACGTGGCACTCCCCACCGGCGCATCAACGGCATCGCAGAGGCAGAGAAAGCCGACCTGACGATTATCGGTTCCCGCGGACAGAGTCCGCTCGACAACCGCGTCATCGGCTCTACAGCCCGCAATCTCGCGCGGACAACCGTCGTTCCGCTACTGGTCAACCGTATCGAACGCAGTACCGACGACCCGGCGGTACTCAGGGAGCATCTGTTCCAGCGAGTACTCTACGCGACAGACTTCTCAGAGAACGCAGCGCGTGCCTTCGACGCGTTCCAGTATCTCCGCCACGCGACCCAGGAAGCGACGCTCGTCCACGTCGAATCACCGAAAGACGAGACGGGCGACGAGGAACCATCCGAACGGCTCACTGCGCTCGCGGACACGCTGGCACAGTGGGACATCGATACGGAAGTTATGGTTCGCAGTGGCGACCCCGCCGAGGAGATTCTCGACGTCGAGACGGACGTGACGCCAACGACGACGCTTATCGGGTCCCGTGGCCAGAGCCGGATGCGCAGACTGTTGCTCGGGAGTGTCTCTGAGGATATCGTCGCTCGCGCACGCGGGAACGTTTACCTCGTCCCGCCCCCACGAACAGCCTGATACAGGCGGCTAGAACGCGGCCATCACAGTCATCGATCCGAAGCCGACGGTCAGTGCGAGTGCGAACGAACCGACCCATGCGCCAACCGTGACCAGAATCTTTTGCGGGTCGATTGCCTCGCTGCCGCCGACTGCGGCACCGCTCCCGATGATAGCGCTGACGATAATCTCGTTGAACGACACCGGCACACCGAGGAAGACGGCGAGCTGAGCGATGAGGAACGATGGGACGAGTGCGGCGATAGAGCGCCGCGGCCCCAGCGAGGAGTAGTCCTGCGCGAGCGACTTTATCATCCGGGGCGCACCGGTCCACGACCCGACGAGGATACCGAGGCCACCACCCAGCAAGACGACCGCTGGCGAGAGCGGGACGGCCTCGTCCAGCAGTGGGAGCAATGGGCCGACCGCCAGTCCGACCTGACTCCCGCCAGCCGAAAACGCGACCAGCGAACCGAGCGCTATCAGGACGTGTCTGAGGCCGTCTGCCTCGTCGTGGCGGAGATCACGGTACACCACGCCCCACACTACGAAGGCGACGACACCGGAGAGTGCCACTGTCGCCACGACCCCGTCGATGCCGAGCAGTCGCTGTCCGAAGCGTGTCAGCGAGCCCGGCCCGCCGCTAGGTCCGAGAAACGCGAACTCGACGTTGGCCAACACGATGCCGACCAGCGCCGCGAGCGTCGGAACTGTGGCCACTTCTGGGACGTCTGACCGCGGCAACACGCTGGCGATGGCGTAGGCGAGACCGCCGCCGACGAATGGTGTGAGCGCCCAGACGGTCCCGATTTGTTGGTACTTCCCCCAGACGGGGGTGCCGCCGAGGGCCATCCCGACACCGATGACTGCGCCGGTGACGGTAAACGCCGTCGCGATGGGGTAGCCGGTGTAGATACCGACGGCCATGAGCCCGGCACCCGCCACCAAGGCGACGATAACGCCGACTGCAGGAAGAGTGACGCCGCCGACGAGGCCACGCCCAACCGCTTCCGAGACGTTTGCGCCCTGTGTCACCGCGCCCGCGAGTCCGAAGATGCCCACGACGAACGCCGCCTTCATCGTCGAGATGGCATTGGCACCGACAGCGGGTGCGAAGGGTGTCGCGCCGCTGGAGCCAGCACCGATGACCCACGACATGAACAGGCTCGCGAGACCAGCAGTCAGGAAGAGGGCGAGAAGCTGTAGTTCCATTGGGGCAGATGTGATTTGGTGTTCAGTCTGCCCCGGTGGCGGTGACGTCGACGTCGTCGGTTGCCCGGCTTCGCCACCACCCCTGCAGATACGCGCCGAGGAACATCCCCGCCAGCGCCCAGAGGATGGTCACGTTGCCGATGCCGAGGCTGGCGTAGGCGGCACCCGGACAGATACCCGACAGTCCCCAGCCGACGCCGAAGATAGCACCGCCGACCAGCACGTTCCGGTCGAAGGACTTCAGCCGACGTTCGAACCGGTCGCCGGTCAGGGGCGCCCGGTCTAGCACGCGCGGCATGAGGAAGAACACGATTCCCGTCACAGCCGCGCCGCCGAACATCACGAACAGCAGGCCGAAGTCCTCGAACTGGAGGAAGTTCAGTACCACTTCGGGGCGGGCCATGTGGCTGTAACCGAGCCCAAAGCCGAAGATGAGCCCGCCGACCAGCACGAGCGGGATGAACAGCGGGTGCCGGTCACTGGACGCTGCCATTAGGGGGTCACCCCTAGTGCAGCGACCACCTGTGCGGTGAGTATCGCCACCAGCAGGAAAGCGAGCACGCCCGCGATGGACGTTTTCGAGGCCGACCCCACGCCACAGACGCCGTGGCCCGAGGTACACCCCTTCCCGACGCGCGTTCCGATGCCGACGAAGACGCCGCCCAACAGGAGTCGCCACCACGAGACATCCGTCGTCCACGTGCCGCCCTGATAGACCACAGCGTACACAGCGGCCCCGAGAACGATACCGAGCGTGAACACGAGCCGCCAGTCCCGTGAGGTGACGTACTGCTGGAATCGCGATTGGTCGGAGACGTACGACAGTGTCGACTCGAGGAACGTGCTCGCACCGGCACTGATACCGGTGCCCACGTAGATGACTGCCGCGCCGAGACCGACGAAGAGCCCGCCGATGGCGTACCGGCTAATCCCGTTTGGGAAGAGTTCGGCGGCCAGCTGGAGCGGGACTGGATCAGCTACCATCGACGATTAGTCACCCGCGAGCGATTCCTGGCTCGCCGCGCAGTTGTTCGGTCCGAGTTCCAGCGTGAACGCCTCGTCGTCACCGACGGTGTTCTGACCGAGGTTCGTCGCGATGATATCTTCGTAGTTGGCTGGCCGTGGGGGCATGTCCGCGAGGACTGTCTCGACGAAGTCGTCCTCGTCCATCGTGAGCGCATCCATCTTCTCGACGAGCTGACCGATAGGCGCCGTGTAGGTCCCGTCGTCGGCAGGGACGGCGGCGTCGCTGAAGTGCGCGCCACCGACGAGCGTGTCGTCGGGGAGCGTCAACACGCGGTCCTGCAGCGACTCGTAGAGCATCCGGGCAGCGTCCGGCGCGCCCTCGTCGCCCTCCTCGAGGTCCGGACGGGCGACGCTCTCGATGAACAGTCCGTCTCCAGTAGCGAGCAGGCTTCCGTCGACGAGATACGAGGTCATCCCGGTCGTGTGGCCGGGCGTGGCGACGGTCTCGATAGTCGCGTCGCCGACGTGGAACTCGTCACCGTCCTCGGCGGTCGTCAGCTCTTCGGCGTAGGTGACGCCGCGGTCGACGGCCGCGGCAGGAATGACGCCCTCGACACCTTCAGCGGCGAGGTCACGCACGCCAGAGATGTGGTCCGCGTGGATGTGCGTATCCAGTGCGTACTTCAGGTCGACCCCGAGCTCGTCGGCGTCGTCGAGATATCGGTCGGTAAACGCGCGTAGCGGGTCGATGATGGCGGCCTCGTCGTCGTCGTAGACGAGGTAGCCCAGGCAACCGGAGGACGGTCGCTGGTACTGCAGCAGCGTTCCGGCCCCGTCATAGTCGGCGACTTCGACGGTTTCGTAGATGCGGGCCCACCCGTTCATCCCATCTTCGAGGTGGTGGACGTCGTAGCCACGCTCCGCGAGCGTGCCCGCGACGTACTCGCTCGCCCCGCCTTTCGCACAGAGGACCGTGATCTCGCGGTCTTCCGGGACGTCCGCGATGATGTCTGCGTCCAGTTCCTCGTCCAGGAAGTGGAAGTATGGAACGTTGATGGATTCGACATTCTCCCCGTCGATGTGCCACTCATCGTAGTCCCCAGACATGCGCGCGTCGAGGATGGTGACCGATTCTCCGTCGTCGATTCGCTGCTTCAGAGTTTCGGGGTTGATCGATTCGACTTCTGCGTCCGGCGTCGGGAAGTCTTCAGCATTCATGTAGTACACCCATCCCTACAGGGTTGAGGCATAAAAGAGTTTGTATAGAAATTCCCAATACACACAATACTGTTTTGGGAACACCTCTCTTTAGAATCGGATATAGCGGTATTAGGGGCTAAATTGCGGTATTGTTTGGCCGATACCGAAAACTGGTTGTGGTTGGATGGTGCAATAATCGATATTCTTTTAACTGCTCCCCTAATATTGTGTAGTGGCTCCAATACAGTAGCTGGAGTCTTTCCAACAATGAGTGAAGCATTCGACATCGCGGAGACGCTCGACGTGAAAGGTGTATCGTGCCCAATGCCAGTCGTGAAGACCAAACAGGCGATAGACGACCTCGCCGAGGGATCGATACTGGAGGTCCTCGCCACTGACAGCGGTAGCATGAGCGACATCGAGGGCTGGGCCGAAGGGACCAGCGGCGTGCAACTCCTCGAACAGGTCGAGGACGGCGACGTGTACAAACACTACATCGAGAAGACCGCCTAACATGAGTACAGACGCATCCTCGACCGGCGACAGCGAGTCGATGAGCGAGGCGCAACTGCAGGCTCGCATCGAAGAACTCGAGGAAACGGTCGCCGACCTGGAGGCCGACGACGACCAGAAGAAGATGACCATCGTCGCGACGCAGGGGACGTTCGACATGGCGTATCCGCCCCTCATCCTCGCCAGCACCGCGGCCGCGTTCGGCTGGGACGTGGTCGTGTTCCACACGTTCTGGGGCTTAGATATCCTCCACGAGGAGAAGTCCCGGAATCTCCAGCTGTCGGCCGTCGGTAATCCGAACATGCCGATGCCGAACGCGCTGGCGGCACTGCCCGGGATGGACCGGATGGCGACGCGCATGATGGAAAAGCGCATCGACGACAACGGGACGGCGACGATCGACGAACTCATCGAGCTGTCGCTGGACCAGGGTGTCGACCTCCAGGCCTGCCAGATGACTATCGAGCTGATGGACTACGACGAGGACGACTTCTACGACGATGTCACCGTCGGCGTCGGCGCGGCCACTGCGCTCCAGCACATGGCCGAGTCCGACATCCAACTGCTCGTCTGAGCGACGACAGCCACTGCGCGACTTTCTCCGGGACTGAAACCACATGAATCAAACAATCGCCATCGTCGACGCGTCAGTTGGTGAGACACCTGCAGAGCGCAACCTGACCCGGTCACTCGACGCTACGACTCGGGTGTACAAAGTTAGCGATGGCCAGGTCCCACCGGCGCCAGCCGGGGACGACTGGCGGTACGACGGCGTGGTTATCAGCGGTTCACAGACCTCGGTGTACGACGACCTGGATTGGATTCACGCCCTCACGTCGTGGGTCCGGGAGGTTCACCGGGCGGACATACCGACGCTGCCGAGGGTCGCTGCAAGACGGTCGATTTCTGATTCGGTATTGACGGCGTGTATAGACGCCCGTACCGCCGACGGTTGGGGCAACGACCGAACGACGATGCCCTCACTGGCCAGACGCTCGACGGTCTTTTTGGGGTCGTTGACCTCGACGGTTACGAGTCCTGATTCGGGCGTCGCTGGACTCAGCCGTCGTTCGCTCGGTCGTTCGGCCCGGAACCGCTGAGGGGCGATTTTTGGCTACTGCCGAACTCACCCTCTCGCCCTGTAAATAGGCGTTTAGCCGCGCGCCGTTTCTGAAGTCCGTCCGATAATACACCGACCGTTCACCGGGCGTCGACGGAACATGTGTCAACACCCAGGAGTCTGTATAGCCCACAGAATCCGCTGAAGCCGGTGCCCAGCAGTATCACCGAGGCGAGTCCGAGCACCGGCGCGAGTATCGCTGGCAGTGAAACGGCGCTGGCAAGTATGCTAAGCGAGACGAGGCCCGCGAGGGCACCGAGAAGAATTCTCGCAGTCTTGTCTGTCGAACCAACATTACGGTCCATACTTCCTCCTAAGTCTCCCTCTGGTAATAACTCTTTGATTGTACAATATAAACAATCGTGGCCCCCGACAGATTAGGGATGACGAGGCCGCTGCCGACCGAACCCCTCTCCCACCCGCGGATATTTCGGATGTTGAGTGCCAAATATTCGGATGATGGCCGGTCACGTGTGCTGTTCTCGGTTCTCGAAGACACTGCTGTCAGTCCGACTCTGAAGTGCTGTTCCCACAGTATTGTAGAGAATACGAACAACCTTTTTACGTCTTCAAACAATAATCTCAATCGAGATGGTGTCCTCCGTTCACGAGTCAGTGCAGGCTGATCCTAACTGGGTGACTCTGCTGGAGAACGTGTACGGGGCCAGTGAGACTGACCGGCGTGTCTTCGCTGTCATCGCCGATGTGGACGGCCCAGTGACGGTCGACGAGATCGCCGAACGAATCCACCGTCATCGGTCGACGGTGTCTCGGTCGCTCACCCGGCTCGTCGACGCAGGCCTCATAGAACGGATGACACGCGACGATAGCGGGCCGAGTTACCGGTACGTGTACCGGATGCGGGACGCCGACGCACTCGCAGACGAGATGCACAGATTACTGTCTGCTTGGTACGTCCGGATGGATGAACGCATCGGGGAGTTCGCTCGGCAGTCGGCCTGAGCGAGACACCGGCAGGCCCAGCGGTCAGGGTCCTGCCAGCGTTCGGCTGCAGGTGCCTGCTGACGAACTCGGCGCCACCGTATCGGCCGACGAGCGTGTCGACCAGATACAGGTCCAACCCGGTGCCCGGACTCTCAAGTCCTTTTCACCGCGTCCGAATATCTCGTCTTCCCGGCCGTCCGGAACCTCCAACCCGTCTTTCTCACTGCTACCGCTGACCATAGTCGCATTGGTATTGTATAATTTCCCCACAACTCTTAACTACCGCCACCACCTATACGTAAACGATGACAACTGATTCAGCACCCACCGCAAATAGCACCGCTCCGAGCGAACCGGTCCACATCGAGAGCCAGGCAGCACTCGACGACGCTGTTGCCGACCATGACGTCGTCCTCACGGACTTCTACGCCGATTGGTGTGGTCCGTGTAAGATGCTCGAACCAGTCGTGGAAACGCTCGCCGCTGAAACGGACGCCGCAGTCGCGAAGGTAGACGTCGACGCCAATCAGCAACTCGCGGCCGCCTACGGCGTTCGTGGGGTCCCGACGCTCGTCCTGTTCGCTGGCGGTGAGCAGGTCGAGGAAATCGTCGGCGTCCAGAGCGAAGACCAGTTGCGGTCCCTCATCGAGAGGTACACCGAGTAGATGAGCGAGCAGGTAAGGGACGTGGTAATCGCTGGCTCCGGCGTGGCGGGACTCTCCGCCGCGGTGTACGCGGCGCGGGCCGACCTCAACCCCCTCGTCCTCGAAGGCGACGAACCCGGCGGCCAGTTGACACTGACGACAGACGTCGAGAACTACCTCGGCTTCCCCGACGGCGTGGGCGGGATGGAACTCGTCCAGCAGGGCAAAGAACAGGCCGAGCGATTCGGTGCCGAGTTCCAGTACGGGAGCATCGAATCGGCCACATTCGATAGCCAACCGAAGGAGCTCTCGCTTTCGACCGGTGAGACGCTTCGCACTCGTGCCCTCATCGTCGCGACCGGTGCCAGCGCCCGCTGGGTCGGTGCGGACGGCGAGACGGCGTTGATGGGGAACGGGCTGTCGACGTGTGCGACCTGTGACGGCGCGTTCCACCGCGGCGACGACGTGGTAATCGTCGGCGGCGGTGATAGCGCGATGGAGGAAGCGCTCTTCCTCGCGAAGTTCGCCGACACCGTGACCGTGCTGCATCGTCGTGACGACCTTCGAGCGTCGGAGATTATGGCGACCCGTGCCCGCGAGAACGACGCCATCGAGTTCGCATGGAACACCGAACTTGTCGCGCTCCACGGGTCATCCGAGGAAGGCGTGACCGGTGCGACTGTCGTGTCTCATCCCGACGGGTATCCGGCGGCGAAGTACGCCGATGGTGTCGACGTCGAAGTATCTGAAATCGCTGTCGGCGGCGTCTTCTACGCTATCGGCCACGAACCCAACACGGACTTCCTCAGAGACACGCCGGTCGAACTCGACGACAGCGGGTACGTTCTGACCGCTGACGCGGACGAGTCGTGGGCGACGACGGAGACGGCCGTCGATGGCGTCTTCGCCGCCGGTGACGTGATGGACCACGCCTATCAACAGGCCATCACCGCCGCCGGGATGGGGAGTATGGCCGCGTTAGACGCTGAGGAGTGGCTCAACTCACAGCTGGCGGCGGCCTCTGAGACAGCGGCATCGGTCCCAGCGGAGGCAGATGACTGATGGGACGATCCGGAAAGCGCAAACCGAACTTGACTGACCCGTCGACCGTCGCGGACCAAGCGAGCCGTGTGGTCGTGTCGTTTCGGTCGCCCGAGGCGGACCCCGACACAGACGGCGGGTGGTGGATCGCGGACAGCGACTGGCTCCGAGAAAAGATGACCGAGTCGACCTATCTGCGATATCTCCGATGGGCCCACGCGGGCCCCATCGCCGTCGGCGACCAGTGGGAGGAGTTCGTCAACTGCGGCTGTGCTTCGCCCGAAGACGTCGTCCTCAGGGTCGAGCGCATCGACGGTGGGTCGTCAATCGGGTCCGAAACGACTATCGAACTCGTCTCTCGAAAAGCGATGGTCGCTGACGGCGACAACTCGGCCGACGAACAGTTCTAATTAGGTCCGCAACCGATAGCGGAAACCGTCTTCTCACCTGTAGACGGCGACCGTCTGGTCGCTAAAAATGACCTGCCTACGCTCGGCCAGCACACCGGACGCAAACGGCTGTGCACCTGTATGATAGTATAGCTATACTGTGTAGCTATACTAAATTCTCGTTACCCATTCAGCAGACGTGTCCCGGTTTCGGTCGGCAGCCCCGCTGCTTCGACTTCCGCGATACCGCGGTCGATATCGTAACTGACCGCCGGAGGTCGACTGTGTTCTCGTTCGTATCCAACACGCCGTAAGCGGCGTCGGGATGCTTCTCTCCCGGTTGGCCGACGCTTCCGGGGTTGACGAGAGGGCGGCCGTCGGTGGTGGCCGCGTGTTGGAGATGCGTGTGGCCGACAGCGACGCCGTACGCACTAAGCTTCTGGAACCACGGTATCGAAGGGTTCTCCGCAGGCGTGAGCAATGCAATTTTCGTCCAAAAGTCGGACTCGCGCTCTTCGACGCACTCAGTGAGGATAACTGGGAGCGCGCACGTCGAATACGAAACCTGACGCAGTCCTCCCAGCATTTCCGCGCTGAGACTGGTTCGGAAAAGATACTTGCGACCTCAATCACAGTGTGACTACACGGAAGCCATGACTTCAACCGTTTGTCGGTGCGACAGGAACTGAACAGCCAGTACTGGCAGGAAAGTGTGCCTAGTCGTCGGTCTACGATTGAACGAGGTTCTCCAGTGAGCCGACACGGCCTGTCTCTGTGAGCGTGGCGACGTTTTCGGCGACGATCGTGGCTAACCGATCCCAGTGTTTCGGGCTATGTCCTGCGTTGTGCGGTGTGATGAGAACGTTTTCGAAGTCCCAGAGCGGATGGTCGCTGGGGAGTGGTTCGGGATCAGTGACGTCGAGGGCAGCGCCGTCGATGTGGTTCTTCCGAAGCGCGGTCACGAGTGCGTCGGTATCGATAATCTGTCCACGGCCGACGTTGACCACGAATGCATCGGACGGGAGCGTCATGAACTCCTCCTCGGAGAGCAGTCCTCGTGTCGTGTCCGTCAATGGTGCTGCGACGATGAGGTAGTCAGTCCGAGCGAGAGCGGATTCGAGGTCTGGTTGATCGAATCCGATGACTTCGTCCGTCGGCCCACCTTTCGCGGGTGTGTACCGGACGCCGATCGTATCGACGTGGAAACCCGACAGGCGTTCAGTGATAGCGGTTCCAAGGGAACCCAGGCCGACAATGGTGACGGTACTCCCCATCAGTTCCTCAGCCTGGTAGTGACGCCACTCGCTACGCTCCTGACGAGCAAGTCCCTCACGAAGTCGCCGTGAGTACAATAGGATATAGCCCATCACCTGTTCTGCAATGTTGGGTGCGTGAATACCTGAGGCGTTGGTCACTGCGACGTCCATCTTTGAAAGCGTGTCGAGTGGCAAGTGATTGTAACCTGCCGCGGTACCAGCGAACAGCTGCAAGTCCTGTGCGTGTCTCAGCAAGTCTTCATCTATATCGACACCGGAGACAACGGTCGCGTGTTTGATCAGCGTTCGTTCTTCGGCAGTCGTCGTCGCGAGCCGTACGTCGTGATTTGGTAACCGTTCCACGAGCAAGTCGGCGTAGTCACGCGCTTCCAACCCGTGTGACTTGTTTCGTAAGACGAGAACGTCGGGTGCAGTGTCGGTCATGGGTAGCTTCGCCGCTAAAAGAGCGTATCTCTCCCCGTGGCTATACGTCTACGCATTTTGATGAGCAGTAAAAACTTTCTCAGCGGACTGTCTGCTGCTTGATACCGGTATCAGTGTGATTACCACCACTATTAGAATCGCCGAAGTTGCCGTGTGTCAGTCGGTTCCCCTTCATGCTGGTTACAGCGTACCCGGTACAAGCAGGGCCTGAACTCCCTCAAACAGAGACAGGTATTTAACGGAAAATCACGACGATACAAGATAACATGGGGAATAAAATAGAGAACGTCACGGTCGTCGGTGGCGGCGACGCTGGCCTCCTTGCCGCACTGGCACTTCGTAGGGTGAATCCGCACCTATCTATCGAGATTGTCGACGACTTTGAGGACCCTCCGACGAGCGTCGGTCAGGGAACGTTCCAGTCGATCGTCCCGCTGCTGCACGATGCGCTCGGGATCGACGAGGCGCGATTCCTCCAAGAAGTTCGACCAGTCTGGAAAGGGTCATCGTACTTCCGGGACTGGTGCGGTTACGAACCGTTCCACTACTCGTTCGACATCCGATCGGTGAAACCTGAAGTCGACGATCCAAAGTCAGTCGAATCGCTATACCACTATTATCAAACCGGAGATATGTCTACGCCTGCAGAAGGGATTGTCGACCACTGCAAGACACCACTGGTCTACGCACCCAGCCAGGACTCGTACGTCATGTATCCCAACATGGCGTATCACCTGAGCATCGGCCGGTTTAACGACTTTTTGCGGACAGTATGTACGGAGCGAGACATCGACCTTATCAACGACCGGGTGACGAACGTCGAGACGAACGCTTCGGGGACTTGGGTAGAACGCGTCGATGGTGAATCTGGCGTCTATGACGCAGACCTGTACGTCGACTCGACGGGATTCTCCCGCCATCTGGTCGGCGAACTCGACGCCGAGTACCGTAGTTTCGACATCCCGCTGGACAGGGCCGTCACCGCCCAAGCAGACATCGACATCACGGAAATCGTGCCGGCAACCGTCCTGGATACGGGCGAGTACGGTTGGTTCTGGCAGATCGATACGCCCGAAGGGAGGGGAATGGGCTACGTGTACAGTTCCGAATACGTCTCCGAGGAGGAGGCCCTCGCGGAGTTCGAGTCCCACCGCGACGAACAGCTCCAGGGAATTGCACATCACCAGTTCGACTCGGGGTTCTTCGAGGACACCTGGGTCGGGAACTGCGTCACGACGGGCAACGCCCAGGGGTTCATCGAACCGCTCCAGGCGACATCACTGACGACCCATCTGAACACTGCTCTCCGACTATCCCGTCGGCTCGCTGGCCGTGGCCACATCAACGATGCCGCGTTCAGGGAATCGTACAACAGATACGTCCGGGGGAGCTGGAACTCCGCCTACGACTTCATCAGCATCCATTATCTGTTCGCCGACGGCGACAACGACTTTTGGGAAGCGATGCGGTCGATCCCAGTGAGCGACCGCATCCGGGAATACATCGACTACTACGACCGCAACGGCTTCGAGCTGTTCGACTCTGAACTGGTGACCGAAGAGGGGTCACAGCGCGGGATGCTCGCGTTCCCGACGTCGAGTCTCTATTTCGTCATGCGACACATGGGTGCCGAATCCAGCTTTTACGAAGACAATGACTTCACGGTCAGCGACGAGATAAAAGAGCGCTGGCGACAGCGCAACGGCTACGTCGAGGACTTGGCCGAGGAGTGTCTCAGCTACGAGCAGGTGTACAAGTCCGGGGTGGTCGATTCATTCTTCCGCAACGAGCGGGTCTTCGCGCAGGCTGCGGCACCGCGTTCGTAGGTGGTTGTCCGACGCAGTTCCGAGCAAGGGTGCTGTTCGACTCGTCACTCGTAGATGACAGGCGGAATCTCTCGACCGACATCGGACAAGACAGAGTCGGACGGTCGAGACAGGTGGTTCTACTGTGCGACGAACGGACGGAGTGTGACGGAGAACGTGAACGTCTCAGGGTCGACGCGGTACTGGTCGAGCGTCGCCGGCCCACAGCTCCCGGTTCCCAACCCGCAGTGGGTGTGGTCGAGTGACACCGAAATCTCGTCGCGTTCGGGGAGTTCGTGGCCATGGGCAGCCGCTTCCAGATCGTCGGTCGTATAGCGGTGGGCAGTCACGTGGAGGAGCGAGTCGCCAGTAACGTGGAGACCAACACCGCGGCCGTCGGTGAACCTCGCCCAGCGCACGTCCGCCCGGTTGCCGTTGGCCTGCGGGCGGACGTACGGCGTATGCATGGCAGTCACGTCGTCTTGATATCGGCCGACGAGTGAGGCCTGTTTACTATCGACGTAAGATTCTCCGGGGCCACGACCGTACCATGTAACGGTCTCTAGGTCTCCCGGGAGTGTCAGATCGAGACCGACCCGTGGCAGTGACGGCAGAATCGAGAGATCCCCTTCCGGTTCGAGCGTCGTCTCTATCTCGACGGCCCCGTCGTCGTGGAACGTATACACCTGTTCAGTGCTGAATCCGTGGTCGAACACGGGCGGTGCGAGGCGTCCGTGGACGGTTATCTCGACGCGGCCATCGCTGCGTCTCTGTTGGGTGACGTCGTCGGTTCGGAACTGGAGGCTGTCAAGTCCGTGCTCGCGCCAGAGTTGCTCGAATCCGATGGTGCGAAACGCACCGGGTTCGAGCGTCGCTCCGCGTTCAGACAGCTCCGTGAGTCGAGACAGGAGCGTCCTGTCGAGTGGCAGCCCCCGGTCGTTGTCCGTCGGGGCACGCCACAGGTCGACGCGCGGACCGGCTTCGAGGAGTTGCTTTCCGTGGTAGGTCAGCGTGTCGAGGACACCCGTTGTGTCGTCGAAACGGGCTTCGAACTCCGGACCCGTGACCACGATGCCGCCATCGGTAGTCTCGCAGGTGAGCGGGCCGCTGCCGACGGACGGCATCCGTGGCTCGCCGCTGTCGGGGAGTTCGAACTGCCCTGTCGAGACGGTGTGGCCCGCTTCGGCCCACGGTGTCTCGCCCGCGTACGTGATTGTGACGGTCAGCAGGAATTCGGCGTCGCTTCGGTCGGTGTCAGCGAACGGGACGGTGACCGTCTCACGCTCGCCGGCTGATACGTCCGGGAGGTTGAGTTCACCACTCTCGACGAGTTCGCCGTCGGCTTCGATGCGCCACGAGGCCGTGAGGTGGTCGAGGCCGCGGAAATCGTAGCGGTTTGCGACGCTCACTGCTCCCTGTTCGAGATCAGCGGCCTCCAGTGTCACTGGCTCGATGACCTTCCTGTATTCGGTGAGACCAGGCGATGGCGTACGGTCGGGGAACACCAGTCCGTTGATGTTGAAGTTCGCGTCGTTAGGCTCGTCGCCGAAGTCACCGCCGTAGGCGAACCACGTCTCGCCGTCGGCCGTCGTCTGGCGCAGGCCCTGATCAAGCCAGTCCCAGACGAACCCACCCTGCAGGCGGTCGTTGTCGTAGATCATGTCCCAGTACTCTCGGAGATTACCAGGACCATTGCCCATCGCATGCGCGTACTCACACATGATGACCGGGTGGTCGTACTCGTCTTCGGCAGCCCACGCTTCGAGTTGCTCCCACGGCGGGTACATCGGTCCGACGATGTCCGAGACGACCTGCTCGGTATCCGGTTCATAGTGGATTGGTCGGGTCGGGTCACGCTCGCGCGTGTCCTCGGCCATCGCGACGTGATTCTCGCCGAAGTCGGACTCATTGCCCAGCGACCAGATCACGACACTCGGGTGATTCTTGTCGCGCTCGACCATGCGGACCATTCTGTCGACGTAGGCGTCTCGCCACTCGTCCGCGTCGCTGATGTGGGGCGTATCGCGTGCGAGTTCCATCCCGTGGCACTCGATGTCCGTCTCGTCGACGACGTACAGACCGTACTCGTCACACAGGTCGTAGAACCGGGAGTCGTTCGGGTAATGGGCGGTTCGTACGGCGTTGACGTTGTGCCGTTTCATCAACTCGACGTCCGCACGCATCGTCTCGATGGGGACGTTTCGACCTCGGTCCGGATGGAAATCGTGGCGATTGACCCCGCGAATCGTGATTGCCTCGCCGTTGACGAGGAACTGACCGTCCTCAATCGCGACGTCGCGGAACCCGACTGTCTGGGCGACGACTTCGGTGACGTCCCCCTCGTTGTCAGTCAGTGACAGTTCCAGTGTGTAACAGGCTGGCGTCTCGGCTGTCCACTTCATGGGGTCGGTGACCGTCGTTGCGAGTGTCACCGTCGACGTCTTGTCTGTTGGAATCTCTGTGGTTTCATCTAGCTCGACGACGGCGTTGTCGTCTTCATCCCGCAGCGTCGCCGAAACAGTACTGGTCGCAGTAGTATCGCCGACGTTGGCAAGGTCAACGGTCGCACTGAGGTCAGCGTCAACGTAGTCGGTATCGAGGTCGGTGCGCACGTCCACGTCAGTGATGTGGGTCTCGGGAAGGGCGTAGGCGTACACCTCCCGGAAGATACCGCTGAGCCACCACATATCTTGGTCCTCGATGTAACTACCGTTGGTCCACTTGTAGACGCGGACTGCGACGGTGTTCTCGCCGGGTTCGACGTAGTCGCTCACATCGAACTCGGCAGGGAGGCGTGCCCCCTCACTGTAGCCGACCCGCTCGCCGTTGACCCACAGATGGAAGGCCGAGTCGACGCCTTCGAAATGCAGGCGAATCTGACGGCCGTCCCAATCATCCGCGACGTGGAACGTCCGGCGGTAGGACCCTGTGGGGTTCTCTGTCGGGACGTTCGGCGGGTCGAGCGGGAACGGGTAGACGACGTTCGTGTAGTGTGGCGCACCATAGCCAGCGGTCTGCCAGTTCCGCGGGACCTCGATTTCGTCCCAATCACTGACATCGAAAGTGGGGGATTCGAAGTTATCAGGGGAGTCAGAAGGTGTCGGAGATAGGTTGAACCGCCAGTCACCATTCAACGATGTAATCCACGGTGACTTTGGACGGTTGCCTTCGCGAGCCGTGGCCGCGTCGTCGAACGGCAGTACATCAGTATGCGGTGCGAGCCTATTTCGACCGATGATTTCCGGATTGATCCAGTCCGTCATAATATCCGCAGAGACTGACCCCGTGATGATTATCTTTTGGGTGGCCCGGTCGGGAAGCGAGCCCGGTGACGATTCGGCTGCGTCCGGCATCCGGAAGAGTGACAATGACCACACCGACTCCCGACGAAACGACCGGGGACGTCATTCAGTGACGAGCAATCCGAATGCGGTAACCACTGTGACGACGAGCGAAAGCAGCAGGACTGCGAACGACACGCGGAACGAGATACTGTCGGAGACGTACCCGACGACAGCGGGGGAAAGCGCACCAGCCCCCATCAGAATTGTCCTCACCGCACCTAAACCACCGCCAGCGAGAGAATCAGGGACGACTTTGACGAGGTAGGCCCCTCGGACCGGACGAAAGCCGTGGGCGCCGACGCCGAAGAAAGCGACGGCAGCTCCGAGGGCCACCGGTGTCGAACCGATCAGTATTCCTACGAGCCCGAGGAGCGCTATCAGTGTTGTTCCAGCGATGACCAGCAACGACCCCAACCGGTCACTGAGGTCGCCTGTGAGTAGCTGGACGAAACTCACCGCGAACAACACCCCATATAGTACGGTTGCGAAGGTTGAATTGAGCGGTGTCGACTCAGTCAGATAGAGGGGGAGGAACGCAACAATGCCGTTGTACGTGAACGCGTACGTGACAGACACGACGACGAACGCACTGAACCGTCGATTCCGAAACAATGCGATGTAGTCAGCAACCGACGCGGCATCTGTCGGCTGAGAAACCGCCTCCGGTGTCGTCGACGCTCGAGTGAGAAATACTCCTGCGAGAATGAGGCCAACACAGCCACTACCGAGGAACAGTACCTCCCGCCCGTGGGTGTTCGCGAGAACGACGACTGCTGCAGGAGCGGCGACGCCAGCAGTGGTCCCGAACGTGTCCAGAACGCCCAAAGACCGACCTTTCCTCTCAGAGTAAACCTGGGAAAGATAGGCGACAGCAACGGTTTTGTGGACACCCGTTCCCAGTCCGACGAGCACCATCCCGCCAGCAAGGAGTAAGAAAGAACCAGGCCAGGAGAGAAAGAACACGCCACTCATGGCAGTGACGAGTCCGCCGACGATGACGTGCGGCGGGGAGAACTTGTCTGCAAGGACGCCAGAGGGAAACTGCATCAATGCGTACACGAGCATCATCGTCGTGTACACGAGACCGAGCGTGGCGTTGGAGACGCCGTAGACTGCCTGGAACTCCGGGAACAACGGTGGGAGTGTGTAGCGGACGAACTTCGCGAGAAACCAGATAGACGCCATCAGGAAGAGGAGGTCCAGGTTGGCAAAACGATGGTGTCTCACTAGTACTGTGTCCGTCGGTCTCGGTTTAAACTGTACCGACCAGGGCCTACGTGCCTGAAGCACGTATCAAATCACGAGTCTCGTGCTCAGAAGCCTAGAAGCAAATCGACAATCCACCTGCGGCAAAGCGACATCGATGAATATGTCGAACGGAGGCAACGATATCATCGAAGCGGGGCTGACCACGACAGTCAGCGACTGCGCGTCTATTGGATGTCCACGCGTTCTCCAGACTCGCCAGCCTCGTGGATCGCACGGATAATCCGCATGTCCTGTAGTCCGTGTCGCCCGTCGGGATAGATTTCGCCGTCTGAGAGGATACGATCAGCGAAGTAGTCGAACTCCTCGCGCATCTCTCGCTGAGCGTCGAACGTCGTGTGGTCGACGGTGATCGAAAGGTCACCGCGTTTGAGATGCAGCGTACATTCGCCGTGAAAGGCAGGTTGGAGTTCGATTTGGCCTTCGGTCCCGGTGACTTTGAGGTGGGTGTCAGTCTGTGCGTTCTGACTCGACGTGGAAGTCATGACGATATCGTCTTCGAAGTAGAGGAGCGACGACGACCGCTCGTCCGGCACGTCGCTGAACGCCTCGTGTGGCGAGTGCATCTGGCTGGTGACCGCGAGCGGTTCGCGCCGGAGCAAGAATCGGGTGGTGTTCAGCGAGTAGATACCCAGGTCCATCACCGACGTCCCGTATCCGGAGATGTCTGGGTCGAGTCGCCACTGGTCTGGATTCGGTATCATTTCGAGAACCGGCTGGGTGTTGTGGCCGTGGACTGAGACCGGTTCGCCGAGGAACCCGTCGACGATAAGCTCCCGTGCTCGTCGGACGGCCGGCTCCGTGTGCATTCGATACGCAATCATCAGTGGCACGTTGGCCGTTTCACAGGTCTCGACCATCTGCTCGGCACGTTCGACAGTCGATTCCATCGGCTTCTCGCAGATGACCGGCTTGTCGAGTGTTGCCGCAGTTTCGATATACTCGAGGTGGAGCGCGTTAGGCGTCCCGACGTAGAGCGCGTCGTACGCCTCACTCGCTGCTCCATCGTGGAACTCTTCGTAGCTGATCCCCTTTTCGACGTCGTGCTCCGCTGCCGCTTTTTCGGCCTTCTCGGTCGAACTGCTAACGAGAACGGTCGCCTCACCCAGTTCGGAGTTCTCTATGGCTGGCAGCGACACATCGAGCGTCCACCACCCGAGCCCGAGGAGCGCGTATCGGACGGTCCCCTCGCTCGTTATTTGCCAATCACGGTCCTCGTACGATCGTATCCAATCCAGCATACCTCCTCCGTCGAGAGCCAACTATAAAAATCGCTCAGAATCTCTCTTGCTCACTTCTCCTGTGCGTCCACGACGGCGACACTCGCCATGTTGACGATATCTTTGACTTCGTCCCCGCGTTGGAGCACGTGGACTGGCTTGTCCATACCGACGAGCATCGGACCGATAGCTTCCGCACCGCCGAGACGTTGGAGGAGTTTGTAGGCGATATTCCCAGCTTCGAGGTTAGGGAACACGAGCACGTTCGCCGGCTCGTCGAGGTCGGAAAACTCGTACGTACCAGTCAACATCTCTTCGACTACGGCGGTATCCGCTTGCATTTCCCCGTCGACCGGGAAGTCGACCGTCGGGTTCTCCCGGAGACGTTCTGCGGCACGTCGGGGTTTCGCGGCCCCAGCCGTCCTGACGCTCCCGAAGTCGGAGTACGACAACAACGCGGCACGCGGCTCGACATTGAATCGGCGGGCCAGCGCAGCGGTGTGGCGGGTTACTTCGGCGAGCACCTCGGCGCTTGGGTCTTGGTTGACTGTGGTGTCGGCACAAAATACGACCCGGTTTTTGAACGTGAGCATATAGACGCCGGCCGCGTAGTCGGCATCGTCGTCGGTTCCGATGATCTGGAGTGGGGGACGCAACGCGGCAGGGTACTGGTGTGTCAATCCGGTCAACATCGCGTCGGCTTCGCCCCGCTCGACGAGGACGCTGCCGAGGTAGTTTCCATCTGTGATACGCTCAGCCGCATCCCGCCGCGTGATGCCGTTTCGCTTACGCCGCTCGTAGAGCGTCTCGGCATATGTGTCGAGTTCCATCTCAGCCGGGTCGAGGATGTCCGGCGAGAAGGACAGCCCCAACTCCGATATTGTTTGAGTGATCTGCTCACGGTCTCCGATCAAGACCGGATCCGCGATTTCCTGATCGATTAGTTGGTAGGCGGCACGGATGATCTTCACGTCGGTGCCCTCAGCGAAGACGACCCGCTTCGGATCGCGCTGTGCCTTGTTGAACACGACTCGCATCATCTCACGAGACTTCCCCAGGCGTGCCTCTAGGTGCTCGACGTACTGACTGAGGTCGAGTTCTCGACGCGCGGCCCCGCTCTCGACGGCAGCGTTGGCTACCGCCGGAGCGAGTTCGAACAGAATCCGCGGGTCTAGCGGCTTGGGAATGATGTACTCGGGGCCGAATTGAAGGGGCTGCTCACCGTAGGCTTTCACGACGGCGTCGGGCACGTCTTCGCGTGCGAGTTCCGCCAGCCGTTCGGCTGCAGCCACCTTCATCGCCTCGTTTATCTCGGTCGCACGCACATCGAGCGCACCGCGGAAAATAAACGGAAACCCGAGGACGTTGTTGACTTGGTTCGGATAATCAGAACGCCCAGTCGCCATGATGACGGTGTCTTCACGCGCGTTCTTCGCGGCGTGGTAGTCGATTTCGGGGTCGGGATTGGCCATCGCGAAGATAATCGGGTTCTCTGCCATCGATCGGACCATCGCCTCATCGACGATTCCGCCAGCTGAGAGGCCCACGAAGACGTCAGAACTGTCCATCGCGTCAGCAAGGTCCCCTGGAGTACGGTCTCGTGCAAACTCGCGGTTGTACTGATGGAGTTCGCCCTGTGCTGCGCGGTCGGAAGTAAGGATACCGTCGATATCACACATCGTGATGTTCTCGGTTGAGACCCCGAGCGAGACGAAGAATCGAGCGGTTGCCGTCGCGGCCGCACCGGCACCGGCGAATGTCACGTTTAGGTCGCCGAGGTCTTTGCCGGCAATCTGTGCAGCGTTGATGAGGGCCGCACCGGAGATAATCGCTGTTCCGTGCTGGTCGTCGTGGAAGACCGGTACGTCCATCTGTTCTCGAAGCCGCTCTTCGATAGTGAAGCAATCAGGTGCAGCGATGTCCTCGAGGTTGACGCCACCGAAGGTCGGTTCCATCGCCGCTACGTGACCGACGAACGCTTCGGTCGAAGACGCATCGAGTTCGATGTCGAACACGTCGATATCTGCAAACCGTTTGAACAAGACACCCTTGCCCTCCATCACTGGCTTCGAGGCAACTGGACCGATATCACCAAGTCCGAGCACCGCGGAGCCGTCAGAGACAACCGCGACGAGATTCCCTTTCGCCGTGTAGCGATAGGCGTCTTCCGGCGTCTCAGCGATTTCCCCGCATGGCGCAGCGACCCCCGGCGAGTATGCGAGCGACAGGTCGCGCTGGGTACTCGTCGATTTGGTGGTCGCGATTTCAATCTTTCCAGGTGGGTCGGACTCGTGGTAGTCGAGTGAATCGTCGTGGAGTCCCATACGATGTGTCAGCCAACACGCGGTATTAATCTATGTGTTCACGCAAACCGGTATCAGAATCGGTCGAATGTGGAGCCCCGCCAGTGTCGGGTGGTCTCAGTTCTCGACGCGCGTCTCCGCGAAGTAGACACGGCCACTCCGTGGTACCTCGTAGCGGTCACCGACCACCTCGAAGGAGTCGGCAGTCTCGGTGGTCGCGGCCGACCGCCCGATGCGAAGTTCGTACTCGTCGGGTTCAACGACGAGATCCATATCCCTGTCGTGGAAGGCTAGCTGTGCAGTTGCGATTTCGAAATAAACTGTCGCCGACTCTCCCGGGTCGAGGTGAACTCGCTCAAACCCGACGAGTTCCTGCACGGGGCGGGCCTGACTCGGCCAGGCTTGGTGGGCGTAACACTGGACGACCTCGTGTCCGGCGACCGAGCCCGTATTCTCGACGGTCACACTCGCAGTGACGGTTCCCGCTGGATGAACTTCGTCGTCAGACAGTGACAGGTCGCCGTACTCGAATTCAGTGTAACTCAGGCCGTATCCGAACGGGTAGAGGGGGTCACTGTCGGCGTAGACGTGGCGCTCGTTTCGACTGTTGGGCTTGCGACCGTAGTAGACCGGAAGCTGTCCGACGTTCTTTGCCACCGAGACGGGGAGGCGTCCACTCGGACTGTGATCGCCGAACAGCACGTCTGCGATGCCGTGGCCACCCTCTTCGCCGGGAAGCCACGCGTGGACCACTGCGGGGACGTGCTGGTCGATCCACTCGATGCTGTGGGGTTTGCCACTGACCTGGACGACGACGAGGGGCGTGTCGGTCTCGTGGAGTCGTTCGACCAGTTCCTGCTGGACCCCCGGCAGTTCGAGGTCGGTCACGTCCGCACCCTCGCCGCTCGTCGGCACGTCGGGGCGGTCGCGTCGGTCCTCCCCTTCCGCGTCGCTGAGTGCGATGGCCGAGCGCGAACCGACGAATGCGACCGCAACATCGCTCGTAGCGGTGGCATCGACCGCCGACTCGAAGCCGTCTGTCTCGGGGCCCGTAGTGGTACAACCAGCAGCATACGTCACCTGTTCTTCACCGAGACGGCTCTGGAAGGCTTCGAGCGGCGTCACCACGTGACGGTTCGACTCTTTCTCAGGGTAGTGAGCGGCGTAGGCGTAGTCGCCCAGTTGTCCCTCCGGCGTGTCAGCCTTCGGGCCGACGACGGCCACCGACGTGTCGTCGTCGAGCGGGAGCAACTCATCCTCGTTTTTCAGGAGCGTTATGGATTCGCGGGCAAGGTCGCGAGCGTACTCTCGGTGGGCGTCAGGTCCGAACGCCTCAGCCGCGTCTTCGGGGTCCGAGCCATACTCCTCGAACAATCCTTTCTCGAATTTCTGGCGGAGGACTCGCCGAGCCGACGTCTCGACGGTCTCGCGGGCGATGTCCCCGGACTCAACTGCTTCGACAAGGTGGTCGTACGCTTCTATCTGTGGGAGTTCTACGTCGAGTCCTGCTTCGACCGCCTGAATCGCGGCTTCGTACCGATCGCGAGCGACTCCGTGTTCCTCGTGGAGGAACCGGACGCTGAAGTAATCCGAAACCACGGTTCCCTCGAAGTCCCACTCCCCGCGGAGCACGTCGGTGAGTAAGGACTCGTCGGCCGCACAGGGGACGCCGTCGATGTCGTGATACGCGTTCATCACGGACTCGGCGTTCGCCTCGTGGATGGCGGCCTCGAACGGGAACAGGTGGACCTCGCGGAGTTCTCGTTCGCCGATCTGGACCGAGGAGCGGTTCTTCCCACCTTCACCAAGTCCGTGGCCGACGAAGTGTTTGAGCGTCGCAGAGATACCTTCAGTTGGGTCCGAACCCTGTAACCCGCGGACGTAGGCACTGGCCATCTGTGCGACGAGGTACGGATCCTCGCCGAACGTCTCCTCGGTGCGACCCCACCGGAGGTCCCGTGCGATATCGAGAACTGGGGAGAGGGCGTGGACTGAACCGATAGACAAAAGCTGGTCGCGAATCCGCGTGGTCATCCCTTCGACGAGGTCAGGATCCCACGTACTCGCTAGACCGATTCCTTGCGGGAACGTCGTTCCGTCGGGACCCATGTACCCACTGAGACACTCTTCGTGGGGGACGGCTGGAATGCCTAATCGAGTCTCTTCGACGAGCAGGTTCTGGACCTCATCGGTTATCTCGGCAGCACGTTCCGGTTCGAGGCCGCCACCGCCGGCGAGTCGTGTGAGGTGGCCGATACCATGCTCGAGGATATCTGTCGCAGCCTCTCGATCGAACTCGCCGTCTTCGGTAAGCAACTGGCCCACATCTTCGTCGTCTCCCTCGATGACAAGTTGATACGCTGGCACGGAGAGTAACTGGGCGACCAGTTCCTCGACCGTCATCCGGTCAATCAGATCGTCGACCCTACGGTCGACTGGCAACGAGGCATCTCGGTACTCAGGAGCATCTTCTGCTATCATATCACGTGTGATGTGGGTAGCCTTAAAAAGTCTATCGCTGCCCCCGAAACGGTCATGGGTGCGCTATCGGCCGGTAAAGGACACTGACGCGCGTAGTAGTTCAGGTAGACGGTCTTGGTGATGGTGTAGAAGTCGAGGCCGGCGTCACCCTGCTCGCGGTAGGTCTCGCTGGAGGATGCTTTCATGCCGCCGAAGGGCACGTGCAACTCGAGTCCAGTCGTTTTCTCGTTGACTTTGGCGACACCAGCTTCGATCTCGTCGACGAACTCTTCGCAGACTGATTCCTGGACGATAGCCCGGGAGCACGCAGTACAGGCCCGCCCGGTTACATCGAAGGCGCCGGTATCGACGATTTTCACGGCATCGTCGAGGTCTGCACTGTCGGGCAGCACGGTCGGGTTCTTGCCCCCCATCTCCAATTGCACGCGTTTCTGATCCGCTGCCGCGTCCTGATACACGATGTCGCCGACGACCTCACTCCCGGTAAAGGAGACTGCGTCGACGGGCTCGTCGGTCGAGAGTGCGGTGCCGATAACACTGCCTGGTCCGGTGACGAAATTGCTGACGCCAGCAGGGATGGCGGCGTCGTCGAGTGCTTCTATGAACGCGGCACCGATGATGCTGGCCGTCGTCGCCGGCTTGAGAACGACTGTATTGCCTGCTGGGAGTGCCGGTGCAACTTTCCAAGCCGGGATGGCGAGGGGTAGTTCCACGGTGTTATCGCCGCGACGACGTTAAGGGGTTCTTGACGCACGTACAGCGACGTATCGCGCCCGCAGCTCTGCTGTTCTCGCCACCGATTTCGGCCGCTTTTCCGGCATAATAATAGAAAATGTCGATGGCCCGTTGAACTTCCCCACCGGCCTCCGACTGTGTTTTCCCTTCTTCAAGGATGAGCGTTTCAGTCAGTTCCGCTTTTCGTTCTTCTAGAATGACCCGGTTTCACGGAGGATTGAACCGCGTTCGGGACCCGGAGTGTTCGCCCACTTGACTGCTGCGCCGTCTGCGCATTCGCGCGTCCGGCATCCTCGGGAGTTAATTTCGGAACATTCCCGACAACTTCAAACGCACCTGCCGGATTCCGGCTTTCGGTCGTCTCCCGCTCTCAGAATCGAACCCACTCTCCGCCGATATAGTTTTCTTCGCAGTCATCAAATAACGCGTATAGGATACAACTCTACCGGTTTCGTGGATCTGTAATCACCTGTTCGAAAATTTCGAATATACTAAAACGGAAATTCACCAATTCAATAATGCTGAATGTTTAGAGGAGCGTGGCACCAGTGGGAATTACCAGATAACATGCGAACACGAATCGTTAATATCAGTCGGTATTGAGCGCAGAGGTCTGGTCAGTACCCAGTTCTCGATGATTCGCCGAACTATCGACCCCGCCAGTTGACTCGACAGAACTGCCTATTGAGGGTGGCAGGACAATGACACGAATGTGTTAATTGCTAAAATATGGATTGGAGGTAACAGATGTACACATGTTAGTTCTATGGGGCTGGAAGAGGTGGAGATTAACCCTGGTCCACTGTTAACAAATCCATATGAAATGCCATTCAGTAATGCTGGATTTCAGTAGGCGTGAGACAATCTCGTGAGGCAAGAACGAAAGAGCAAAATAATGAACGATTGCACGATATCGTGACAATGAAGAAATACTTGGTGGCCAATACTATCAATCTTTGCCATACATCTAGGTGATGTGATGATACGGTCCCTTCTCTATTGTGCATACGCTACAGAAATACAAGACCACAATTTTGAAGAGCTTTTCACTATTGCTGAATTCTTGAATACGTTCGATCAACCCACGTGTCAACAATGGTTTCACCATGGATCCCATAGACTGTGTATGAATTGGCGGGTCTGTGCTGTCGTGGCGACACTGTTACTCAGTGGCTGTAGCGGCTTTGTCACTGGTCCTGAGTCGACAGACACAGTCACCCCCGCTCCGGTACCCAGCGAATCAAGAGGCGACCCAGCCGGAGACAGACTCCCGCCCGGAATTATCGAGAACCGTATCGTCGACACCAATGCACTGGTCAACGCCCACCAGCAACAATTGCACAATCGGTCACACCAAATGCGCGTGCGAGTGACCTCGGATGGAAATCGCGGTCAACGACTCGTCCGGATAGAATCGCCGACGCGATACTACTGGAGAGACAATGCGAGCGATTCAACGTGGTCCGTAACTGCGTTTGCTGACGGGACACACCTGTACATCCGAACAAATCGGAGTGGGAGCCTCTCCTACAACAGGGGGAATGTGACAGGAGCCCCGTCAACGCCGACAACTCGATTGATGAAGCCATTCCTACAGGTGGGGCATGTCACGGTTTCCAAAATACGAGTCGATACGCAAGTGAACTACGAGATTGCAGGCACCTATGATGTCCACCCCAACATCGAGAATTTCAGGAACTACAGTGTCCGAGCCATCGTCACCCCGAGTGGCCTGATCCGAACGCTTGATGTGGAGTACACCACGGCAGCAAGCGATGGCGAACCGACTACGATCGCCTATCACTACCGGTACACAGCAATGGGGTCAACGATAGTGTCGAGACCCGCTTGGGTCGATAACCGGTGGAATCAGACGATAGAGCAGAGTGCTGTGGCGAGAAAAGGAGGATGAAAGGTGAGCGAGAGAACGAATCCCTAGATTGATAAAGACAGTCAGAACAACGACGAAACCCACCACTCGGTTAATCAAAGATTGAATTGCCAGAGTAGTATGATGATTATGCCAATAATTCCCGATAGATATATAACGACTGTCTACAACAGAGAAACTATGTCGGCGAAAGAAAATAGTGAATCAGTTCCTGATGAAGCTGCAGCAGGAACAAATGAACGAACAGACAAAGACGACGAGTACTCGCGTCGAAACTTCATGCAGACCGCAGCAGCTGTCGGTGGGCTCGCAGCCGCCGGCGGCCTCGCAGGTTGTTCGGGCGACGGTGGCGACGGTGGCAGCAGTGATGGGAGCGACGGCGGCTCGGACGGAACGTCCGAACAGGATTTCCTCTGGTGGACGATGCGCGGGTACATCCCCGCCGAAACAGAGGCCATCAGGAGTGCCGCAAAGGGGTTCGAGGACGCGGCCGACGCGAACGTAAACGTCTCAACTGAAGTCGTCGTGTGGGACCAAGTGTTTCAGGAGTGGAGCGCATCACTTGAGGGACGGTCGATGCCGAACGTCTCTGAGATGGCCTGTGAGCACGCGGTCGACTTCGGGAACCGAGGAGCGGCGCGCCCGAACACCGAAGTGTTCAACGAGTACGACGACTGGTACGAAACCGTCGGAAACTGGGGTAAGTTCGATGATGAGTTCTGGGGCATCCCGTGGTTCATGGAACTTCGAACGAATCACGTGAACATGAACCTCTTGGACGATGCCGGTGTGTCGAGCATCCCAGAAACGTGGGAAGAACTGATCGAGGCTGGACAAGCCGTCACTGAGAACACGGATGCATCTGGATTCACGACTCCTGGTGCACAGGACTTCACAACGGGGCAGAACGTAACCGCATTCACCGCCCAATCAGACGGTGGCTACTATAGCGTGAATGACGACGGGACGTGGAACGTCGATATCGACGGCGCTGCCTCCCTGTTTGCCCACCTGTGGACGTTGAGCCTCCGGGAGCAGTGGGACATCGCACCCGGCGGATGGGGCGGCCTCGACAACACGGCGAGCGAGGAGATATTCCGATCCGGTCGCTGCGCGATCAATTACCAGCCATCTGACCTTGCACGCAGTCTCATTGACCCCCAAGAAGGGGTTAACGAGGAGAACTCGGAACTCGCTGAAGCGACCGAACTGGCACCGATGCCTGCCGGCCCCAATGGCGAGAGCCACTCCTTCATGGGCGGGAGCTGCCTGGCGGCGTTCAACTCGAACGTCACGAACCACGACCCAGGCAACGAGGTGGGCGACGACTTCATCGACTACATGACGCAGCCGGAACAGCTGAACGCGTACTTCCCGGTCTCCGCACCGAACTTCCTCCCGGTTCGAACCGGACAGGAAGAGATGGAGCTATTCACCGATAATCCGACAGAGGTCCCGGATTCGTGGCTCGAGACCCGTCTCGAACAAGCCCCCAACGCTGTTCGGTACGGTGTCAGTAGTGCGAAGCAAGCCGCACCGTTCCTCGGTTCCTTCGAGGGGGCCAGTTCCGGCTACTCGACTGCGATCTCCGGGATGATCGGTGCAGATCAGGATCCGAAGTCTGCGCTGCGGGGGATGGCTAACAACGCACGCTCGCAGATCAACGACGCAGACTACTTCGACTTCACTGTCGAAGAGAAAACCAGCGGGCCGTCCCTCGACGACGCACCGGACTCGGTTCAGAAGTGGATTACGGGCGACGGTGTCCCGCAGATCTACAACCCCTACGAGTAACCCGTCGAGCGAGTAGCGGTACTTTTTCGCGACTTCGCATTATCGGTGGTAACGCTGCCCGAAACAAATAGTGGCAGGAATACCCAAACAAATAAAATACCCCAGCACACATATCCATCAAAGACTATGGCAAAGGCTAATACCACAGTCGGAGGACTCACAATTCCCAGAGAATACCGATATTGGCTCGGAAAAGAGAGTCTGTGGGGATGGCTGTTTCTCCTCCCGGCGCTCTCAGCACTAGCACTCATCAGCGTAGTTCCGATTCTCCGCGGCATCGCGCTGAGCTTCTACGAATACGGCGGTCTTCAGCCGGACGTATTCGTTGGGTTGCAGAACTACGTCGAAGTGTTCTCGTTGCCAGATTTCTGGGTCGTGATGAAGAACACGTTCGTCTGGTCCTTTGCAAGCGTTGTCATGATGGCGGCAATAGGGCTATTCTTTGCCGTGCTCCTCAACCGTGAATTCACGGGACGGTCGATTGCGACGACGCTCCTGTTGTTGCCGTGGACGATCCCCTTCATCGCTGTGGCATTGAACTGGACGCTTCTGTTCAATTACGAACTGGGGATGCTCAACGGACTCTTACGACTGTTCGGGCTCGAAGGGATCGAATGGCTCGGCCGGTCACGGTACGCGCTATTCTCGATAACGATGGCGTACGTCTGGCGTAACTTCCCGTTCTTCATGATTACCTTCCTCGCAGCGATGAAGGGTATTCCGTCCGATCTCTTCGAAGCAGCACGTGTCGACGGCTCGACTCGGCTCGACCTATTTCGCCACATAACACTCCCGTTCATCCAGCCTATCGGCGTCATTACGACGTTGCTGATGAGTCTGTGGACGCTGAACCACTTCACGTTGATATACGTCATGACCAGCGGTGGTCCTGGTAACACCTCGATGGTGTTACCCGTGTACATCTACCGACAGGCGTTCCTCCAGAACGACTTCGGTATCGCTGCGGCCATCTCAGTCGTGATGCTCCTCATCATGCTCGGATACGGGATGGTGTATCTGCGACTGTACCAAGAAGAAGTTGGAGGGAAGTAATATGGCTAGTCAAAACCCAAACAAGACGGAAGTGTTCGGCCTCGAACTGTCTCAAGAGACGGTTAAATGGGGGAAGAAAATCGGATTCCACTCACTGCTGTGGTCTCTGATCTTTGTCGTCCTCCTGCCGGTGTTCTGGATGATCATCGTCTCACTGAATCAAACAGCGTTCGATACGTTCCTGACGAACCCCGGAGAGTGGCTCGCGGGCGTGAGTCTCGACGCTTACAGAACTGTGTTGTACGACACCAGTTTCCCGACGTGGTTCAAGAACAGTGTTATCGTCACGTTAGCTTCGACGGCCCTGGCAATCGTGGTCTGTACGTTCGGCGCGTACAGTATCGGTAGGATGAACTTCAGAGGGCGGAAGACGGTGGCGACGTTTCTGTTGATAACCCAGATGTTTCCGCTCATTCTGGTGGCAGTCCCGCTGTTCCTCATCTTCCGAAACATCGGTCTGTTCAACAGCCTGCTGGGGCTTACGATAGCGTACGTCGCGTTCGTCCTTCCGTTCTCTATCTGGATGTTGCGTGGCTTCTACGAGAATCTCCCGGCGTCGCTGGAAGAGGCGGCAATGATTGACGGGAGCACGCGCGTGGGTGCGGTTGTCCGTGTTGTCATTCCGCTGTCCACCCCAGCCATCGCGACGACCGCTATCTTCGCGTGGATCTTTGCGTGGAACGAATTCGTCATGGCACTCATCCTGATAAACGACACTGGGAAAACGACTATTCCACCGGGGTTGGGCTCCTGGGTTGGCCAGTACTCCCTGCAGTGGGACCTGATGATGGCTGGCGCGCTTGGAGCGACCCTGCCGATGTTCTTCATCCTGCTCTTCCTGCAGAAGTACATTATCAACGGGCTCGCAGAGGGTGCTGTCAAGACCTGAGAGTCCCGTAAATAAATTGTATTGAATTAAATAGAGGAAGCCTGGATTTTCAGTCCGACCGACATTCCTGGCACCTCAACCCAAAGTAATAAATGGATGGACTAACATATCTCACCAATAATGAGTCAGATTCTGTTCAGTGAAGTGACGAAGATATACAATGGAAAAACTATCGCCGTTGAAGATTTCAATCTAGAAATTGAGGATGGTGAGTTCTTGACGCTCGTGGGGCCGAGCGGGTCAGGAAAATCAACGCTGTTGCGGATGGTCGCTGGCCTCGAAGAGATCACGAGCGGAGAGATCGACATCGGAGGGACCATCGTGAATCGCCTCCCGCCGCGTGACCGCGACATTGCGATGGTGTTCCAGAACTATGCACTGTACCCTCACTTGAAGGTACAAGAGAACATGGCCTTCGGTCTCAAACGATCGACGGATCTTCCCAAGGAGGAAATCAACAAGCGAGTCCGAGAGGCGGCAGAGCTAATGGGCATCGAGGACCTACTTGACGACAAACCGAAACACCTCTCGGGTGGACAACGCCAGCGTGTGGCGACAGGACGTGCAATCGTCCGAGAACCCGCGGTGTTCCTCTTCGACGAGCCTCTCTCGAACCTCGACGCGAAACTGCGAAAACACATGCGGACAGAACTGCAGCGTCTACAGCACGAGCTAGAGACAACAGCTATCTACGTCACTCACGACCAGGAGGAGGCGATGACGATGAGCGACCGAATCGCGATCCTCAACCACGGCGAGCTCCAGCAAGTTGGGACGCCCCGTGAGGTCTACAACGAGCCACAGAACGCGTTCGTCGCACAGTTCATCGGCAGCCCGTCGATGAACATGTTCGTCTCTGAGCTCGAACAGACGGCCGATGGTGCGAAGTTTGTCGGTGACATAGACGTAAAGATTAGCGAACAACGGGCCAACACGATCAGCGAACAAACCGATGAAACGCAGCTCCTGTTGGGTATCCGGCCAGAACACATCACAGTACACACGGAACCGACTGAGGAAAGCGTCCCTGCACAGGTCGACATCATCGAACCACTCGGTAGCAACGACTTGCTTTACTTCGAGCTTGAGGACAGCGAGGACGTCGAGAAAGTGGTCTCTGACTCAGTCGAGATCGGGGAAGACGAACAGAGCGACGAAGAGGAACACAAAGCCTTCATCGAACCGAATTCCATCCCGATCGAGTACGAGCGAAACGATACGCCGGTCCACCTCACGTTCGACACCGAACACATGCACGTGTTCGATCCCCAGACCGGCGAGAACGTCGGGATGGAAAATCCGACGGTAGCCGACGCCTCGACTGAGTCTATCGCAGAGGCAGACGACTGAGCTGCCAGACCTCTTTCGAACGGTTGCAGACGACAGGTTATAAGTCCCGAGCACCATTGTTCGGTAATAATGGATTCTGACGATTCTAACACTGGATACGATCCTCAGATGGATCGCACTGCGGAGCCACACAACGAGGCAATCGGCGTGGGTGTCCCAGAGCAGAGTTACAGGCAGCTCGTTCGGGAGTTAGCGAATGCTCGAAGTATGCAGGATCTAGTCGGCACGATGAAGCGGTACGGCTGGCTCCCACCGATTGTCGGGTTGCTACTCTACGGTTTCACAAGAGGGATTTTCGAGCATCTGACCGAACCGTTTGCGATGTCGCAGGGGTACATTTTCACTGGGTGGCAGCTTGCACTCGGAATCAATCTCTTGTTCGGGGTATTTATCGTCGGGTTCACGTGGTTCCTTTATTTTGGCGTTGCCGGGTCGATAGCGGGATTCTTCTCAGACAAGACCAACATGGATTCGACCGTATTCAAGGCGGGTGGGTATCTGTCCGTCCTATTCGTACCCGTGCTTGTTATTTCGTGGTTCCTGGCGCTTACAATCCCAGCTCCAGAAGCAGTTGTCGCCGGTGTTGAGCCCACGGCCGATGTTATCGAGACACACCGAGTGGTCGCCAACTCTCCGCAGATGCGGATTGTGGACCTGTTGCTGTCGGCGACGTGGATCGTGGTCGGCTTCCTGTTGCTCCCGATCATTAGCGAACTGTACGATATCAACCGGAAACAGAGCGTCATCTCGGTACTCCCGGTGACATTGCTCGCAGTTATCGGAACGCAACTAGTCTAAAATCAGCGAACGGATAGAGTTCGTATGGTCGCAGTGCTATTGACAACTATTCGGGAACCTCACCTGGTTTGACTCTCGGTTCGTCGAGGACACGCTCTGCCGACGGTGGACGCCCGTCGAGGAGAACGCTATCGATACGAGTGATTTTGTTGGCGAACTCCACGGCACGGATCAGTCCTGAGGCTCGGACTTGGAACGCTTCGAGACCGCCACCGTCGGCGGTCACGTCGTCGACTAGCACGCCATTCTTCGAGATAGCAGCACGCTCGAAGCCCGCGTGGTGTCGTGTCCGAAGGTCGGCGACCGTTGTGATCGGATCTAGCGCTGCGTTCCGAGCTAGCGTTCTGGGAACCGATTCGAGCACATCCGCGTACGCGTCGATGGCGAGTTGTTCGCGACCATCGAAGCGGTTTGCGAACGACCTGATATCCACGGCCGCCGCCATGTCTGCGGCCCCACCTGCCGGGAGGGCCTTCGGGTTCTTGATGGAAGCCCGGAGCGCGTTCTTCCCATCTTTGATTCGGCGCTGGGCTTCTTCTGCCGTCGTCTGGGTACCACCACGGACAAGCAGCGTTACCGCGGGGGCACCGACGTGTGCCGGCGGTTCGAAGGCGACCCAATCGTCGTCTCGCCCCGTGTCTCGGAACCGAACAGTCGCGGCCCCCAACATCTCGGGGTCGATTTTGCTATTTGGCGTGATGGGTCCGCGGGCAGTCGCACCCGTGGCCTTTGCGATATATTCGAAGTCGCTGTCCTTGACGTTACGCATGACGACGGCACCGTGACGAGCGAGTTCTTTGGCGATTGCCATATCAACGTCGCCACTGACGACGACCGCGACGGTGTCCGTGAGCCCGATAGTCGCCGCGATAGCTTCGCTATCGTTGAACCCTCCCGCGGTTCGACGTGCGTCGTCGTTGTTTTCCACATTGATGCTGACGTTCGCAGACAGGCTCCGAGACTGGAGGTTGCCCTCGATCAACAAGACCGACCCGGTCGTTGGTAGCAAATGCTCGGCAACGACGAGTTCTTTGGGAAGCATGACGCCCTCGACGAGCTCCGAGTCGGTGACATTACCCCCCGGAACGGCGATAGTCTCAGCGTGGTCTAATCGAACACCACCAGTCGCTGGATCGGAGACACGCAACACACCGTCGACGAGCGTCTCGGCGAAGTCTCCAAGCGGCCACGAACCTGTTCGTCCGTTCGTCATCCCGGTAAGAGCTATCGCTTCGAGTTTCTCGTGATCCAGGGTGCCCTCAGTGGCCCGCAGGTCGATCGCCATCTCGTCCCAGCGTTCCAGGGTCCGCTGTGCGGCGATTGAGAACCCCTCGATGATGTCGTTCGGGTGGACGCCCTGGTCGGCGAGGTCCATCGCCGTAGACAGGAACTCCGACGCCAGAAGCACCATCGTCGTGGTCCCGTCGCCGTAGTCGTCTTCCTGGTCTTCCGCGACTCGAATGAAATGCTGTGCGATTGGATGATTCGTTTCCCCTTCGAATTCCTCGATGATCGCGACCCCATCGTTACTGACAAACCCACGGATTCGATCGTCTTCCATCCGACGGACCACCATCTTGTCCATCCCCAGTGGCCCGAGGGTGCTTCGGACGAGGTCCCCCATCTGCCTGGAGGCGTCACGGATCATCGAGCGGGTCTCTGCCGACGGGATATCCTGCCATCCGGAGTACATTTCGTTAGTCGTCATGAGTATTGAAAGAGAGGATGTCTATCTACAGGGGCGTCCGGGTAATAATGGCTTCGGAACAGTTAATTACATCACCAGAAATTTGTCGTAGAGTATCAACGCGAGAACGAGAACGAACATAGCGAACCCGACCTCTTCGAGTAGGTTCGTTCCCTGACCTTGTAGCCACATGATTCCGAAGGCAATGACAGCGATTGTCCCAGCGACCAACGCGACCAGAATTCCGACGTTCCGTTGATTGTCGAGATTTACAGACATACGCATTTAGTGAACGTTCCACATACAAATAATCGATGGTCTCGGACGATGGCTACCGACACGGTTACGCGAGAACACTGGCGAGTGATATCGAGACGATGCATGGAGTCCCGGTCGATCGTGGGTAAGAAGCCACCATACGAATTTATTAAAACCCCGTGAGTTGGTGTGACTATCATGCATACAGGAGTGTGTTACTTTCCAGAGCATTGGCCGCGTGACCGCTGGGAAACGGACGTCGAGCGGATGGCCGACGCAGGTATCGAGTACGTGCGAATGGCCGAGTTCGCGTGGAACCGCATGGAACCGGAACCCGGGACGTACGATTTCGAGTGGCTGGCCGAAGCAGTCGAACTCGTCGGCGACCACGGGATGAAAGCAGTGCTGTGTACCCCGACGGCGACGCCGCCGAAGTGGCTCATCGACGAATACCCGAGCGTCCGTCGAGTGGAAGACGACGGGACGCCACTCGAATTTGGGAGCCGCCGTCACTACTGTTACAACTCACCGATCTACCGGCGTGAGAGTCGCCGGATCATCGAGCGGATGGTCGACCGGTTCGCGGGCAACGAACACGTCGCTGGCTGGCAAACAGACAACGAGTTCGGCTGTCACGAGACGGTGCGTTGCTACTGCGAGAACTGTACGACCGCCTTCCGGTCGTGGCTGCGCGAGCGCTACGACGACATCGACGAACTCAACGACGAGTGGGGCAACGCCTTCTGGAGTCAGGAGTACAACTCCTTCGCGGAAGTCGACCTCCCGGGACGGACACCGGCGAACGAGCAGCAACACCCGAGTCGGATGCTCGAGTACCAGCGCTTCTCCTCGGACAGCGTCGTCGAGTACAACCGCCTGCACGTCGACATCCTCCGGGACGCGGACGACAGTTGGTTCGTCACGCACAACTTCATGGGCGATTTCGAACCGCTGGACGCCTTCGACGTGACCGAGGACCTCGACTTCGCGGCGTGGGACTCCTACCCGACACTGCACGGCCAGGAAGCGCCCGACACGCCCGACCCCGACAGCGATGCGGGTGCGTCGATCCAGCGGGTCGGCGACCCGGATCTGACCGGCATGAACCACGCTCTCTACCGAGGTGCCAGCGACGGTGCGTTCTGGGTCATGGAGAATCAGTCCGGCGACATCCGCGCATACCCGTACTCTGCGGAACCCGCCGACGGGATGATGCGACTCTGGGCTCACCAGGCCGTGGCCCACGGCGCTGACACCGTCTCGTATTTCCGTTGGCGACGGTGCACGTTCGGACAAGAACAGTACTGGGGTGCGCTCAACAACTACGACGGTTCGCCCGACCGCGGCGTCGTCGAGGCCACCGAGGCGGCCGCAGATTTCGACGAACTGCCCGACCTGGACGCGACGAGCGGTGACGTGGCGCTCCTCATCGATTACGACAGCATGTGGGCGCTGCACAACGAGCGCCACACGCCCGACTTCGACTACTGGGCACACATTCGGGCCTACTACCGCGCCCTTCGCGCCCGCGGCGTGACCGTCGACGTCGTCTCGACGGCGGCCGACTTCGACACGTACAGCGCGATCGTCACGCCCTCGCTGCACGTCGTCGACGACGACCTCGCCGGTCGACTGGCCGACTACGCCGCCGACGGTGGCGAACTCCTGTTGACCGTTCGGACGGCGACGAAAAACGAGTATGACCGGTTCCGCGACGAACTGGCCCCCGGACCGCTGTCGGACGCGCTCGGCGCTCGGATCGAGCAACACGAGAGCCTCGCACCGGGGCTCGATACCCGCGTGCGCTACGACGGCGACACGTACGACTACCGGACGTGGGGAGAATGGATACAGCCGGAGGGCGCGACGGTCGTCGGCCAGCACGAATCGGGCGTCGGTGCCAGCGAATCGGCGATCGTTCGCAACGAACACGGCGAGGGCCACGTCGCCTACGTTGGCGTCTGGCCCGAGTCGGCGCTCGCGGACGCTCTCGTGGTCGCGCTGCTCGAACGGGCCGGACTCCCGGTCTCCGAGCAGTTGCCCGAGAACGTTCGTCTCACCGAGCGCGACGGCCACACGTGGGTTACGAACTTCCGCGAGGAGGACGTGTCGGTCGACCCTGGAAGTGGAACCATCATCCTGGGCGAAGAGACTGTGCCCGGCCGAGACCTCGCAGTCGTCGAAGGGCCTGCCCACGAGATAGCGATCCGAGTCGAGCAGTAACGCTGGCCGCGTTCAGTCGGGCAGGAGGTCCCGACAGCGTTCGACTGCTTCTGAATCGTCGCCGACTGGCGAGAACTCACAGCCAACGTACCCGTCGTAGCCAGTTTCGGCCAGCGCCGACAGAATCGTTTCGTAGTTGAGTTCGCCCGTTCCGGGTTCGTTGCGACCAGGATTGTCGGCGACGTGCACGTACGTCAAGTCGTCGACTGCGTCGGTCAGGCTCCTGGTCACGTCTCCTTCGGTAATCTGCTGATGGTACACGTCGAACAGCAGCCCGACGGCAGGGCTGTCGACCGCCCGAACGATCTCACGGCCTTCGGCGGTGGACGTTAGGTAATACTCCGGATGATCGACGGCCGTGTTGAGCGGTTCGACACCGAGCGTGATACCCGCGTCTTCGGCCATCGGCGCGACACGTGAGAGTGCTGTGACGATCGCGTCGTGTTGCGCATCGCGGTCGATGGCAGCCTGTTCCGGTCCGACGGTGACGATGAGGTTCGGGCACCCGAACTCGGCGGCCACCTCTATCGAACGCTCCAGGTCGTGGACCGCGTCATCTGTGCTGGCAGGATCGGTCAGTGGCGCGTCGGCACCGAGCATCGCCGCTAGCTCGACATCCGCGTCAGCACACACCTCGGTGATTGCGTCGAGGTCCTTGTCCTGCCAGCCCCAGAACTCGACGGCATCGGCCCCGGCTGCCGCGGCGCGCTCGATTCGCTCTTCGAGAGGACGGTCAGCGAACACCATCTCGATACAAACTGAGAGGGACGGCATAGTCAGTCGTCCGCTGGTTCGGGGGTTAGTTCGCCGGATTCGATCATCGCGTCGAGGGGGTTGTCCTCGATGTCGAGCGGGAGGTCGATGCGACCGTGTACGCGCGAAGACTCCCAGACGGCGAAGATAATCTCCGTCGCGTCGAGGGCGTTCTGCGCGTTGAGTTCGGAGGTGTTGCCCTCCACGAGTGCAGTGACGATGTCTTCGATGGCGCGGTCGATATACAGTCGCCCGTACTCCGCCGAATCGAGTCCGTGGAGTCCCTCGTCGTCGGTGTCGATCGACTCCCACTCGCCGTCTCCGTCGCGCTTGATGCGCAGCACTTCTTCACCGACTGTCCCGTTCGGGAAGCCGTACCCGATTTCGATTACCCCGTCGGTGCCGACCAGTCGGTTGTGGCAATTGACGAGGTTACCACCGAGGTCACCCGTCGATGCGAGCGCCTCGACGCCGTTCTCGTACTCCCACGAAGCGAGCGTCTGATTCTCGTTGTGGACGCCAAACCACTTGTCTTCCGTGCTGTAATCGAGCTGACCGATGACCCACTCGGCCGACCCTTCGCCGTTGAAGTAGTTACACAGGTCGACGGAGTGCGAGCCGTAATCGTATATGTTGGGTGCTGCCATCTCGAGGCGTACGAGTTCGCCGATCTCTCCGTCGTCGAGTAGGGCTTTGGCCTCACGGTAGGGTTTCCCGAATCGGCGCTGATGGTTGAATGTGAGGTTAACGCCTGCGTCGTCGGCTGCCTGGACCATCCGCTCGCAGTCCGCCCAGCTCCGCGCTATCGGTTTCTCGCAGTGAATCGCTTGGACCGAATCGACCTCAGTACAGTCGACGACGATATCTGCGTGTGTGTGTGGCGGCGTGCAGATGCTCACTACGTCCGGCTGTCTCTCCTCCAGCATAGCCTCATAGTCCTCATAGACGCCGTCGTCCGGGATTCCGAAGTAGTCGGCGAACGCGGCCGCATTCTCCAGGACGATGTCCGCTGCGCCCACGGGAGTGCAGTTGTCGAGTCGGTCGTACGCTGAGCCGTGCCGATACGCCATCGCGAATCCCTCGTTGTCTTGCGTTTCTGGATCTGCTCCGGTACCGATGAAAGCTATATCAAGCTCTTGCATGTGAATGTCCCAAATAATAATCTCAAAAGAGTGTAAAAAGTGTTGTGATGTGACGTATCTGAGTCAGTCCACGTGGCGCGAATCTTCGCTAGGAGATGTGTCCCTGTGACACTGCTGAGAACCGGAGAGATTTTCACCTCAGTTCGAGCAGAGATGGTTAATGATTGAGTGGGGGTCGTTCCTCGGCGCGGGGCTGGCGACAGCGGCCGCCATAGCGTTCGCGTCACAGTATCTGTTCGTTCGCGTCGGGACGACCGACGGGTCAGTATCGGACGTGATGCTGGTCTCGCTGGTTTGTAACGTCGTGGTCGTGCTACCGCTCGGACTCGCCCTTACTCCGGTGCGGGTCACGACAGTGTCTGTTTTTTCATTCGTCGCCGCAGGAATCGTCGGTTCGCTGCTGGCCCGTGTCCTCGAGTTTCAGAGCATTCAGAAGATCGGCGCGAGTCGAACCTCGCCGATTGTGGCCGCGAATGTCCTCTTCGCGACAGTGCTTGCTGTCATCGTCTTGGACGAATCAGTCTCGGCGAGACACTTTTCCGGCATTATCCTCGTCGTCGTCGGCGTGGCTGTCCTCTCGTGGGAGACGTCCGCCAACGACGAATCTATTCTCTCAGTCCGGGACGCAGGTGTTGCCCTTTCGCTCCCCCTTTTAGCGGCCATCTTCATCGCACTCGAACCCATCTTCGTAAACTATGGGTACAACGAGGGAACGTCTGTTCTCACGGGGTTTGGAGTGAAGGCTGTGGCAGGTCTCGTCGGTTTCGCTACCTATCGGTGGCTCGTGAGCAACGAACGGGTGACCGCTGTCCTCCACCAGCCCGGTCTGGTCTACCACGTCGGTGCGGGACTGGCGAACACCGCTGGGGTCGGACTCTACTTCGCCGCGCTGGCGGTGGCACCCGTTTCAATTGTCATGCCCTTGCTCCAGTCCGGCCCGCTGTTCGTCTTGGTCCTCTCAGCTGTGTTTCTCCCCCGTCATCTCGAACGGATCACGCCACGACTGATCGCAGCGGCCGTCACAATCGTCGTCGGCGCGATGCTCGTCTCGATTTCGTAAGACCGACGCGTCAGGGGACACAAATAAACGGGGGTACAACGATTGAATAGTATGGAACCAATTGCGGTCGGTATCCTCGGCTGTGGTACGATCAGCGACGCGTATTTTTCCTCGAACGACCAGTTCGACTGCTTCGAGATAACGGCTTGCGCGGACCTCGATCAGGCACTGGCCGAGGCCAAGGCTGACGAGTACAACATCACGGCTTACGATGTCGACGGATTCCTCGAATCTGACATCGACGCTGCCGTCAACCTCACACCACCAGCAGTCCACGCACAGACTTGCCAGCAACTCCTCGACGCTGGCAAACACGTCTACGTCGAAAAACCCCTCGCAGCGACTGTCGAGGACGCCGAGGAAATCCTCGCCATGGCCGACGAGTCCGACCTGCTGGTCGGCTCAGCACCGGATACATTCCTCGGTGCTGGACTGCAGACATGCCGGTCGGTTATCGACTCTGGGCGAATCGGCGAGCCGATCGGCGCGACCGCCATCTGGACATCCGGTGGCCACGAGAGTTGGCACCCAAACCCTGATCTTTACTACGATGAAGGAGGTGGACCATTGTTCGACATGGGCCCGTACTACGTTACTGCGCTCGTCTCGTTGCTTGGCCCGGCATCCCGCGTTACCGGCTCGGTCAAACAGACGTTCTCGGAGCGGACGATCACGAGCGAGCCACGTAACGGTGAGACGCTCAACGTGGATGTTCCGACACACGAAGCCGGAATCGTCGAGTTCGAGAACGGTGCGATCGCGAACCTATTGCTGAGCTTCGACACGCACGGCGGTTCATCCCTACCGTCTCCCGCCTTCGAGATTTACGGAACGGAAGGGACCCTCCAACTGCCGGATCCGAACCACTTCGAGGGGCCCGTTCGCGTCCGGGACCGCGACAGCGACCAGTTTGAGACTGTCGAACTCACCCACGAGTACACTGCGGGCCGCGGTGCCGGTGTCGCCGACCTCGCCTACGCTATCAGAGGCGACTGGGACCACCGGACAAACGCCGGCCTCGCCTATCACGTATTGACGGTACTCTCGGGTATTCGCACCGCGTCCGCGGCTGGTGAACACGTACCGATCGAGTCAGACTGCCGACGCCCAACACCGCTCCCTCCAGCGTTTCCGGACCGATAAGAATCCACAGTAACGACCCGAACCTTCTTATCGTCCCTCCAAGACAAGAGTGGTATGGCACCACGATCAGTACTCGTGATCGGCGGCAACCGCTTCCCGTTCCATCGATTCGAGGACCGAGGTCCGGAGATCGCTGCTGCGTTCGACGACCGTATCGACGTGACACTCACAACCGACAAGCACGACCTCGTCGATCTGTCGGGGTACGATGCAGTGCTCGACTACCTCACGGACAGTTCGTTGACCGAGGCGCAGCTGGAGGGGCTCACCTCGTTCGTCGCCGATGGTGGGGGATACGTGGGTATTCACTGTGCCTCTGACCTCACCAGCACGGAGGCTGACGACCCGGAGGACGTGATCGACTTCCACGACGAGCCCTTCCCGGAGCTTCGCGAACTGATCGGCGGCCACTTCATCACTCATCCGGAGCAGGCTGCGCTTGACATCCACGTGATCGACCACCACCACCCGGTCACTGCAGCGATGGACGATCTCACAGTGTGGGACGAACCCTACGTGGTCGAGGCCGACGACGACGTGCGCGTGTTGGCGCGGATGGATCATCCCGAACACGCCGATATGCCTGTTGTATGGGTCAAAGAGTACGGTGACGGACGCGTCTTCTACAGCTCGCTCGGTCACGGTACTCCGTCACTGACCCACGAGGGCGTCCAGAGGCTCGTCCGGGAAGGGACCCGATGGGCTGCTCGTGACGACTGAAGAACACGGCCCACCTTGGACCGATACCGCTGTTAGCCGTGCTTCGCCCAGCTGGGGAGTTGAATCTGTCGGCAGTCGATAGGTATTTTGACCGAAAATTTATTATCATTTTAGAGAGCAGTAACCTACGTTATGCAAGTTGGCGTACTCACCGTCGTGCTCGGTGGCGAACCACTAGAAGACGCACTCGACTATCTCGACGATATCGGGGTCGGTGCAGTCGAACTCGGCTGTGGGGGGTTCGTCGGTGACGACCACCTCGCGACCGAGGACTATCTCGACGACGATGAGGCACAGAATGATCTCCACGCTTTGCTCGAGGAGTACGGCATGGACGTCAGTGCCTTGGCGACCCACAACAACCCGCTCCACCCTGACGAGGAACGCGCTGCTCGCGCCGACGAGGAGCTCCGTGATGCGATTCGGTTGGCGAGCCAGCTCGACGTGAACACGGTGACGACGTTCTCGGGCCTGCCTGGTGGTGCACCGGGCGACGAGACGCCGAATTGGATCACTGCCCCGTGGCCCAACGAACACGGTGACGCGCTTGAGTACCAGTGGGAGGACGTGGCAATTCCGTATTGGTCCGAAATCGGGGAGTTTGCCGAGGGACACGGTGTCGACGTGGCTATCGAGATGCACCCGAACATGCTCGTCTACGAACCGCACAGTATGCTGCGGCTACGGGAAGCAGGAGGCGAGCGGATCGGGGCGAACTTCGACCCCTCTCATCTGTACTGGCAGGGTATCGAGATTACCGAAGCGCTTCGCCTGCTCGGTGCAGAGGATGCGATCCACCACTTCCACGCGAAAGACACCGGACTCTACGAGAGCAACGCGCGGACAAAGGGATATCTCGACACAGCCCCCTACACCGACGAGCAGAATCGCTCGTGGCTGTTCCGCTCGGTCGGTTACGGCCACGGAGAGAAACACTGGAAAGACATCGTAAGTACGCTTCGGATGATTGGCTACGACGGTGCTCTCTCAATCGAACACGAAGACTCCCTGACCAGCGGCCGTGAAGGACTGGAGAAAGCTGTCGACCTGCTAGACCGCGCTATCTTCGAAACGACCCCCGGTGAGGCTCACTGGGTCTAGCGCAGTGCTCGCCGGTCGTTCCGCACTGTCAGCAGATACACTCAGAAAAACAATATGACATACAACATTGGATTCATCGGATATCAGTTTATGAGTAAAGCTCACGGGAACGCGTTGAACAAGCTCCCGATGTTCTTCCCGGATGCTCCGGAGACGAACCGCCACGTCATCGTCGGGCGAACCGAAGATGCCCTCGAAGAGGCGGCCGCTCGACTCGGGTTCGAGAATACGGCGACTGATTGGCGGGAGATACTCGACGACGTCGATATCTTGTACAACCTGACGCCGAACTCCGTCCACCCGGAGCCGTCAATCGCAGCGCTCGAGCGTGACATCCCGGTGCTGTGTGAGAAGCCGCTCGCACCGACGCTCGAGGGTGCCGAAGCGATGGCTAAAGCAGCAGTGGAGAGCGATGCGACCGCTGCGACAGCATTCAACTACCGCTATATTCCGGCGATTCAGCACGCCCGGGCGCTGATCGAAGCTGGCGAACTCGGGGAAATCCGACAGGTACGCGGCCGCTACTTGCAGGATTGGCTCGCCGATTCCGAGGCTCCGTGGAGCTGGCGCAACGACGAGGAGATGGCCGGAAGCGGCGCGCTCGGAGATTTGGGTGCGCACACGTTCGACCTGACGCGCTTCCTCGTCGGTGATCACGTCGGCGAGTTCGATCGCATCAGCGGCCAGCTACAGACTTTCGTCGACGAACGGCCGGTCCCCGACACGGACGAGACTCGGGCAGTTACCGTCGACGACGCCTACACCGCACAGGTGGAGTTCGAAAGTGGTGCGGTTGGGACCTTCGAAGCCTCACGAGTCACAGGCGGGCACAAGAACGACCATTCGATAGCGATATACGGCTCTGAGGGAAGTCTGCGCTTCTCCCTTGAGCGCCTCAATGAACTCGACGTAAACCTTGACGACAACCGTGGTTTTGAGACCATCCTAATGACGGATCCTGACGACCCGTATATCAGTCACTGGTGGCCACCCGGCCACGTCATTGGATGGGAACATACGTTCATCCATGAAAACTACGAGTTCCTCAGAGCGGTTGACAACGGTGATGAATACCACCCTGACTTTCAGGACGGTCTCGCCGTTCAGCGGATCCTCGACGCTGTCGAACGCAGCGCGGAAGGTGGTGAGTGGATCACACTCTAGGGAATCTTTCCGACTCATTTAATCGGCCGGTAATTCGATCCCAGTTCTGTTCACTATCCTACAACACACGGACCGAACGGTGCCGAATATGCAACTTATTTATCCTGCAAAGATATCGTCTCAACCGTAGGATGAAACTTGCATTCGACTGTCCACGATGTGGGACGACCATTCCGCAGTCTGTTCACAGCCAAATCTGTGAGGGATGCGGTTACGTCGCTTCACACGAGTCAGATTAGCCGGACTAACTGCTCGCGCCTGCGGGGTGTGAGCGACTGCTCTCTCAATCGGACCGACGGCTAAGACACTCCGAAACTCCCTCCCGAGAGCATTTGCTAGTTCTCGTCAATAAATCGTCGGCGAAATCTGGTTTCATCGAAACAATCATCAGGCTGGTTTGAAAACACCTCCATTGACGACGTCGAGCCAGACCAGCTGTGACGAACAGGACCTGTTATCGGGTGTCATTCCACCGATTATCACCGCGTTTTACGAGGACGAACAGATCAATTACGAGGCCACGGCTGCTCATGCGCGGTTTGTCGTAGACAGGGGGGTCCACGGCGTGTTTCCACTGGGAACGAACGGGGAGTTTCCGATGCTCAAACCAGAAGAACGCGCGAACGTCATCCAGGCAGTCGTTGAGGAAGTCGGTAACGAAGTGCCGGTCATCGCGGGTGTGAGCGCACCAAGTACGCGTAACACCATCTCATACGCGCTTGATGCGGAGGAAAACGGCGCCGACGCCGTCGTCGTGGGTATCCCGTACTATTATCCAATAGGCAGCGAAGCGATCGTCGACCACTACGTCAGAGTCACCGACGCGGTGTCTATTCCGGTGTACATCTATCACTTTCCAGCACGGATGGGGAATAAACTCGAACTCGATACCTTAGATCGACTCGCTTCCATCGAGGGAATTGTCGGCGTGAAAGATTCCAGCGGCGACGTTGGGTGGCTCGGACAGGCAATCGACCGCAACCCGGATCTAACCTATCTCGCAGGGCTCGACGTGTTGCTCATTGCGGAATTAGAGATCGGCTGTACCGGTCTCGTCAGCGCTGTCTCAAACGTGTTCCCCGAAATGGCGGTCGAACTGTACGAAGCCTATATGAACGAGAACGATGAGCGGGCACGTGAGCTACAGAGCGTTGTCTTCGACGTGTGGGCGGCACTTGATACGGGACCATACCTCGGTGGCGTGAAGTCCGCACTTGATCTGCACCCAGAGACAACGTTCCGACCGGGACCGATGCGGACCCCGCTACGGCGGATGGATGCAACCGGAGAAAAACAACTCGCAGAAACTTTGAGACGACTCGACCTGTTCTAAGCAAGGACCGTGTGTCTACAGTGACACTCGTACTGTGAGAACTTCTGGGCGTTGCCAGTTACAAAATGCAGTGGAGAAGACGCAGGTGGCTATTTTCGGACAGACGATCTCGGTGAGGCGAGAGTGGTGCGCCAGTCGCGTCCGTTGTCGTCCACGGCATTGTTACGGGCAAGTGGAATCTTGTGCTCTCTGGTGCAGTGAGAGCATCCATAACTGGAGTACCATAGTATATAAAAATACCTGTTACGCTCGCGAATATATCTACAGCATACGAATCACTCCTAATACGGACAACTAACTATTCTATTTCGATACTTTTGGAGTCTTTATGCCATTGTAGAATCGATGTGTTTCGCATACTATTTTGTGATCCTCCACGTAGAGCAGTTCTCTGCCCAACAACCCGAATATGTGTTCCTACGCGCATCGGTAATAATGAATATTCCTGACGGATTCCTTCAATATTACGGGCGCTATAACCTGATTGGCTGGAAACCACTTCAGATATGGTGAATTAGGGGAATAACAAGTGTACTTATGATATATGTGTCCGAAACGGCCGAATTGGGGGATATCAGGCAGAGACTTTTTCCGAATTAATGAATTCAAATTCACTATTTCGGGATAGAATGCCGGGATTGGGGACCCACACTGTAGTGCACCAACCAGACTTGACAGTGGAGTCCTGTTATCAACAACGCTCCTATCAGTAGTTCAGGTAGACGGTCTTGGTGATGGTGTAGAAGTTGAGGCCGGCGTCACCCTGCTCGCGGTAGGTCTCGCTGGAGGACGCTTTCATGCCGCCGAAGGGCACGTGCAGTTCGAGCCCAGTCGTTTTCTCGTTGACTTTGGCGACACCAGCTTCGATCTCGTCGACGAATCGATGGGCTTCGGTCAGGTCGTCTGTGACCACGCTGGCCGAAAGTCCCTGTTCGACACCGTTGGCGACGTCGAGTGCTTCGTCGAAATCGGCGACAGGAATCACGGCGAGAACCGGGCCGAATATCTCTTCCTGTGCGATGCGCATATCCGGTTCGACATCCGAGAAGACGGTCGGTTCGACGAAGTACCCCTCTGCGTAATCGCCCTCTGTAAGCCGCTCACCGCCTGTTTCGAGAGTCGCCCCCTCTCTTTTCCCTATCTCGATGTAGTTCAAGGTACTCTCCAGTTCGGTTTCACTGGCCTGAGGACCCATATCTGGGTCGTCTACACCGGGACCGACGGCAAGCGTTTCGGCATAGTTGGTTATCGTAGCGACGAATTCGTCGAAGACATCTTCATGGACGATTGCGCGTGAACAAGCAGTACACGATTGGCCGGTCGTCCCGAAGGCGCCGGTGCCGACAATGGTGGCCGCTTCGTCGATATCTGCACTGTCAGAGATAACCGTTGGATTCTTGCCCCCCATCTCCAATTGCACGCGTTTCTGATCCGGTGCGGCGTTCTGATAGACAATATTGCCGACGTGTTCGCTTCCGGTAAAAGACACGGCGTCGACACGCTTGTCGGTCACAAGTGCGTCACCGACAGTGCTTCCGGACCCGGTAACAACGTTGAAGACGCCATCTGGGACCCCTGCATCGTCGAGACAGCGGGCAAAGTCGTGGGCGATCGCACCAGCCATCGATGCAGGTTTGAGGACGACCACGTTACCGGCCGCGAGTGCTGGGGCGACTTTCCATGCTGGAATTGCGATCGGATAGTTCCACGGTGTGATCGCCGTCACGACGCCGAGAGGTTCCACTTTAGTCCTCAGCGTCGCATCTCGGCTACTGCTCGCCTTGACTTCGCCATTGAGATCGGCGGCCTTCGAGGCGTAGTAGTAGAAAATATCTATGGCACGTTGGACTTCACCGGCAGCTTCGGCCCTCGTCTTCCCTTCTTCACGTACGAGCGTCTCCGTGAGGTCCGGTTTTCGCGCTTCAAGCAACTGCGCCACTTCACGCAGGACAGCCCCTCGGGAAGGGCCAGGCGTCGCTCGCCAGTCTTGCTGGGCAGCAACGGCAGCTTCAACCGCTTGGATTGCATCTTCGCTCGTCGATTCCTGCACGGTACCCAGCGTTTCGCGGTTGTCGGCCGGATTTCGCGTTGCCGTCGTGTTTCCACTGCCGGAGGCGACCCACTCGCCACCGATAAGATTTAGATATTCCATACAATTTAAATGTTCTCTTCCGACTGGTATAATCGTTTGGCATTGTTGTAGACACTCGCCTCGAACTGACGGAGATGGCATTTCGGATTGGAGAGTACTTTAGTGAGAACGCAACTCTCCCCAGAGTGTGAAGGAGCGACAATGTGATTACACGACACAAAATTGGGTAACCAAGCAGAAATCTAAGGTTTTATTAAATACTTTCGGGAAGCGCTTTTATATGGCTGTGATAGAGGGAGTACTATGCGTTACTACCAGTCTACTCTCGAGAACGAAAGACACCTTTTAGCAAAGACAGAGAACGCTACGTACGACCTCACCAACTGGAACGATGACATCGATTCGTTCGGCACTCTTCTACGAGCAGCGGATGACGAAGGCGTAACGCCGGACACATATGTCGAAGAATCGCTGGAAGAGGCAAATGCCGTTGAGGCGGTGCCAGGGACACTGTCTGTACCTATCGTTGCCGACGAGATATGGGCAGCAGGGGTCACCTATCGAATCAGTGAGGAAGCGCGTGAAGCCGAAAGCGAGAGTCCCGATATATATATGAACGTCTACGATGCAGAGCGACCTGAAATCTTCTTCAAGTCGACCCCGAGTCGCACCGTCGGCCCGAACGACGCCGTTGGGATTCGCTCGGACTCGGAGTGGGATGTTCCCGAACCCGAGCTCGGGATCGTCCTCTATCAGGGAGATATCGTTGGGTATACCATCGGAAACGATATGAGCAGTCGCTCAATCGAAGGAGAAAATCCGCTGTATCTCCCGCAAGCAAAGGTATACGATCGATGCTGCTCTATCGGCCCATGTGTCGCGACTGTGGGGACGATCGAAGACCCACACGATTTAGACATGAACATGTCGATTACGCGTGATGGGGAGGTTCTCTACAACGATGGCACGTCTACTTCCGAGATGGTCCGCTCGTGCGAAGAATTAGTTTCGTACTACACTCGCCACAACAACGTCCCGGAATTCTCGGTGCTTCTCACCGGTACCTCACTCGTCCCAGAGGAGAATTTCACTCTCGAAAAGGGCGACCAGATCCATATCGACATCGAAGGAATCGGGACACTCGAGAACGAAGTCATCCCCGTCTGAGGACCGCAATTGCCACCGGATAGGGGGATTGTCAACTCAACATCGACAATACGGAAGCCAACTCCAGCATAACTGAAGATTTATACAGTATGGTCGCGATTGTGTGGTTATGGCAGACAACAAAGTAAAGTCAGTCAAAAAGACTTTTGACATCATCAATATGGTGCAAGATCTCGACGGTGCGTCGTTGACGACGGTCTCACAGCAGATGGGGATGCCACAAAGTACGACACACAACTATCTTAAATCGCTCGAGGAGGCAGAGTATCTGATCAATGATGATGGAACGTACCGCGTCGGAATCAGGTTCCTGGAACACGGCGCATACGCTCGCAATCGGATGAAGATCTATGAGACAGCCAAGCCCGAAATTGACAAACTCGCATCAGAAACCGGGGAACTCGCAAATCTTCTCGTTGAAGAGCATGGCCTTGGAAGCTATCTCCATCGAGCGCAGGGGGAGGACGCCGTGCAAGTGGAAGCCCATGTTGGCACGCGTGTGTCCCTCCATAGCACCGGTCTTGGTAAAGCAATCCTTGCATACCTCCCTGCCAAGCAGCGTGACGAGATTCTAGATCGACAGGGACTGCCGGAACGGACCCCGCGGACGATAACTGACAGGGACGAGTTGCTGGAGGAACTCGAAGAGATTCGCGAAAATGGATTCGCGTTCGACGACGAAGAGCGGTTGAAGGGGTTACGCTGTGTCGCCGCTCCCATCCACAGCAACAGTGATCGTGTCCTCGGGGCGATCAGTATCTCGGGGCCAACGAACCGGCTCAGGGGCGACCGGTACTATGAGGAACTGCCTACGAAACTGCTTGAAGCAATGAACGTAATTGAGCTCAACATCACACACTCGTAAGCACGACTCTTGTTCGGTTTGCGGGAATAACAGCGATAACAAAGATGTGACCCCGGAATCTTTATTTAGGTCTTGATCAAACCACTTAAGCGTCGAATGAGCTACGAAACTCTCAGCGATCCGAACGCAGAGTATACCATGCGTGATTTATCGGGCAAGTCGATGGGCTTGTCTCGAGACAGTTCGTCGCGCGACATCGAAATCACTGATGTGCAGACCGTTATCGTCGACGGCAATTACCCATGGACACTCGTCCGAGTGTACACGGATGCAGGCGTCAGTGGGATCGGAGAATCCTACTGGGGCGGTGCAATCCCGGAGATCATCGAACGGATGAAGCCGTTTATCGTCGGCGAGAACCCGTTGGACGTCGACCGGATCTACGAGCACCTTGTGCAGAAGATGAGCGGAGAGGGGTCGATCGCCGGCAAGGATATCGCCGCCATCTCCGGCATCGAAATCGCGCTCAACGACGTAGCGGGTAAAATCCTTGACGTGCCAGCCTATCAGTTGCTCGGTGGTAAGTACCGGGACGAAGTCCGTGTCTACTGTGACTGTCACACTGAGGATGAGGCCGACCCAGAAGCCTGTGCTGACGAAGCGGAGCGTGTCGTTGAGGAACTCGGCTACGACGCCCTGAAATTCGACCTCGACGTGCCGAGCGGCTACGAGCAGGACCGCGCGAATCGCTTCCTCAGCAAACCCGAGATCGACCACAAGGCCGAGATCGTCAAACAAGTCACCGAACGCGTCGGCGACCGGGCACTCGCAGCCTTCGATTGCCACTGGGCATTTAGTGCGGGCAGTGCCCGCCGACTCGCTCGCGCACTCGAACCGTACAACGTGTGGTGGCTCGAAGACCCGATCCCGCCGGAAAACCACGACGTGCAGCGAGAGATCACTCAGGGAACGTCCACGCCGATCGCGACCGGTGAGAACGTCTATCGCACCCACGGCCAGCGCCGCCTGCTCGAAGAACAGGCCGTCGACATCGTCGCCCCTGACGTACCCAAGGTAGGCGGCATGCGGGAATCGACGAAGATCGCAACGCTGGCGGACATCTACTACGTCCCGCTGGCGATGCACAACGTCTCTTCGCCGGTCGGAACGATGGCCTCGGCCCACGTCGGTGCGGCAATCCCGAACGCGCTTGCACTCGAATACCACAGCTACGAACTCGGCTGGTGGGAAGATCTGGTCGAAGAGGACAACCTCATCGAAAACGGTCGGATGGCGGTCACCGAAGAACCAGGACTCGGCCTGACGCTTGACTTCGACGCCGTTGAAGAACATCTCGCCGACGGCCAAGAACTGTTTGACGAGGAGTGACGAAGCGATAGGTGGTCACTTGGACATTCCCGGCGGGCCACTGGCTAAGTGTGGAAGAAGAAGCGACCCCTAGCTGGCTGGATTGGTGACCCCCTCTCGACGGAGAGAGACAGGTCAAGACTTCGCAAAACCAACGCTTATCAGCGATTGGATTCACAGTTCCGTATGGTTGATACAGTCGTCGTTACCGGCGCACTCGGTGGGGCAGGAAGTTGGATCGTAGAAGACCTCCGTGACGACTACGAGGTCGTGGCAGTCGATATGACACTACCGGAGTCTATCGACGTAGACGGAGTGAGCTTTCAAGCGGTGGACCTGACCGAACAGGGTCCGATATGGGAGACAGTGCTGGACGCGGAGCCGACTGCAGTGGTCCACTTCGGAAACATCCCTCACGAAGAGAACCACGCCGGCGGTGATGTCTACGAGAACAACGCGCTGAGCACATTCCACACCCTGGAAGCTGCGGGTAGGGCCACCGCCGACGTAATCTGGGCGTCCAGCGAAACGGTGTACGGGACCCACTGGCCCGAGCCGGAACTGCCCAATTCCTTGCCAGTGACGGAGAAACAGCCTCCAGCTCCGTGGAACGGCTACGAGACGTCGAAGCTGGCGGGTGAAGCGGCCGCTGAACGTGTGACAAACGCCTTCGACGTGTCGGTCGCTTCGATTCGACCCTCGTGGGTCCAGTACCCTGGACGATACGAGACCACACCACTCCGGAAACAGTTCGACTTCGAGAGCGCGGGCCGATTCGGCAACTTCTGGTCGTATATAGACGTTCGCGACCTCGTGTCGCTCGTAAGAGCGGCGTTGGAGAGCGACTTCGACGGCCACGAAGTGTTCAACGGCTTCGCTGCCGATAACTTCCTCGGGGTCGACACCACGGACGCGATTGAAGCAGGTTACGGCGAACTCCCGGACGAATGCGGCATCTCCGGCGATGCATCTGCCTTCTCAAACGAGAAGGCCGAGACGATGCTCGGCTGGAAACCACGCCATTCGTGGAAGGCGGGCGAAGAGGAGTCCGTCGAAGGCCCGACTTTCGTCTGAGCCGATCTGCTACTGAACCAGAACCTCAGTGAAGGCCGCCCAGCGTTTCGATGCTGTCGAGCCGTTCACGTTCATGCTCGGATAGCGAGAGGTCAAGCGACGCGAGATTCTGTTCGAGTTGGTCGACGGTACTACACCCGATGACCGGGATTGTCGGCGGGTCGCGTTGAGTGAGCCATGCAAGGACGACCTGGTTACCCGATACATCCCGTCGTTCGGCGATATCCCGAACTGTCTCCATCTTCAGTCGGTTCTCCGTGGTGACGTACCGGTCCGGAATGGGGCGGTCTTCACGGCCGTAGCACCCCCTCAACAGTGGGGAATATGGAAGCATCGTCAAATCGTGGTCGTCACAGTACGTGACAGATTCGTCAGTCGCCGGGCGCTGGCGCACGAAATCAGAGTTGCGATGCGGAATGAGATACGAAAAACGCGGCTGGACACAACTGAACTGCGTGAGGCCTCGTTCTTCCGCTATGGTGTTTGCTTGTGCGAGCCGCCATCCGTAGTAGTTGCTCGCACCGATGTGACGGACTTTGCCGGATTCAATGAGCCGGTCGAACGCCTCCATGGTCTCCTCGAGTGCCGTGTCCCTGTCGTCAACGTGCGCATACAAGAGGTCAATATAGTCGGTGTCTAGCCTGTCGAGACTCTTGTCGACCTCCTGCTCAATAACACCCGGGTCGAGTGACTTGGGAACGTCGCCGTACTCAAATCCTACCTTCGTCGCTACGAAGAGGTCATCTCGATTTCCACGGTCAGCCATCCATTCTCCGAGAAACGGCTCACTTTTCGGCTCAGCAAAGCCGTCAACCCAGGTCGCATAGATGTTGGCAGTATCGATGAACCGGCCCCCGGCATCGTAGTACCGGTCGAGTATCTCCCGAGACGTCTCAGGATCGGTCTTACTCCCGAAATACATCGCACCAAGACAGATCGGACTGACCGTCTCACCAGTTGTTCCGAGTGGGATCGAATCCATACGATAGTCTCCGAAGGCAAGCAAATAAATGCTCTGGGCGGAGAGTTCGTCTGACACGGTCGCCATCGAGGTGGGCTCGAGACAGCATGCCCTCCCTCGAACCGCTGTATTGTACTGACCTTCTGTCGAAGCCGACTCCGGAGGTATACCTACCGAAGCGACAGTCGAATCAACCGGTGAGTCTGATAACACCCTGGCTGTGGAACTAGGTGCGTCGACCGTTGCCGCAATCGCACTAGCGTGACTGTTCGAGCCAGCAGACAACGCCCTCGTCGTTGCAGTGCTATTTTCACCCGCAGTGTAGGTGTCATCGCTGAGAGAATCGTACGTTCTGGTAATCCACAGTCGAGGGTCGATTGACGTACTGACCTCGATAGTACAGCGCTCACGGAGAACGCTCACCACTTTCATCGTGAGTAGACGTCAAATCTGTCTCGGGCCAACACGCGCACGAACTCTGCGTCAACGTTGAACAGGTCTCGATAGCCCGTTGGAAGTACGACAGCCGATATCCGACCACGGGCGGCGACTGATGGAGTGGGGAGGTGGTGAACAGAGTGCGAGTTCTCACTGGGTCGTCGACCGAACCGTCGGGAGTTATACGACCAGCATACGTTGTACCCGTATGGACGTACTCGTTATCGGTGGGACCGGCATCATCAGCACCGGTATCACCGAACAGTTGGTGGACGCCGACCACGACGTCACCTTGTACAACCGGGGGAAAACGGACGTTGCAGTCCCGAGCAAGGTCGAACTGGTGCGAGGTGACCGCGAGGCACTCGATCAGTTCGAACTCGACATGGAAGCGCTCGCCCCGACAGCAGTGGTCGATATGCGCTGTTTCACTCCCGCTGAGGCCCGAAGCGCCATTCGAGCCTTCCCCGAGGTCGAACGCTACGTGTTCTGTAGCACCGTCGCGGCCTACGATCATCCTGTCGACTCGTACCCGATTACCGAAACCGCCGAACGAAAGCGCGCTGGCGAGAACTACGGCGAAGCAAAGGCCGAATGCGAGCGAATCTTCGACAGAGCTCACGAGGAGACAGGGTTCCCCGTCGTCACGCTCAGGCCGGGCCACACCTACGGAGAGGGCGGCAACCGCGGCGGCCTCTGTTATTCCCTGGGTTGGGAACAAACTGCGTTCATCGACCGGCTCCGACGTGGACTACCGATTGTCGTCCACGACAGTGGCACATCGCTGTGGGCATCGTGCCACCGCGACGACGTGGCCGCCGCGTTCGTCGCCGCACTCGACAATGGTGAAACGGGCGAGCATTACCAGGTCGCGACTGAGACCTCCCATGCATGGGACAACTACCTCAGGAGGGCCGCGCGAGCGATCGACGCTCCAGAACCGGAACTGGTCCACGTCCCGACCGAGTTCATCGCCGCGGCACTACCCGACCAGTCCGAGCTCCTCACCCGTGACCTGAAGTACAGTTTGGCGTACGATTCGAGCAAGGCACGTGAGGCGCTGGGCTTCCAACCGGAGATATCATGGGCAGATGGGTTCCGTAGAACCGTCTCGTGGCTCGATGAACAGGACGAGATCGACCCCGCGGAATCCTCTCACGACGACGAACTCATCGTCGCGTGGGAGCAAGCGCTCGAGACTGGGCTCTCCGCGTTCATCGAGTAGGTGGATGGCGGGTCGACAATGCTTGTCGGTGCCGTTCGAATCGAGTGAGACAGCGAGCTGACGGACTTGGTGTGGCAGGCTGAGGCCTCTCCCGCTGGCTGCTGTGTGGTGAAACCGACAGCTCGGTTGATGCGGAGAGGGGAAAGACTGGTGCCAGAAAGATACAATTTTAGTCGTTGCTTCGGGAAGTACTGGTAATGGTCGGTACTACGCTTGGCGACGTCCGTCGCCTGCCCAGGGAGGTCGCCATAGTAGTCGGGCTGATCAGCGGGTCGCAGTTCGTCAATCACATGTATCTCGTCTTGTTGCCGCCGATACTGACGATTCTCTCTGACGAGTTCGAGGTATCGCTCGCACTCTTGGGCATCGCCCTGGGCGTGCAAGCGTTGACCAATACCGTCTTCCAGCTCCCGTTCGGGTATCTCGCAGACCACTACGATCGCACGATCGCCCTCGCAGTCTCGTCCTTCTTGGGGGCAATCGGCGTACTGGTCGTCGCTATCTCGCCCTCGTTCGGCTGGTTGGTCGTCGGACAAGCGATCATCGGAATCGGCGTCGCGGGACATCACCCCGCACACTATCCGCTGTTGACGGATGCGACTCCTGATTCGATCCGCGGTCGTGCGTTCTCGGTTTACAACTTCGGCGGGATGCTCGGCTTCGCCGCACCACCGGTCATCATCACTGCGATTATCACATTCCCTGATCTGACGTGGCGCCACGCAATCGGGACAGTAGGCATCGTCGGGATTGTGTACGCAGTAGTGGTCACAGCAGTCTTCGCCCGTTCACTCGGTCGAGAAATCACCGGCCCGAACGTCACTGACACGGACCAGGCAGATGGCATCCTCGACCGCGTTCGAGCGGAACTTCGGTCACTCGTTGCCGATTCCGAGATCCTCATCGTCGCAGTCCTCGCCCTCGTCGCCGCGACAGCCAACTGGGCGCTTTCGTCATACACCGTCGTGTTCCTCACCGAGACCTACGAGATTCCCCTCGAACAAGCGAACCTCACCCTGACTGGTCTCTTTTTAACCGGCTCCGTCGGCGTGCTCGCAAGTGGGTCATTGACTGACCGGTTCTCTCCCGCTCCGGTCATGTTGGTGAGTTTCGTCGGACTCACCGTACTCGTCGGCGTCATCGCGTCGAGTCTCGCTCCCGCAATCGTCGCCATCGGCCTATTCCTCGCCGTCGGTGCGGTTCGGAGCCTCGAAGGTCCCGCCAGAGACACCCTCACAGAGCGACTTTCAGGAGACGGAACGGTCGGAAAGAGCTTTGCCGTCGTCACCATCGGAATCATGCTGGGGAGCACGATTGCACCGCCAGTGTTCGGGTATCTCATCGACCAGTTCGGCGTTCAGGCAGCGTTCTTTGCTGTAGGGGCAGTGGCAGCGATTGCGACCGCCGTCACAGTCATGATAGCCCTTCGAATCGACGCGATCTCCGACTTGGAACCGATCCCCTTAGACTGAGGCGGCCGTCGTCGTTGTTGGTTAGTGGGATTGCCCGTGCACTTGGAAGGTACAGCGATGAGGCTCATTAGCGTGCCAACGTGGCTGGATAAATTGTTCGGATACTCTGGACAGAATTCTCCTGAAGTGGGAAAACACACACTATTACTGAAACGACCAATAACAGATGTACTTTCGATAGTTTGTCCTATCTCGGCCGATAACCTTGAAATGAAGATTACAATAGTTTCAGTATTGGTGAACGTAGTGCCCAGTGGCCCTGTAATGAACGAGAATCAATGAACAATCGGTGTGTCAACTGAGTTCGTCATCACGCTGCAGAACGCAGACACCTATGCCGAGGGAACCGAGGAGCGACGGCGCATCGACGAACGCACGACGCTGGGTCGCGTGGCCGAGCGCGAAGAGATCGTCGGTGCAGCGATCTATCTGGCCAGCGACGCGAGTTCCTACGTCACCGGTGAGACCGTGACCGTTGACGGCAGATTCTCAGATAACGCATTCTAAGCCACATCGAGACGAATATTCCAGCTCAGAACCACCGGGAATGAGCGCTCTGATTGGCAAGACTCTGTAGCGTGGTCGCATGGTCCGCCCACTGGGCTCTGTGTCCGGCCAGCAGCCGAGCTAGTGGAGCGAGGCGGCGAACGAATCAGTCGCATCACGCCACGCCGAAACGATAGCGTCGTACTCAGGGTCGCTGTCCCAGTCGTCGATAGCGTCGTCCTCCGCGAGGCGGGTGACTGTTCGCTCGACACCGTCTTCCCACGAGACGGTCTGCTGGAATCCGAGGTCCCGTTCGGCTTTGCTCATGTCGAACACTGTCGAGAACTGATAGTGATTCAGCAGCGGTGCCACCCGGTCGGGAGCCCCCTCACAAAGCGCGTCAGTTGGCACGTGAACCAGTTCCGGCTCCGGAGCGTCCAGCGCTGCCGCCGCCCGCTGGTGGTACTGATTCCACGTCATCGGCTCGGTTGCAGTCGTGTGGTAGGCCTCGCCGATCGTCTCGTGATTTCCGATTGCAGTGACGAACGCGGCGGCCACGTCGTCGCGGTGACACGGTGCCCACACGGAGGTCCCGTCCCCGTGAACGACGATGGGCTTTCCTCGTCGGAGACGGTCGACATACGCGTCGCTCGATAGCGTATCGAGGAGGCCGCGATCACCCCCGTAGGTGTGCCATGGTCGGATGACTGTCGCCGGGAACCCGTCTTTCCGGTAAGCTTCGAACAGGCGGTCCTCACAGGTCGCCTTGTTCCCACCGTACTCGCTGACTGGTGGTTCGCGGGCGGCACGCTCCTGAATCGGCATCGTCTCGACCGGGCGGTGGTACACGTCGACCGTGCTACAGAAGACGTACTGATCGATGTGTCCGCGGAATACGTCGATAGCCGTCTCGATGTCGGCTGGATCGAAGCCGACCATGTCTATCACACAGCCGAGCGGGACTGCGTCTCGGGCCCGTTCCAGCGCGTCGCGGTCGGTCCGGTCACCGGTGATATGTTCGACTGACGCCGGGAGAACCGCTTCGGTCTCTCCGCGGGTGAATACTGTAACGTCGTGACCGGCAGCGGCTGCTTGTCGGGTGATTCCCGTGCTGATGAGGCCCGTACCGCCGATAATGAGTACCTGCATTAGCGATTCTCTCGAACTGCGAGAGTATAGTTGTGAGGTCCTCGTGCGGAGTACCCGTTACTCATGGCCGATGATCGCCAGCGGTTCGTATGGTTCTTCGAGATAGTCGATATCAGCATCGGAGAGATCTATCTCCACTGCCTCTACAGCCTCCTCCAGATGCTCGATGCTCGTCGTCCCGACGATAGGCGAGGTCACCCACTCCTTGTGCAGTAGCCATGCCAGCGACAACTGCGCCATCGAGACACCGTAGTCGGCGGCCAGTTCTTGGACGCGCTCGTTGATCTCTTGGCCGCCACCGGCCCCGTACTCTGGTGTTGGGTTGTGATGATTCTCCGGGTCGCCACGGGTGGTCGCCTGCAATTCTTCGAGTGGGCGGGTGAGGAAGCCCTGTCCCAGCGGACCCCACGGGATGACGCCGATACCTTCCTCCTGGCAGAGGGGCAGTACCTCACGTTCTTCTTCACGGTACGCCAGATGGTAGTGGTTCTGCATCGCGACAAAATGCTCCAGTCCCTGACTCCGCGAAGTCTCTTGCGCGGCGGCGAGTTGGTAAGCGAACATCGAGGAGGCACCAAGATAGCGCACATCACCACGGCGGACGGCGTCGTCAAGCGTCCGCATCGTCTCTTCGATAGGGGTCTCGTCGTCCCAGCGGTGTATCTGCAGGAGATCGACAGTATCCATCCCGAGTCGGTCCAGCGACGCCGCCAATTCCTGTTCGATGGCTTTCCGCGAGAGCCCACTCCGGTTGGGGCCATCCTCGTCGACAGGGAAGAACGTCTTCGTCGCGACGACCTGTTCGGCTCGGTCACGCTCGTCTAGTGCACGACCAAGGGTCTCCTCGCTCTCCCCCGCCGAGTAGGCGTTGGCCGTGTCGAAGAAATTGATACCCAGCTCCACAGCGCGGTCAATGATTTCCTGGGACTCGTCTTCATCAAGCATCCACGGTTCCTCGCTACCGAAACTCATACATCCTAAGCAGATGCGACTGACTTCTGTACCAGTCTCTCCTAACGTCGTGTACTCCATGATAAATTGGCCGCTGGCCGTCAACAAAAGCCTACTGGTGGTTTAGTCTGTGAGATAAAATTCGAGGAAACCGGTCGCATTCAACGTCACAGATGCGCGCTTAGTCTCCGAGCAGAACCGGAACTTATTTTAACTAACAAAATGACGATTCAGTTGGTAGAAGTAAGCAGTCGTTTCGCTGTGGATTGTCTGACATGCCCAACCCTCAGCTAAACTCTGGCGATGTAACCGTGCTCATACCACGAACGACACACAGTCTATCGGTTGCTTGGTTCTACCGTGTCAGTCGTGGTGAGAGATCTTGTCAATCTCTTCAGTCACCGACGTGACCACCACCCACTTCCCACCATTTAATGGGAGATCTCGACCGTCCAGAAGAGCCGTGACTACCGATACCCCGCCTCCACAAAGTTACGGCCGGTTCCGAACCCTGAATTGTGTCTCCTCTGTAGAAGGTGTCATTCAGTCTCGAGAGCTATCTCGATAATCCCGACGTTGCAGACCTCTTTGCCTCCTTTTTGGAAACGAATGAAGCATGCCAGACTGTTACCCGTAGCGATGACCGCCGGGAGATTATTATGCACCCGTCGATATCGACAATATCAAACAGCGAGTTCGAAACTTCGCAGCGGAAAAAGCGGCATCAATGAGGAGTTACCGAGGATAGAAGCCAACATCGAGAGCGATCCGGACGTTGTCACGCCACTGTTCTCGGTTGTCGTCGGAGTATGTCCCCAGACCGAGTGGTGGGAGTCCGTCTCGCGGCATCGGATAGAGACAGCCGCCCGGAGGGCTTTGGTCTCTCGGTCGGGTGTCTCGGAGACTACTACTTGTACACGCAGAGAGACCTCTGTCGAGTGACTCCGGCAAGGATGCCAGTTGTCGAAAGCAGCCCTTATCGATGGATTCCATGACCTTCAGCCGGCAAGTCGTCTTAGGTCACCCTGTAAAAAGTAGCGCCACAGAACCGCGAAGATCAGGAGGGCCGGGAATGAAGCGAGCAGCGACGCAACACCGATATCGCCAACGCCATAACTGTATCCGACAGGAAGGGTGCGCTTTGCGGGATCGTTGAGTAAGATCACTGCAAAGAGCAGTTCGTTGTACGAGATAACCCAGGCGAACGTAAACGCGGCCGCGAGGGCGGGTTTAGCAGCCGGGAGGAACGCCCAGAGGAACGCACCGAGGCGCGAACAACCGTCGATTCGTGCGGCGTCTTCGAGCCAGGTCGGGATATTCGAGAATATAGGGAGGAGCAGCCACGTCATGAACGGGAGTGTGAAAGCGACGTACGCGATCACGAGGCCGAGATGGCTGTTGAACAAGCCGATAGTCCTGAAAATGAGTAACAGCGGGATAGCGATCACGATATTTGGGACCATTAGTTGTACCAGAAGCGAACCTGCGAAGAATCGACGCCCGGCGAAATCGAAGCGATTGATCCCGTAGGCACTGGTCACCGCGAGGGCAGTGCTGAGGAACGCTGCTGCGGTGGAAACAATTACGCTGTTGGAAAGCAGTCGGAGGAACGGTGTGTGAAACACCGTTACTGCGAAGGCATCGAACTGGATCCCCCGGAGCCACCACGTGACGCCACGGTCGAGGATAGTCGTGGATGGGACTGCGTGTAAAGATAACAGCAATGGCCAACTGATCGGCAGGAGCACGACGAACACGAGAGACCAGATAAGACAGTGGAAGCCGACCGCAGAGAAACGACCCCAAATCGAACTCCTGGCTTTACCCTGACTCTCGGTTCCGCCCATGTGTGGGTCGAACGCCGTGGTAGACAAAGTAGTACTGGTATAGGTCTACTGTGTCCATTCCAAGCCTGTTCAGCGAGTTCTGGAGTTCCTGCTCGATAGTTTTCCGAGAGAGTCCCGACGCGTTTGGATGGGACTCCTCGTCGTCCGCGAAAAACAGTGGCGAGAAGAACACCTTGGTTGCGACGACTTGCTCGTCGCGGTCGTACTCCGAGAGGACGTTACCGAGGACGCGTTCGCTGTTGCCCTCCGAGTAGACGTTGGCGATGCCGAAGAAATTGATACCGAGGTCGATTGCCCGTTCGATAATCTCAGTGCTCTCGTCCTCGTCGAGTGGCCAGTCACGGTACTCCGAGGAACCGAAGCTCATGCACCCGAGACAGATTTTCGAGACCTCCAGGCCGGTCGAGCCAAGTGTCGTGTACTCCATTCAGGGGGCCTCCTGAATGTCTAGTTCGCTGTCGTCTGGTTCGGCGAGGAAATAGAGATGACTGAAGTGGTCGTCTGCGCCTTCGGCGGTGCCGTGCCAGTGCTCTTCGCCTGGTTCGAAGACCACCAGATTGCCCGCCGATACCTCGAACTCTTCATCGCGATTGCCGACTATACCGGTGCCCTCGGTGACGTAGAGGATTTGGATCTCGGCGTGGGCGTGGAACTTGGTTCGCTCTCCCGGTCGGAAGGTGACCCAACCTGCACTGGATGATCAGATTCTTTCCTCGCTGCGGATGGCATGTTGGTAACGTTCATGGCCCGTTCTGACTACGGTCAAAAGCTACTATAGTTCAACGCTATTTGGAAAGTCCAGTTATGTGGTCCGTTTGATGAGGCCGCTGAGGTTCAAACCAATCGTCGTCTGGAACACCTATCGGCCTGCCTCTACAATATGGGTAAGAGGTATGCAGTCGGCGTAGTTCACGAAGAGATCGATACGATCGTACTCTTGAGTCGTGGTCTCGACCAACGGGTTGATGTCGCCGAGCGTGATACCGACCCCTATCAATACATCGAGAAGCGACGGATAACACTGTCTCATTCTGACACCAGTGCATCCTTCTCGTCCGATCATTCGAACTATGATTTAATATACACTAAAGCCAGTACGACGAGCACGTGGACGAGCTCGACCTAGGTCCGTCAGCTCAGAAGGGCGCGTCCCGGCCGTAGGGAAGCACCTACCCACTCATTACAGAGCCAAATAGGCCAATACTGTCCAGATACAGGTAATTATAAATTCAGACTTTCTCTATTGACCACATTCAGGTCTAATATAGATGGGAATAAACGGAAAGTAACTAAATATCTAAACATAACTCCCGATATGTGGGGAACCACCTCGAAAACAAGGTTGGCTTCGAACTCGAACGGAGCGCTGACCCGTGGATGGTCCCGTCCCACGTTCATCTCTGACGCTTTGGGTTGTTATCTAGCAGTCTATTCGAGCCTCCGTCTTCGCCGTAGTTTGTGCTGACCTACGCCGCCCGCGTGCGACTGGCCTTGGTGGCGCGCGCAGGCGGTGAAGATTCATGCCTGGCTGATCCGGACGTGCGCTGGGCCGTCGATCTCGTGGAGTGGTATCCACGATGGTCGCGATGACTGGCACCGGACAGGCCGCGCGAGGTTCCTTGCCGTGGCTAGCTGGCGTCTGTTCCCAGACGAGACAGACCGCGTTTCCATGGGGCGAGATAGCCCACGCTGGCCTCAGTGTCGAAAAGGTCGAGTGGGCAATGAAGGCGATCGAATACGACGTGATCGAATCGGTCCAGAGTATCTTCAATCCGTTCCGTCAGCGTCCCGCCGAGCACTTTTTCGAGCGGGCCGTCGCCGAAGACGTCGGGATTATCGTCCGTGTACCTCTCGCATCGGGGCTGCCCACCGACGCCTTCGACGGGGTCGAAGACTTCGACCCCGACGACTACCGGCGGACGGCCGCTGAGGAAGGTGTGACCGCTGGCGTCGGGGGCGAAGGTGGCGAGACGGTCGCTGGAGTGCCGTTCGAGGCTGGCCTGGACGCCGTTGCCGACCTCCGGCGACTCGTTTGCCGACGACGTTACGATGGCGCAGTTCACCCTCCGGTGGATCCTCGATTTCGAGGCTGTGACGACCGTCATCCCCGGCTCCACGACGCCTGACCACGTCGCGGAGAACACCGCGGCTACCGACCTCTATAGACGGTCGACGGTCGGACCACGCAAAACGGTTGGACAGGTGTTGTCGTGCTTGGCACGATTCGCGAGGGCCGGTCTAGAGGACCGGACCGGGGCGCAGGAACGAGAACACGACCACGTTCACCGCTAAGCCGACTAACGTGGTGACGCCCGCGGCTGTGAGCAAGAGGGCCCCTTCGCGGGCGCTGTAGCGCTGGCGAACCAGATAGCCAGAGGCGAGAGCGACGATGCCGAACAGGTACGGTGCGACGACGACGGCGAGAACGGCCGAAAAGACGCCGACGAAGAACACCAGTCCGTGCCGGTCACCGGCCCGGCCGTGTCGTCGACGAAATTGTGAGAGGGCGTAGGCAGTCCCGGTCAGCAGGTTGAGGCCCGGAAGAAGCAGGCCGACGACGACTGGCCAGGAAAACGCCCCCGTGCGCCGCCCGTCGACGACGATAATGGGTAACAGGACCAGCGAAGCACCCCAGCAGACCCAGACGAGATTGAGTAGCGGCACGATATCGAGCAGGAACGCGAGAACGAGGCCTGCGGTCCAGAGCGACACAGTCACCGTTACGAGGAGTGGTAGTTTCCCGGCGCGCGAAGTCATATCCGAACAGTGTAATTGTCGATACTAAAAACAGACCATTCAAAATTTACAACGAAACCATAAGGTATACACCTACGATAAGAATGGATACCGTATGGCTGTTAGAGGGGTCGGCGCGATATTGCGGGGTGCGTTTGACGCGGTGTTCCGCCCACACCGATTCGTCGAGTTTCAGACGGACTCGTACGGGGCCTCTCGACTCGGCGTGATTCGCCAGTTGGGGTCGCTCCTCGCCGTGTATTTCGTCAACTTAATCGCGTACGCCATTCCGCTGACGCTGGCTGGTATCGGTATCCAGTCGACGCAATCCGCGCCGAGCAACTTCGGGAACCTCGTCAGCGCGTACGGTATCGACCCGACGGCCAGTTGGCGGGTGCTGTCGGCGTTCGTTCAGAACAGCCTGTACATCTCGATTGCGACGCTCATCACGCTAGTCACGTTTCACGCCGGTGTGCTCATCGTCCGCGATTCGCAGGGTATCGTCCAGAGCATGCACACGGTGGTCTACACCACGAGCGCGTATCTCGTTGCGACGTTTTCGGCAGTGTGGTACCTCACGAATCAGGCGGGCGTGAGCGGCGCTCGCGAACTCGTTCGGAACCTGCAGGCCGCGTTCGTCTACGCTATTATCGACGCGGTCGGGGCGGGACTGGAACTGCCCGCAGGTCGACCTGAGTCGCTCGGCGTGAACACGCTCTCGACCGAAGGGGAGTGGATACTGGCGATACTCGTGATTACGCTCTTGTACTACCTGTTCTCGCTGTACCTCGGCGCGCGAATAAACCACCGCGCGACGCGGAGCAACGCCGCTATCGCTGTGGTCGCCGTCGCGCTCTCGCCGCTCGTCTACGTCACCGGCTCTATCCTCGCGTACACATTCGGATTCGCTTGACATGTCACGACAAGACCCACAGACCCCGGACGCAACGGCCAAATCGACCACCGAAGACACCGTGGTGCTCAGAACGAACCCGACGACGAAACCCACCCTGATTCGCCTCGGCGTCGTCCTCTTGCTCACTCTCGGGGTGTTCGGCTACCTCCAACTCAACCCAGAAGCACTCGGATCGCCGGACATCACGAATACGGGGGCGATCGTCGTCCTGCTCCTCGGGCTGATACTGACGGTCCGGTTCCTGATTCGGACGCTCGTCCTCGTCCGAACGACGTACGTTGTCACCGATGATCACGTCGAACAACGGTACGAACTCCTGTTTCGGACCCACTCGAAGGGCGTCAGATTCGACAAACTGCGGAGCCACGAACTGACGCAAAACCGAATCCAGTCGGTGCTGGGCTACGGGACGATTTCGATGAACCGAGGGTTGGGTACCCTCCGGTTAGAAAGCGTGAACGACCCAGAAACCGTCTACGCGGCCGTTCAGGCAGGTGCCAAACGGGCGGATTAATTTCGTGCGACGCACCGACTCCGCTCCGCCGACGAGTCGACGCCGCTATCTCACTGCGCTCGCGGCCGCGGTCAGCACGGGTGGCTGTCTACAGTTCACCGAACCGGCGACGACTGCCACCGACGAGCAACGGGAGACGGCGCAGTCAGGCGGAGCCAGCGACGAGACGACAACAGAAACCGAGGCGGCGCGAACGAACACCTCGACTGCGAACCAGTCGTCTGGGGCGGCGTGGCGTGCGAGCGCGAACGCACCGTTCGTCGCCGGGCCAGTCGTCGCTGACGGGACCGTCGTTGCGACCAGTCTCGACCGGCACGTGTACGGATTCGACGCGACGACCGGCCGACAGCAGTGGTCCGCCAACAGCGAGACGGAACTAGACAAGGGCCTGACTGTCGTCGACGGCGTCGCCGTCGCGGCGGGAGTCGAGGAACAGTTGGGGGTCGCTATCAACGATGGTTCGGTAACGTACCGGAAGTCCGGATTCGAGAACGGGACCCGTGAACAGGCCGCCGCAGCCGACACAGTGTATCAGTGTGGAATACAGGGCGGCCTCAGGTCCCTCGACCCGGTCACCGGTGACCGTCGGTGGCTGGCGACGAGCGAGGAACCGCGCGTCGTGGTCGACCACGACGGTGACACGGTGTGCGTGGGGCTCCACCCGACCGGCCATCACGGGGCACCACCGTGGGCCTTCGCTGGTTTCGACGCCGCCACGGGCGAGGAACTGTGGTACGTCGAGCGCAATATCGAGGACGCGAACGCCAACCCGAGCGTCGCCGTCGCTGGTGGGACGTGTCTCGCGTACAACGGTGGGTCACACCACATGGTCATCGACGCACGGTCCGGCGAGGTGCGTCGGGAGGTCACGGATTCGCGAATCGGACGGCTCTACGGTAGCACGGACGACGATATCGTCGTCAGCCGCGGTGGGAAATTCGAAGCTATCGACGGCCAGACGGGAAAGACACGTGTACGGACCACGGTCGGTCCGGGGACCCCCGACGCCACGCACCTCGGCGACGGGACGTTCTGGTTCCTCTCGGGGACGACCCTCTACCGATTCGACATCGACAGCGGCGAGGCGGCGACAGTGGGCGACCTTGCACTCGACGGGACACAAGTCGGAGACCGCGACGGCGGACTGGCTGTCGTCGGCGAGACGGCGTTCGTGACGACTAGCGACGCGCGCATCCACGCACTCTCACTGCCATGACTGGGAAGGAATCAGAGGCTCGGTCCGAACCCCATCGCTGGACGCGACGCGGTTTCGCCAGCCTGCTCGCAGGTGCCGTCTCCGCTGGCTGTCTCCGCACGGGGACCGGCGACGCGACGCCGACCGCGAGCGGAACCGACGCGCCGCCGGGAACGACGGAGGCTGCAGCGGCGACAGCCATCGACGAGAACGCGGCGACGAACGCGGACACGGACACGCCCAGCGGACTCGGGGAAGCGTGGGCGACGGACCTGTCGGGGCGGACCAACGTCGTTCGAGTGGCACCCGACGGGGACACCGTCATCGTCGGCGGGCTAGAGGGCATCAGTGCGGTGTCGGCGGCCGATGGCACGGTGGCGTGGACGACTGACACCTCAATGCTGTTCACGCTCCCCGCGGTGACCGCGTCGACGGTCTATGCGCCCGGCGATGACGGCACGCTCTATGCCCTCTCGCAGTCGGACGGGTCGACGCGATGGACGTTCGAAGCAGAGACGGGTCTGACGACGGTTCCGCTCGCTGTGACGGAACGCGACCGCCTCATCGTCGGTGCTGGAGAGACCGGCGGCAGGACGGTCGGGGCCGTCGGCGAATCGGAGTACGATCCGACGTATCTGTACGCGCTGGATATGACGGGTACCGAAGTCTGGTCAATCGAAACGGCGAACGGGGACCCGGTGTCGGCCGTCGCTGTCCACGACGACCGCCTCTATCTGCGGACGTACAACCGCATCGAAGCCCACTCGCTATCGGACGGAACCCGGACGTGGCGCGTCGGCCCGCACGACGTTCAGTGGGAAAACATCAGTCGCACGCCGTATCGCGCAAGGCGAATGTTCGCCGACGAGAACGGCGTGTACGCTCCGACACGCGACGGTATCACCGCCCTCGCCCCCGACGGGACGAAGCGCTGGCGGTTCGAACCGTTCGATAGCCCGTCGCGGTACCAGTATGCCCCCGGGACCCTGTTTGTCGGTGCAGAGGACAACGCCGTGTACGCCGTCGATACCGCCGACGGGTCACGACGGTGGCGCACGCAACTCGACGGGGCGGTCAACGTGTTGGTTCGCGATGGAGAGGCCCTCTGGACAGGTACTGAGGCCGCGACCATCGGACAGTTGGACGCCGAGAGCGGTGAACAGGTGTTCACCCACGGCGTCGCCGACGCCGTCGCGGCCGGTGACGCCGTCGGTGCGACCGAGTTCTTCTGCATGACTGGACAGACGCTCAGCAAGTACGAGCGGCGATAGGTCGAGGTGCGTGTTCGACTGGACCGGCTGTCACAGATTTGACAACGCCTAGCAAATGGTAAACACTATTATACGGCCACCATCTACCGTTCGTAAGGAATCGCGGGGCAGCGACGGGGTGCTCCGCCACGAACACGGAAGTCCGCTATGTCTGTCACAGCGAAGATACACATCGAGCACGAAAACCTCGCTCTGGTCCCGACGTTACGGACGCTGAGCGACGTCAATATCCGGGTCATCACGGAAGGGACCACCGCACCCGGGGCGACCAATTTCCCGTTCCTCATCGAGTATCACGACCGGGCGGAACTCGAATCACATCTCGACGACGACCCGACCGTCGAGGGGTACGAACTCGTCGACTGGACAGACGACACCGGTATCTACTACATCGCCCACACGTCGGAGACGTTGCTCATCAGTACCCCCGTTACGGAAGTCAACGGCTTCCTGGTCAACACGGAGACGAAGGGCAACGGGTGGCTCGCGCGCCTATTGCTTCCGAACAGGGCGGCGCTCAACACCATTTGGGAGTTCGCCACGGACAACGACATGTCCTTCGAGATAATCGAGATTTACGGCAACGATGACGCCGGAACCGATACCTCCTACGGCCTGACCGACGAGCAGATGGCGGCGCTGAAGACGGCCTACCGGAAGGGGTATTTCGGCGAACCACGAGAGATTTCGTTGGACGAGGTGGCGGCGGAGATGGACCTCTCCTCGACGGCGATGAGCGGGCGGCTCCGCCGGGGAATGCGCAATCTCGTGGGCGCGACTATCATCGACGTCGAAGAGGAGTAACGGCTACTGTTGTCGATACACCGGGCGAAGTGCCGTCGCGTCTTTGTCGTACCCCAGCCAGACGCTCAGCCCGGCGGCGACGAAGATGAGGTAGACGGGAAACAGACAGAGGAGCGCGTATCCCGCGAACAGCAATTCGATGATGCCGAACCAGTACAGTGCCCCGATTGTGACGAGACCGACTATCGCGCCAGCTTTCAGCCCGAGGCTGAAGGCGTGGGCGGCGTCGGGCCCGGGTGACGTGAGGGTCGGTTCCATACATCTATTACGCCGTGGATAGCGATAAGTGGACCGAATTCGCCGCTACTTTCGCGCACTTCACTCTCATTTAATCGTTATATCTGGATACTTATGTTCATATTTGCGTGGTACACTCACACAGTCCGGCCGATATACGCTTAGTTCTGTCATATATGAGTCCGAACGGTGACAGTTCGGAGACCAGGCGGCGTCCAGCGCGGGTCGAAAAACTAACTCGGAGGGAGCCCTAGGTTCATGCCGATGAAAATATCGCTCGTGGCCGCCGTGGCCGCTAACGGTGTCATCGGTGCGGATGGTGGCGTTCCGTGGCATTTCCCCGAAGACCTGACACACTTCCGGGAGACGACCATCGGTCATCCGGTGGTCATGGGTCGACGGACGTTCGAGACGATAGTCGATGCCGTTGGCGGACCGCTTCCCGACCGGGACAACGTCGTGTTGACGACGCGTCCGGAGTGCCTGCCGGACGGCGTGACTGCGGTGGAGTCCGTTCCCGCCGCCCGCGATGCGGTCCGGCGTCACCACGCTGACACCGCCTACGTGGTCGGCGGCGGGTCGGTGTACCGACAGTTCCTCCCGGTCGCCGACGAACTCGTCCTGACGGAACTCGACGATGCATACGAGGGCGATACGACGTTCCCGTCTGTCGACTGGGAACGCTGGCGGGCGGTCGACCGTGACCGGCACGAGTCGTTCGACATCGTAACCTACGCTCGCTCGTCGATGTAGCCAATCTCGTTGCGGTGGATTGGGCCGTCGGTCAGCCGGTACCGCGTATAAAAATGGATGTTGTTATCCGGGCTATCTTTTATTAGCAATTGCAGATATGTTCTACAAGCATGTCCGGTAACGAGGAACACCCAAACCACCCGAGTATCGACCAGTCCGACCGGACGGTTCCACGGAACCTGCGTCAGACTGGCGACCCCGGCATCGAGATGCTTGTCTCGACTCGCGTCCGGAAATCACCGTTCTTCCATAAGTCCTTCAACGAGGAGGGGGCGTGGCGTGCCACCGTCTACAACCGACTCTATCACCCCCGCGGTCTCATCGAGGACGAGGACGGCGGTGTGATGAAGGAGTACGACGCGCTGACCAACGACGTTACGCTCTGGGACGTCGCCGTGGAGCGCCAGATTCGCGTGAAGGGGCCCGACGCGGAAGCGCTGACAAACTACGTCGTCACCCGAGACGTGACGACCATGGACGCGATGGACGGGAAGTACGTCATCCTCTGTAACGAGGACGGCGGCGTACTCAACGACCCGGTCCTGCTGCGCCCCGAGGAGGACGAGTTCTGGTTCTCCATCTCCGACTCGACGCTGATGCAGTGGCTCCAGGGTGTCAACGTCGACAACGACTTCGACGTCGAAATCGACGAGATCGACGTCGCACCGATGCAGATCCAGGGCCCGAAGGCCCTCGACGTGATGGTCGACGTCGTCGGCGAGGAAGTCAAAGACATCCCCTACTACGGCCTCATGGACGCCGAAATCGACGGCGTCGACGTCCTCATCAGTCAGACTGGCTTCTCCGGCGAGGAAGGTTTCGAGGTCTACGTGAAGGATGCCTCGAAGTACGCCGAGCGCGTCTGGGACCCAGTCATGGCGAGCGTCAAGGACCACGGCGGCCGCCAGATTGCGCCGGGGCACCACCGCCGCATCGCGGCCGGTATCATGTCCTGGGGCCAAGACCTCGACCACGAGACTTCCCCGTTCCAGGTCAACCTCGGATATCAGGTGCCCGACGACAAGGAGGCCGACTACATCGGCAAGGAGGAACTCGAACGCCAGGCGGAACTCATCGAGAACGGCGAGTTCCCGTTCGAACACAAACTCATCGGCCTCAAGATGGCTGGCGAACCCATCCGCGACTACGCGCCTGACTTCTGGATTATCTCCGACCCCGATACCGGCGAAGAGTGTGGCTACCTCACCTCGCCGTGGTGGAACCCGGACCTGGAGACCAACATCGGCATGGGCTTCGTTCCCGCCGACAAACTGCAGGAAGTCACGGACACGCCGCTCAACGACGAGATTTACGAGGAGGACCTGAACCTCGAGTTCCAAGTCCATCTCCCCGACGAGTACGCCGAGGAACCCGGCGAACCGGTGTTCGCGACGGTGGCGAAAGTGCCGTTCAAAGAGTCGGTCAACCCGAGTGCGCGCGAGCAGGCGAAACTCAACGCCCGCGCGGAAGCCGAGAGTACCGACGACTGATTCGGGCGGTCGGCCCAGCACCCCGTTCTCCGGACTGTTCCGGCGACGGGCCTACCCGGTAATCGTGACGGGTTGATTTGCCGACAGGAGGATGTCCTGTGCGGTGCTGCCCATGATTACTTTTTGTACGCCGCTCCGCTTTCGCCCGCCCATGACGATGCTGTCTGCGTCTCGGTCGTTCGCGACGGCGAGTATCTTCCGTTCGACTTCGCCGCCGATAGCCGTCCGCTCGACCGCGACACCTCGTTCTTCGAGGAACTCGGCCGTGTCGACTGCGGCGCGAATCTCGCCGAACTCGTGTTTCGGCGCGCCGGTGTAGTCCTGATGTGGGAACACGTACAGCACCGTCGCGTGAACGTTCTCGGTCGCCAGCGGCAACCCGGCGACGTATTCGGCCTGCCGCCGGGCGCGTTCGCGGTCACGGTCGACGGGCACGACCACGTTGCGCCGTCCGTTGCTGAACCTCATCTCTGACCCAGTAATCGTGACCGGACGCTCCGCAGAGAGGAACACGTCCTGCACGACGCTCCCTAGTAACACCGCCGCGACACCCGAGCGTTTTCGACCGCCCATGACGATTTCGTGGCTATCCCGTTTCTCGACGGTATCGATAATCTCTTGAGCGGCACCACCGGTCTCGACACGCCGGGTCACGTCGACGCCGTTCGATTCGAGATAGTCGGCCGCGTCGACGGCCGAATCGATCTCGTCGAACCTCAGTTCGCCCGCTCGACTGGCTCTACCAGGCGGGAACACGTATAGGACCGTTGCCTCGACTGCTCCACTGTCTCCGTCGAGGGCGGAAACGTATCTCGCCTGCTGCATCGCTCGGTCCGCGTTTCTATCGACTGGAACCAGTATTCGGTACATCTCCCCAGTAACTTCAACCCGAATGGTATTATTACCTCTCCTACAACTTGGGGGTATCGACTCTGCGAGGCGACTTTGCTCGTTTTGGAAGTCTAACGGCCACGCTCGGTCGTAGAGCAGACATTCGGCGGACTTCCACCCGCGGAGCCGTCGACTGCGGTAGCGAGTTCCCCACCGTTCAAAAACGGGTTGCGTTTCGCCGGGGACTACGAGAGCCGACCGTGTCGCCAGTCCTCGGTGTCGGGCGTCTGGTTGAAGGTGTAGATGTGGATGCCGCGGATGCCGTACGCGTCGTCGTCGACGTACGGGCCCAGGCCGTCGACGAGGGCGTCGGGTTCGTACGTCCCCCGCGAGCCGACCAGTTGCTTGACGAACCCGAGGATGCCGGTCGTCTTCTTGAGGAACTTGATGGAGTCGCCGACACCGACCTTCTGGGAAATCTGCATCAGCCGTTGGTACTTCATCACGCCGGGGATGCCGATTTCGACGGGGAGTTCGACGCCGCGGTCACGGATGTCCTCTATCCACGCCAGTACGGTGTCGGGGTCGTAACAGAGCTGTGTGACGATGTAGGTGGCGTACGGTTCTTTCTTCTGCATGGCCTCGGCGAGCGTCTCGTCGTCGAGGAAATCGTGGCCCTCGGGATAGCCCGTGATGCCGACCTCGTCGAACTCGTAGTCCATCCCGTCGAGCGTCGATAGCAGGTCGTAGGCGGACTCGAAGTCGCCCGCGGGTTCCTCCCGGTCGCCGCCGGGGACGAAGATATCCGTGACGCCAGCGTCGACGAGGCGCTGGGCGATGTCCGCGAGGTGGTCACGGTCCTCGACGTAGCGGGCGGCGATGTGCGGGACAACCTCGAACCCCTTTTCGACGGCCAGTTCCGTCTTCTCGATGGTCCGGTCGATGCCCAACTGCGGCGAGGTGGTGATGGCGATAGTGGCCCCCGATGGGAGGTGTTGTATCTCCTCGTCGAAACTCTCGAACGGCATCAGTTCGAATCGCGCGTTCGCGAGGAGCGTCTCGACACCTTCCTGCGTTCCGGAGACGCGGGATTTCAGAGCCATTTCTTGTCTGAAAGTAGCGGTGGAGTCACTTTTGCTTGTGGGTGCTGTTACCAACCCGTTTATGTACCGGGTGAGGCAGGCTTGCTGACAGCGCACTGCCGGATGCGTTTTACCACTTCGTTCTTCGAGGCGGGTCGCTCCGGACCGTCGATGCGGTGGACCACGAGGTCCAAGACGTTGAGTTGTCTGAGGAGGTCCCGGGTCCGGTCGTGGTCGACGTCGAGGGTTCGCTGGACCTCGTAGACGGCCGTCGAATTGACCACGGCGTCGACGATGTCCTCGACGGTGACGCCCTCCGGGAGACCGATGCCGTCGGTGACGAACTGCTCGTCCGGAACGGGTTCGACCGCGACCGCCGACGTCGCGGTGTCGGCGTCTTCGACGGCTGGCGACTCCGTCTCCTCGTCGTCGGACGCGTGCTCGGTCGTGTCGTAAGTGGTCGGGTCGTGGATGTCCGCTTCGATCATGTACCGTCGCACTGTCTCGGCCGCGACGTCCATCTCGATGCGGTCGCTCATCTCGGTGAACGTCTCGCAGGACTCGTAGAGGACGCGGAGGTAGTCGGTGTCGTCGTAGGCGGGCACGTCCGCGGAGCGGGCCGCCGCGAGTCGGGCACCCAGCGGGTCGTCGCCGTCCGCATTCTCGGTGGTCGCAGTCGTCTCCGTCTGTGCCTCCTCGGCGGTCACATCGCCGTCCGCGCTCCGGGTGGCCGTCTCGTCTGTCGGGCCGTCCGACCCGCTCCCGTCGACGGACTCGATACGAAATCCGACTGTCATGATGAGTTCGCCGTCGTCGACGTGGACCGCCCGCTCGTCGGTTGCGACCACCGTGTCGGGGTCGGTTGGTTCCGGGAGGAAGTCCGACACGGAAAACGTGATAGAGAGGCCGCCGTTCCCCGTCAGCGACGCCTGCTCCGGTGTGAGCGACGTATCGAGCGTCCCGCTTGATGCCGCACAGAGGGACACCGGGACGGTCAACTCGACGGCGAGCGCACCGGCGTGTTCTGTGTCTGTCGTGACCTCCACGTTTCGGACTGACCGGCCACGGGATTCGAACTGCTCGACCACGCGAGTGAGGACATCGAACGATTCTTGGAGGCCCATGAGGTTGTTTATCTATGACACATTGTGTGTCATAGACTTACATGCGGAATACTCAACCCATTCAAAAGCGGAGAGGATACAGGACAAACACACTCAGACCGGACGGGCGACGCTCGCGAGGCGTTCGCCCGCGACAACGGCCGCCCCGCGGGGGAGCGAGTAGACGACGCCGCCGCACTCTGCGGTGACGGTCTGGAGCCGCTCGAAAGACGCCGGGCAGTAGATGTCGCCCAACTCCGCACCGGCCTCGACGTGGTCGCCGACGCGCACCTCGGGCCGTGGCTCGAACAGCCCCGACGCCGACGCCCGAGTCGCGTCCGGTTCGTCGTGAAGCAGTGTCTGGTCCGGTGAATCCGTGGGTTCGTCGGGGAGGACGCCGACCGTCCGGAGCACGTTTTGGACCCCGTCGGTACCCGTCTCGACTGCCGCGTGCGCGACCCGACGGCTGTTGGCGAGTTCCGCCGTGACCGCCGGGATGCCTTCGTGCGCCGCCGCGGCCCGGAACGTCCCGCTGAACGAGTCCTCGCCGGTCGTTTCGAGTTCGTCGGTCAGGAGGTACGCCGTGCCGAACGCCTCGCCGAGGCGTCGGGCTTCGGGGTGGTCCCTGCAGACCCGGACGTGCTCGAGCATGTCCGCCGTCCCCGTGTGAAGGTCGACGGCCGCGTCGGCCTCGCTGACGATGTCCCAGAGTCGAGCGGCCAGTCGCTCCTGGAGACTCCCGTCGTCGTCGCCCGGCCAAACCCGGTTGAAGTTCGGGTTCAGAACGTCGTACTCTGACGGGGTCATGTACGAGCGGTGGTCGAAAGCCAGCGGGTTCACCACCGGAACGACGACCACGGTTCCGGCGAGGACGGCCTCGGTAAGCCGACCGTGGAGGCGTCGGAGCGCGGCCGGGCCGTTCAGTTCGATACCGTGCTGGGCGGCCTGCACGTACACGGTCGGCCCCGGGCCGCCGGTGTACCGGTGAACCGTGACCGTCACTTCGGCACCCGAGGGCAGGCGGCCGAGCGTGCGGTCGGTCGTCGCGTGTGTGACCGGTTCGTACTCCATACGCCCTCCCCGCGCGCGCCCTTGAAAAAACTCGGGAGGGAGCTTTATCGGGGTCCACGGCGACCCACCGGACATGCACCTCACACGGTCGACGTGGACGGAGATGGACGAGGTCGACACCGACCTCGCTCTGCTCCCGGTCGGAAGCACGGAGCAACACGGCCCGCATGCGCCGCTCGGTACCGATACGCTCAACGCCGAAGCCGTCGCCGACGCGGCCGCCGAGCGCTACGAGGCCCCCGTCGTCGTTGCCCCGGCAGTCCCGGTGGCGGTCGCGGAGGAACACAGAGCGTTCACCGGGACGCTGTGGACGTCCGAGTCGACGTTTCGAGCATACGTGCGCGACATCGTCGGGAGCCTCGCGGCCCACGGTTGGGACCGGGTCGTCCTCGTGAACGGCCACGGCGGCAACGTCTCCGCACTCGGCGAGGTCTGCGGCCGCATCGTCCGCCACGACGACGCCTACGCGGTCCCCTTCACGTGGTTCGACGAGGTCGACGCCGAGGTGAACATGGGCCACGGCGGCCCGCTAGAGACCGCACTCCTCCAGCACGCCAACCCCGAGACGGTTCGCGAGGACCGACTGGAGGAGGCCGCCGCGGGCGGGAGCGACCGCTGGGGCGACTGGCAGGGGCGAGTGAACCTCGCGTTCGACTCCCACGAGTTCACCGAGAACGGCGTCGTCGGCGACCCACGCGAGGGGAGCGCCGAACTGGGCGCGGAACTGCTCGACGACGCGGCCGCCGCACTGGTCGATTTACTGGACGCCGTCGCCGAGCGTGACCCCGGCCCCCGAGCGACGTAGCTACTTGGTCAGTTCCTCCCAGCGGTCGACGCCCGCCTCGGCCACGTCGCGGTCCTGTTCGACCGCGCCGCCCGAGACGCCGATGGTGCCGACGATTTCCCCGTCGCGTTCGAGGGGATAGCCCCCGCCGAAGATGACGAGACGGCCCTCGTCTGTGGACTGGAGACCGTACAGGGAGTTGCCGGGTTCGGACGGTTCGGCGAGTTCGTGCGTCGGCATCTCTAGCGCGGCGGCCGTGTAGGCCTTGTTACGCGAGATGCTGACCGACGCCAGCCACGCCCCGTCCATGCGGTGCTGAGCGACGAGGTTCCCCTCGCTGTTGGCGATGGCGATGACCATCGGGTTCTCTATCTCTTCGGCTCTGGACTCGGCGGCGGCGATGAGTTCCGTTGCTGTTTCGAGTTGGATTGACTGAACCATGCGGTCGGGAAGTTGCGTGACAGGCGCATATGACTTCTTACCAACAAGTCACGAGACACTACCGAAACTGTCACAATCGCCATAAATCGGGCGAATATCGGACTCTCTCACAACGCTACCGTTGTTATTCATCCCTCTACGTGACATTTGGTAGATGTGTTGTGGAGTCACGTCGGCACAGGGGATAACTATATGCGGCCGCCACAGCCAGTTCGTTTCATACTCATGGAGACAACCGATAGCGTGCCGACTCAGGCCGATACAGTCATCGTCGGCGCAGGGATCGTCGGCTGCAACCTCGCGTACCAGTTGACCCAACTCGGGCGCGAGGACGTGGTGGTCGTCGACCAAGGGCCGATGCCGACAACGGGCGGGTCCTCGACCCACGCGCCGGGCATCATGTTCCAGACGGCCGAACCGAAGGAACTCAGCCAGTTCGCGGACTACAGTCGAAAGCTCTACTCGGAACTGGAGGGGGCAGACGGTCAGCAAGCGTACAACGAGGTGGGCGGCATCGAAGTCGCCCGGAGCGAAGAGCGGATGGCGTTCCTCCAGCGGCGGGTCGAACACGCCAAGGCGTGGGGTATCGAGGACCCGCAGATACTTTCGCCCGAGGAGGTGACCGACCACCTCCCGTTGGTCGACGAGAGCCAGATTCTCGGTGGCTACTACTCGCCGACCGACGGGCAGGTTTCGGGGGTCGTCGCCTGCGACGCGCTGGCCCGCGAAGCGATGGAACGGGGCGCGGAGTTCGTCCCGCATACGCGCACGGAGGACATCGAGACCGAGGGCGATTCCGTGCAGGCAGTCGTCACCGAGAACGGCACCATCGAGTGCGAGGAGGTCGTGGTGGCGACGAACATCTGGGCGCGACAACTCGGCGAGAAACTCGGCGTCCACCTCCCGGTGACGCCAGTCGAGCACCAGTACACGATGACCGAGTCGCTCTCGGAGATGGCCGACAGCGCCGTGGACATCACCGACCACCCGCTGTTCGAGAACTACGAGAACGTCTCCGGAGAGAAGGCCAAACGGCTGCTCGTCGGGCCGGACCGCCCGATTCTTCGGGACCAAGACAATGCGATGTACTACCGGACCCACGGGGACGCCTACGGCATCGGCTCGTACAATCACGAGCCAATCGTCCCCGACCCGCAGGAACTCGGGGGGAACGACCCCGACGGCGAGCAGGGCTCCGTCCACGAGTTCACGGACTTCCACATGGACAACGCGACCCACCCGGACCGTCCGCACAAGGCCCCGCGGCAGGCCAGTAACGAACTGGTCCCGGCGACAGAAGGTGCGGAACTCGAACACAAGTACAACGGGATGTTCGCCGAGTCGCCCAACGGCCTTCCGGTCATGGGTCCCGTCCGTGACCTGGAGGGGCTCTGGACGGCGGCGGCTATCTGGGTCACGCACGCTGGCGGCGCGATGAAGGCCATGGCCGAGTGGATGGAGAACGGCATCCCCAAACTGGACGACGGTCCCATGGACGTGTCTCACTGCAACGTCAACCGCTTCGACGAACACGAGGGGTCGTGGGACTTCGCGCGGGACATCGGTGCCGAGGAGTACCGCATCGTCTACAACATCATGCACCCCAAGTGGGTGTGGGAAGACAAACAACGGGACATCCGGCGGACGCCGATGTACCACACCCACAAAGAGTACGACGCCGAGATGTGGGCGGAGGCTGGCTGGGAGGCCCCACAGTGGTTCGAGTCCAACGCCGACCTCTTGGCGGCGTACGAAGACCAGATTCCCGACCGCGACGGCTGGGAGGGCGTCTACTGGTCGCCCCTCGAAGGCGCGGAGGCGCTCCACGTCCGCAACAAGGTCGGCCTTCACGACATGACCCCGTTCAACAAGATGGAGGTCGTGGGTGCTGAGGCTGACCAGTTCGTCCAACGGCTCTGTACCAACGACATGGACCTCGACGTGGGCGACGTGCGCTACACCCTGATGTGCAACGAGGGCGGCGGGGTCCGCGCGGACATCACCGTCACGCGAACTAGCGAGGACCGGTACCTCCTGCTGACGACCGGTCGGGAGGTGGGGAACAACCACGTCGCGTGGGTCCGCCACCAGTCCCCCGAGGGCGTCGTCGTCAACGACGTGACCTCCAGCCTCGCGGCGATGGTGTGTACCGGTCCAGACGCCCGGAACGTCCTCTCGAAAGTGACCGACGTTGACCTCTCGGACGACGCCTTCCCGTTCTTCACGAGCCAGCAGTTCTTCGTGAAGAACATCCCGGTGACGGCCCTGCGGGTGTCCTACGCGGGCGAACTCGGCTGGGAGCTGTACACCCCCTCCGAATACGGCGAACGCCTCTGGGAACACGTCATGGAAGCCGGTGCGGAGTACGACATCCGGCCGTACGGCAACGGCGCGCTGGACTCGCTGCGAATCGAGAAGGGGTTCCGCCTGTGGGGCGTGGACCTCCACACCGAGCACAACCCCTACGAGGCCGGACTGGGGTGGGCCGTCGACCTCGACACGGAGTTCATCGGCAAGGAGGCCGTCGCGGCGGCGGCCAACGGCGACAACATCCGCCACGAGGTCGCTTGCCTGACGCTCGACGACCCGGATGTCACCATCCTCGACGACCGACCGGTGTTCGCGCCGGGCGAAGACGAGACGCTGGGGTACGTCCACAGCGCGGAGTACGGCTACTCGGTCGGGGCCTGCGTCGCCTACACCTACCTCCCGCCGGAGTACGCCGAACCGGGAACCGACGTGGAAGTGCTGTTCGAGGGCGAGCGGTACGCGGCGACTGTCCGCGAGGAACCGCTTCGCTGAGCCGCCGCCCTGTCGTATAGCGTTCCTGTCACTCTGAGGTTCGTGCGCGGCCGCCATCGCGCCGAGCGGTTCACACGCGACTCACTCCCTAATACTGCTTTAGAAGGGCTGAGGTGGCCGTTCCGACCGACGGTCGTTCACCCCACCGATGTATTTAAGATTGTGACAGAAGCACTCCGAAACGAGAGATATGAGCACGAGTGAGCCACCAGCACGGGCGGAGACGGTCGTCATCGGGGCCGGAGCCGTCGGGTGCAGCGTCGCCTACCACCTGACGGAACTCGGAGCCGAGGATGTGACCGTCATCGACCAGGGACCGCTCCCGGTCACAGGCGGGTCGTCGGTCCACGCGCCGGGCATCATGTTCCAGACCTCGCCGTCGAAGATACAGGCGAAGACGGCCTACTACACGAGTCGCCTGCTTTCGGACGCTGGCGTCTACGACGAGGTGGGTGGCATCGAAGTCGCCCGGAGCGAGGAGCGGATGGACTTCCTCCGTCGTCGGGTCGAGTGGGCCACCTCCTACGGCCTGCCGGAGCCGCAGTTGCTCTCGCCGGAGGAGGTGACCGACCACCTCCCGATGGTCGACGAGGACGAGATTCTCGGCGGCTACTACTCGCCGACCGACGGCCGCGTCGACGGCATCGGGGCGCTCCAGTGGTACATGTCCGAATCGTCGGCGGATTTCTACGGCAACACACAGGTCTCGGATATCGAGGTCGAGGGCGGCGAGATTCAGGCCGTCGTCACCAACCGCGGTCGCATCGAGTGCGACCGCTGCGTGATGGCGACGAACAACTGGGGCTACCAGACGGGCCAACTCGCGGGGTTAGACCTCCCTATCGCGCCGGTCGAACACCAGTACGTCGTCACTGAACCGATGGACGAACTGGCCGACGAGGAGACTTCCGTCGGCGACAACACCACCGGACTGGACGTGCCCGGCGACCGCGACATCGCCGAGTACATGAGTGAGGGACCGACCATCCCCGTCGGCCGCGACCAGGACAACTCCCTGTACTTCCGCAACCACGGCGACGCCCTCGGCATGGGGTCGTACAACCACGAGACGCTGTCTGTCGACCCCGAAGACATGGGCGAGAACAGCGAGGAGCGACAGGCCTCCGTCCGGGGGTTCACCGAGGAACACTGGACGACGCCGACCCACCGCAACCGCGACAAATCGGCCAAGCAGGCCTTCGACGAACTGCTCCCGGCCACCGAGGACGCCGAGTACGCCGTCACTGAGAACGGCATCTTCGTGTTCACGCCCGACGGGATGCCCGCCGTCGGGCCGACGGCGGCCGTCGACGGTCTCTGGAGCGGACTGGCGATTTGGTGGACCCACTCGGGCGGCTACGGTCGCATCCTCGCCGAGTGGATGGAGAACGGCGTCCCGCGGCTTCCGTCGGGGCCGGTCGACACCGGCGGTATCCACGTCCAACGGTTCGAGCCACACACCGGCGAGAAAGACTACTTCGTCGACCGCGGCGCGAAACGCTACGAGCAAGTGTACAGCATCGTCGAACCGCGCTGGCAACCCGACGACCACCGCGGCCTCCGCACGAGTCCGTTCTACCACCAGCAGAAGGAACTCGGCGCGGAGTTCTACCAGAGCGGCGGGTGGGAGTCCCCGCAGTACTACGAGTCCAACGCGGACCTCGTCGAGCGGTACGAGGACCAGATTCCCGAGCAGGACGGCTGGCAGGGCATCAACCGCTCGCCCATCGAGGCCGCCGAACACCTCCACACTCGCGAGCACGTGTCGATGTTCGACATGACCTCCTTCGCCTCTATCATGGTCGAGGGGAGCGACGCCGAATCCTTCCTCCAGCGGGTGTGTAGCAACGACGTGGAGATAGACGTGGGACAGGTGCGCTACTCGCTGCTGTTGAACGAGGGCGGCGGCATCCTCGCAGACGTGACCGTGGTCCGACTGGACGACGACGAGTACATGGTCACTACCGGCGGGGGCAACTCCCCACAGATTCACGGGAACTGGCTGAAGGACCACGCCCCCGAAACCGTCTCGGTGACCGTCGAGGAGGGCGCGAAGTCGACCATCGGCCTCTGGGGACCGAAGTCCCGACTCCTGCTCCAGCGGTGTACGGACGCCGACGTGACCAACGATGGCTTCCCGTACTTCCGGGCCAAGCAGATGTACGTCGGCGAAGTGCCCGTCATCGCGCTGCGCGTCTCCTACGTCGGCGAACTCGGCTGGGAGCTATGGACGCCCGTCGAGTACGGACAGAAGCTCTGGGAGACCCTCTGGGAAGAAGGGCAGGACCTCGACGTGCGGCCGATGGGCGGCGGCGCGCTGAGTTCGATGCGCTTAGAGAAGGGCTATCGGCTCTGGGGGACCGACATCGACACGGACTCGAACCCCCTCGAAGCGGGGCTTCCCTTCGCCGTCGACATGGACACCGACTTCATCGGGAAGGACGCGCTCGAATCGGCGAAGGCCGACGGCATCGACAACCGCATCACGCCGCTGACGCTCGATGACTCGACGGACATCATGCTGAGCGGCCGTCCGGTCCTCAAGGACGGGGAGGCCATCGGCTACGTGCAGGCCGGTGACTTCGGCTACTCCATCGGCGAGTCCATCGCCTACACGTACGTCCCCAGCGAGTACGCCGAGGCCGGAACGTCGGTGCAGGTCCAATGCGAGGGCGAGACGTACGACGCGACGATTCGCGACGAACCGCTGTTCGACCCCGGCCGAGACAAGATCATCAGATGAGCCGTCCGCGCGGCTGACTATCGCGGCGACTTCACCAGACCAATGACAACGACCGAATCGGACGACCTCCCCGTCACGTACGCCGACATCGAACGCGCCCGCGAACGATTGGACGACGAGACAGTCGTCAAGCAGACACCCGTCGAGCGGAGTTCGTCGCTCGACGAGTTCGTCGGTGGCGAGGTGTACCTCAAGATGGAACACCTCCAGTGGACGGGGTCGTTCAAGACCAGAGGGGCGTACAACAAGATACGGCAGGACGTGGACCGCGGCGTCGAGGCGTTCGTCGCCGCGAGCGCCGGGAACCACGCGCAGGGCGTCGCGCTGGCGGCCTCGAAATGCGGCGCGGAGTCGACCATCTTCATGCCGGAGAACGCGCCCCAAGCGAAGGTCGAGGCCACCCGTGGCTACGGCGCGACCGTCGAACTCGTCGGCAAGGACTTTCAGGAGACGATGGCCCGCGCGAAGAAGGCGGTCGAGGGCACGGACGCCGAGTTCGTTCACGCGTACGACGACCTCGACATCATCGCCGGACAGGGGACCCTCGGCACGGAGATGTACCACGACAACCCCGACGTGGACACCGTCGTCGTCCCCATCGGCGGCGGCGGCCTGATGAGCGGCGTCTCGACCGCTATCAAGCACCTCTCGCCGGAGACTCGCATCGTCGGCGTACAGGCTACGGGCGCGGAAACCGTCCACGAGAGCCTCGATAAGGGGATGCCGGTGACACTGGACGAGGTCAACACCATCGCCGACGGCATCGCCACCGGCGGCATCTCCGAGACGACGCTGCGCATCATGGAGGCGAACGTCGACGAAGTGGTGACCGTCACGGACACCGAGATAGCGCGGGCCATCCTCCTCTTGATGGAGCGAGCGAAGCAGGTCGTCGAGGGGGCGGGCGCGGCGTCCGTGGCCGCCATCCTCAGTGACGACCTCGACGTGACCGACGAGGTAGTGATGCCGCTGCTCTGCGGCGGCAACCTCGACATGACACAACTCCGAGAAGTACTCATCCACGCGATGACCGAGCGTCAGCAACTCCTGCAGTTACGGGTGCGCATCGACGACCACCCCGGCGTGATGGAGGACATCTCCGGCGTCATCGCCGACCAGGGGGCGAACATCCACGACGTTCGCCACGAGCGTTCGGTCGACGACCTCGAAATCGGGGAGGCCTACCTCGTGTTCAACGTCGAGACCAGCGGGGCCGAACACGCACAGGCTATCGTCGACGCCATCCGGGCCGCCGACTACCCCGTCGACGACATCGCCCGGACGGTCTACTGACCCCGTCGGCGCCGGATTCGCGTTCTACACTCGTTCTGTGGGAAAATTATTTGCCGACAGTCGTTGAATTCAGCGTGTCTCGCCATGTACGAGCACATGCTACTTCCGTACGACGGGAGCAAGGAAGCAAAGAAAGGAGCGAAGCACGGAATCGAACTCGCCGCGGAATTGGGGTCGACGGTCCACGGACTCTACATCATGGACCTTCCCGGTGTCCCTCGGGCGATGTCGCTGCGGGACGACGAGGAATCGGTGCGCAAGGAGTACCGGGAGTACGGCGAGCGCGAGTTAGCGAACCTCGGTGAAATCGCGGAGCGCAAGGGCGTCGCGTTCGAACAGCACATTCGAACCGGGTCGCCGAGCGACGAAATCGTCGACTTCGCGACGGACGAGGACATGGACGTCATCGTGATGGGGTCGGCCTACCGCGGCAAACTGGGGAACCTGCTGGGCGGCACCACGGACCGCGTCGTTCGCTCGTCACCGGTGCCGGTCATCTCCCAGCGCATGGACCTCAACGGCGAGTGACGACGAGCGCGGGCCAGCCCCGAAACACGACCCTTCTGAAATTTGACTATACCAGCGCTGCAGAGAGAGACGGTCAGTTTTCGGGGTTACAGCCGGAATTCCGAGTAAACTTTAATATAGTCGACCCGTAGGCTATGGTTGAGGTTGTGTAACACGCCAGTGAGGCGAAGTACCGACCACACAGACTGACGGGGAACCTCGTCACTGAAAGGCACAGGCTATCGAACGACACCGGTTCGCCACGGCCCGCGAGACGGGTCGGTCGAATCGATGGCATTGCCGTCAACGACCATGAACGGACGTGAACACACAGAGCGTTACCAAATGATGGGGGCACCGTATGTCAGACACTGAAGAGAGTACCGGCGAGATGTCCGACGGACTGCAAGTGGAGTTGTTCCATCCGGAATCCGACAGAGAGCCAGGCGACACGAACTGGCAGGGGTACGGGTTCGACGTCCACCCCGTCGTGTTCCCGGTGGCATTGGTGGTCATCGGACTGTTCATCGCGGCCACCCTCTTGCTCGGTGATACCGCTTCGCAAGCCTACACGTGGCTTTTCAACACCATCGGCAGCACGTTCGGTTGGTTCTACCTGCTGGCGGTGAACGTCTTCATCGTCGTACTGCTGTTCTTCGCGTTCAGCAAGTACGGGAAGATAAAAATCGGTGGCGTCGAGGCGGAGAAAGAGTTCAGTGACTTCGCGTGGATGGCAATGCTGTTCAGCGCTGGCATGGGTATCGGGCTCATGTTCTTCAGCGTCACCGAACCGATTTACTACTTCAACAGTCCCCCGGCGTTCTTCGGCGCTGAAGCAACGACGGGCGGCGCGGCCGCGGCCGCGATGGCCCAGACGTTCTTCCACTGGGGTTTCCATCCGTGGGCCGTCTACGGTCTCGTCGGCCTCGGGTTGGCGTTCTTCTCGTTCAACCGCGGGCTTCCGCTGACGTTCCGGTCCATCTTCTGGCCGCTGCTGGGTGACCGTATCTACGGTTGGCCGGGACACGTCATCGACCTCGTAACGGTGTTCGCGACGCTGTTCGGTCTGTCGACGTCGCTCGGACTGGGCGTCGCACAGGTCAACAGCGGCCTCAGCTACGTGCTCGGTAGCAATATGCTGGGCGTCGCCAACATCCCCACGGGGACGATTCCGCAGGTGTTACTCATCGCGGGCATTACCCTCATCGCGACCGCGTCGGTCGCCGCCGGGCTCGATAACGGGGTCAAGCGACTGAGCACCATCAACCTCTACCTGATGTTCGCGCTGCTCGGGTTCCTCCTGCTGGTGGGCCCGACCGTGTTCATCCTCAGCGCGTGGGTCGAAGGACTCGGCGCGTACTTCCAGAACATCCTCGGTCTCGGGTTCTTCACCGGGACGCTCGCGCCTGCGGGCAACGGAACGCCGACGGCGTGGACGGTGTTCTACTGGGGTTGGTGGATCGCGTGGTCGCCGTTCGTCGGGATGTTCATCGCGCGCATCTCGAAGGGGCGCTCCATCCGAGAGTTCGTCCTCGGTGTGCTGTTCCTCCCGTCGCTGTTCTCGACCATCTGGCTGGCCACCTTCGGCGGCAGCGCGCTGAACAGCGCGCTCGGCGGCGGTGCGGTCCAGCAGCAGTACACGGAATTGGGCTACGGAGCCTTCGAGACGCTCGGGATGTTCATCACGCTGAACCAGTACCCGCTCGGCGTCGTGTCGGGCCTGCTGGCGACGCTGCTGGTCGTCACGTTCTTCGTCACGTCCTCTGACTCGGGGTCGCTGGTCGTCGATCACCTGACCTCGGGCGGCAAGCACGACGTGCCGAAGACCCAGCGCATCTTCTGGGCGCTCACCGAGGGACTGGTCGCGTCCATCCTGCTCTTCGGCGGTGGCCTGACGGCCCTGCAGACGGCGGCCATCACCACTGGATTGCCGTTCGCGGTCATCCTGACGTTGATGTGTTACACCGTCTATCTGGGGCTCAGCAACGAGTACCAGATTCTCGAATCCGAAGAGTTCGCGGAGACCATCCAGGACCTCTCCGAGCGCGGCGACGTGGACGTGGTCACCAGCGGTGACGAGATGGTGACCGACGTCACAGACAGAGACGAGTCCGCGAGCAGCAGCGACTGAACGCCTCTCTTTTCTCCGCTCGCCGACGCGTTAGCGACAGCGCCCGACGAGCGGTCAGTTCGCGCGCTCGCGTTCCACCGTCCGCTCGGCGTGGAACCAGCGCCGCGTGGCCCCGCCGATACCGAACGACGCGACGACGGCCGAGACGACCACACCGCCGAGCAGCGGCAGGACCGCCCAGCACGCGGCACTCAGAGCGGCCCCTATCAGGAGACCATATCGCGGTCGACGGCGACCCTGTAGGTCGGTGAGCAACGTCCCGACGACGAGGAAGCCGAATCCCGTCACGAACACGACGGCGACGACCAACAGGATGGCGGCGGCGCGGCCCAGCACCGTCGACACGACGCCGACCCTGATCAGTTGACTGAGGCCGTAGAGACCCACGGCGAGGACGAGAACGTAGGCCAGCAGGCCGTACGGAACGGCTCGGGACGGACGGGCCAGTAGCGCGTCGAGGGCCCGGTGGACGCGGTCCTCCGACCGAAGGAGGACCACCCCGCCGGACGCGAGGACGAGCGCGAACGACGCAACTGCTCGGACTGGGCCGGAGGCGTCCCCGACTACCGAGGGGTCGAGCGATTGTGCCGCGGCCACGCTCGGAAGGACGGCGACGACGGACAACGCGGCGACCAGTCTGCTGAGAGATGCCATGCCACGGTGTTGCGCAGGCCCCCCGGAAAAGCTATCGCCGAGCGCGTGCGCCTGGCGAACAGACGCGCGAGTATTTTATCCGGGTTCGGCCCGTATCTCGGGTCGTGACCGGGCGATTCGGATTCTTCATCGGGAAGCTCAAGTGGGCGGGCGAGAAGGTTTTAGCGCCGCTCAGGCGAGGCGAGGGACCCAACAAGTTCCGGTTGTCGAGCATGGACACGGCCACGACCACCTACGAGGGGGACACTGGGTGGGCGAAGCGGCCGCCAGCGACGGTGAAATGCCGGCGGTGCGACAGCGAAATCTTCCAGCACAACGCTCGCGACGACATCGACTGCCCGCGCTGTGTCGCCGAGTACGACTCCGAGGAGTTCGGTGACCTCGAACTACTGTACATGACCTGTCCGGTCTGCCGGACGCGGATGGTCCAAGGCCGACGGCATCCGGACCAGTTCGACGTTCCGCAGTGGGCCACCTGCGAGCGGTGTCGGTACCACTGGGAGTTCGACCACTCGTACAACGGCTGAGCCGCTGCGATGCACAGATTCTTTGGTGTGGGCTACAATCGCACGGACGACCGATGGCCGAACTGATTCCGACTGCGCTAGCCGTCCTCGCCACTGCGCTCATCGGGACGGCGCTGGTCGCCATGACGGTGGGTGAGTTACGGGCCGCTGGCTTCTGCTTTCTGTGTGCGAGCCTCGTCATTTACTTCCGGGAGACGCGGTTCGTCGAGCAGTCCGGGTCGTAGCGACGGTGGTCTGAGGGAACCGTTTAACACCGTGCCCCCGGGAGAGACACGCATGAGAGACGCGGAACCAGACCGCCCGACCACAGGTCGCGGCCTGCCCAACGACGCCGAGCGCCGACGAGCGAGCGAGAGTGACCGAGCGTGACCTACGCCGAGCAGTCCGTCGAGCGGTTCCTCTCGGAAGTGGCGTCGTCGCGGGTCGCACCCAGCGCCGGGGCCGCGACGGCCCTCACCGGGGCGCTGGCCGCGGCGCTCTGCGAGATGGTCTGTATCCACACGAGCGACCCGACAACGCGACTCGCCGCCGCTCACGAGGCGTTGGCCGAGGAGCGCCAACGCTTGCTCGCACTCGTCGACGAGGACGGGGCGGCGGTCGACGAGGTGCGGACGGCCTTCGAAGCGTCGAGCGACGCCGACAACGCGCAATCGGCGCTTCGGACGGCAACGGAGGTACCGCTCCGAATCGCCGAGGCGGCCGGTCGCGTGGCCGAGGGCGCGGTCGTCGTCGCCGAGGAAGGGACGCCGAACGCCCGAATCGACGCGGTCGTCGGGGCGTCGCTGGCACGGGCCGCCGTCTCGGCGGCGGCGACCATCGTCCGCGTTAACCTCGATTTCTTCGACGACGAAGCGTTCGTCCGCGACGCACGGAACCGTCTGGAGGCTGCTGAGGCCGACGCCGCCGACGCCGTCGCGGCCGTCACCGGCGGCTAATTCAGTAGAACTCCCACTCGTCGTCGTTGCCGCCGCGCCTGACGCCGTCGGCGTCCTCCTCGTCCTCGCGTTCGTCGGGCCAATCGACGCCGCCCCGCAGGCTCTTGTATGCGAAGGCCCCGAGCGCGACGAGCATGAGCAACAGGACGACCGCACCGGCACCGACGACGACCTGTGAGAACGCCTCGGTGAGACCGCCGATTTGGAGCAGTGCAAGCGAGTCCATACCACACCTTCGGGGGCCGGACGGAAATCGTTGTCTCAGCGGTCGCGGGCCGCCGCGACGGTTCTGACGACCGCGTCATTTTCGGCCACGTCGTGGACCCGGACGGCGTCGGCACCGCGTTCGGCCGCCATCGCCGTCACGGCCAGCGTCGGCGGGAGTCTGTCGTCAGTCGCCTCGGCCGCATCGGCGAACATGGACTTTCGGGAGTGGCCGACCAGCACGCCACAGCCCAGCGCCTCGAACTCGCGGAGGCGGTCGACCAGTTCGAACGACTCGTCGGCGTCCTTCCCGAAGCCACAGCCAGGGTCCACGAGGATTTGCTCGCGGCTGATACCGGCCCGCTGGGCGAGCAACACCTGCTCGGAGAGCTCTCGGAGCACGTCGTCGACAACGTCGTCGTAGATCCGGGTCCGGCCGGGGTCGACGGGGGCCGAGAGGCTGTGCATGAGGACGAGTCCGGCGTCGTGGTCGGCCACGACGAAGCGCATCTCGGGGTCCGAGAGACCGGACACGTCGTTGACGATGTCGGCCCCGGCGTCGAGGGCGGCGTCGGCGACGGCCGCCTTGCGTGTGTCGACCGAAATCGGTACGTCGAGGTCAGCGAGTGCCTCGACGACGGGGACGACGCGGTCGATTTCGTCTTCGACGGAGACCGGGTCGGCCCCCGGACGCGTGCTCTCGCCGCCCACGTCTATCACGTCCGCACCGGCCGCGACCATCTCCTCGGCCCGGTCGAGGGCGGCGTCGAACTCGTCGTACTCGCCGCCGTCGTGGAACGAGTCGGGCGTGACGTTCAGGATGCCCATCACGGCCGTGCCGTCGGTGTCGAGGGGGTCGGGCGGGCCGTCGAGCGTCCGTCGTATCCGGCCCGCGACGTGTGACAGACCGAGGCCGTCCGCCTCGATAGCGTCGGCGAGCGCGGTCAGTTGGGCTTCTGTCCCGCACAGGACAGTCGCGACGAACTTCCCGGGCGCGCCCGTCGTGGACCGGTGGCAGTCGCCGCCGATGGCGTCGAGGCGGGCCGCGACCCGGTCGGCCTGTTCGGGCCGGAGGTAGCCGGTCAGAACGTGCGCGTCCACGTCGTCGCCGCCCGCCTCGGGGAAGGCCGCCCCGTCGAGCGCACGCCGTTCGCTGGGTGCGCGGCCGTGGTCTTTCGGCACCAGCAGGCGGGTCCAGCGGTCACGGGCCTCGCTGACGGCGTACAACGACCCCGTGACGAGCACGAAGTCGTCGGCGTCGGCCCTCGAAAGCGCTCGCTCGGTCGCCTCGGGGACGGAGTCGATTCGCTCGATGTCGTCGGCGTGCCCCTCGAACGCGGCAGCCAGCACCTCTGAATCTTCGGCGCGGTCCAGTCCCGGTTCGGTGACGAACGCCGTCGCGACTGGGGGGAGGTGTTCGACCATCCCCGCGTGGTCCTTATCGGACATCGCGCCGAAGACGACGTGGAGGTTCTCGTAGTCGAAGCGCTCCAGCGTGGTGCCGAGCGTCGCCATCGCGCCGGGATTGTGCGACCCGTCCAGCACCGTCGTCGGGTCGCTGTCGAGTATCTCGAACCGCCCCGGAAGGGTCGCCTGTCGGAGGCCCGCCGCGATGTCGCGGGTGTCCACGTCGGCGACCTGTCGGGCCAGCGTCGCGGCAACACCGGCGTTAGTGGCCTGATGCTGGCCGAGTAACTGGAGATTCGTCTCCAGCGCCCAGTCGGGACCGGTGATTGCGACTTCGCTCTCGACTTCACACCGCATACCCGTCTCGACGGCGACCACGTCGGCGTCGGCCGGGCCGACGGTAACGACATCCGTCTCCGTTCGGATGGCATCCAGCGCGTCCCCGCTCGTTCCGGTCACCAGCGGGCCGTCTGTCGGCGCGACTTGTGCCTTGTCGCGGGCGATTTCCTCGACGGTGTCGCCCAGCAAGTCCGTGTGTTCGAGGCTGACGCTCGTGACGGCGCTTGCCACCGGGTCGACGGCGCTGGTGGCGTCGTAGCGGCCGCCGATGCCCACCTCCAAGACGGCCACGTCGACGTCTTCGCGTCCGAAGTGGTCGATTGCGAGGGCGGTCAGCACCTCGAAGTGGGTGGGCATGTCGTCGTCGGCCGCGAGGCGCTCCAAGCAGGGGTCGATGCGCTCGACGAAGTCGGCCACGCGGGCCTTCGGGACCGAGGTACCGTTGACCTGCACCTGCTCGCGGAAGTCCGTGAGACCGGGCGAGACGAACACGCCCACGTCGAGACCGGCGGCCCGGAGCGCGTGTTCCAGCATCCGCGAGGTACTTCCCTTGCCGTTCGACCCGGCCACCTGCACGCAATCGACGCCAGCCTGCGGGTCGCCGAGGTGCGCGAGCATCCGCGCCGTCGTCTCGGTTCCCAACTTGGGCCGACGCCGCTGTAGGGACTCCAGATAGTCGGCTGCCTCGTGGTACTGCATACCACATATCGACGGCGGCCACCTGATTAAGCTATCGCCGCTCGCCCGGGTTGCGGGCGGCGCGGGGTTTATCGGGGCTCGCCGCCACCCGTCGCACATGACCGAAGAGACTCCGACGAACCGCTCGGCGGCGGAGCCGTACGTGACCGAGTTCGAAGCGACGGTGCGGTCGGTCGACGACCGGGACGTGACGCTGGACGAGACGTACTTCTACGCCGAGGGCGGCGGCCAACCCGCGGACCGCGGGACGCTCGGCGGGTATGAGGTCGTCGACGTGCAGAAGCGCGACGGCGTGACGGTCCACACGCTCGACGACGCACCCGACTTCGCGCCCGGCGACACCGTCGCGGGCGACGTGGACGACGAGCACCGGACCTACAGTATGCGGGCCCACACCGCGAGCCACGTGGTCTACGGGGCTGGCCGGAAACTGTTCGGGGGCCACGGCTACGGCGGGTTCGACATCGGCGAGGAGCGCGTCCGACTCGACTTCGCGACTGAGGCGGACGCCGACGAGGTGGACGCGCTCGATTTCCAGCGCCTCGCCAACGAGGCCGTCTGGGACGACCGCGAGGTCGAGTGGTACGAGATGGACATCGAGACGGCCGAGGCCGACGACGATATCGTGTTCAACCTCGGGGAGGGGGCCAACCCCACGGAGACGGTCCGAATCGTCGAGATAGACGGCTGGGACATCTCGGCCTGCGGCGGCACGCACGTCGCGCGGACGAGCGAGATAGGCCCCATCAAGGTGCTCGACGTGTCGAACCCCGGCGCGGACCTCGTCCGGGTCGAGTACGCCGTCGGCCCGACGGCTATCGAACGACAGGTCGACGAGACGCGGGCGTCGACCCGTGCCGCCGAGACGCTGGACACCAGCGTCGAGGGACTGCCCGAGCGGGCAGAGGCTCTGCTGACGGAGAACAAGGACCTGAAAGCGGAACTGGCCGAACTCCGCAAGGAACTGTTGGACGCCCGTCTCTCGACCCTCGAAGCGGAGACGGTCACCCGCGACGGCGACGAATGGCTCGTCGGCACCGTGGAGAACCTCGGCCCGAACACGGTGTCTGACCACCTCAGGGACCGCGACCCGGACGCGGACGTGGTCGTCCTCACGGGTCGCGACGGGTCGACGTTCGTCGTCGTCGGGACTGACGGCGAGACGGACGCGAACGAGGTCATCGGCGAGGTGACCGACGAGTTCGGGGGTGGCGGCGGCGGCCAACCGACGCTCGCGCAGGGCGGCGGCCTCGGTGCCGCACCCGAGACGGTCGTCGACTACCTTCGCTCGGACTGAATCGCGCACGAACTCTCCTCAGACTGTCACGACGAGCGAGGACGCCAGCCGAGAGCGACGGCAAACTTATCGTATTCGACTGGTGTCAGATTCACGAACCTTCATGGGGCGAGCTTAGGAACGTCTGGGTGAGATGTCCTCACCTGACGAGAGCCAAGAGCCGATTCCAACGGACTACGATATCGCGCAGTCGACGGACATGGAGCCGATTTGGGAACTCGTAGAGCCGTGGGGACTGGGCTTAGACGACCTTCAGTATCACGGAGAGTACACCGCGAAGGTGAAGCACCACGCAATCGACCGACTCCGGGAGCAGGCCGAGGACAAGGAGAACAACCTCGTCCTCGTGACCGGGATGACGCCGACGCCGAAGGGCGAGGGCAAGACGGTGACCACCGTCGGCCTCGGACAGACCCTCAACCACCTCGGCGAGGACGCGATGATAGCCATCCGCGAACCGTCGCTCGGCCCGGTGTTCGGCGTGAAGGGCGGCGCGGCCGGTGGCGGCCGGTCGCAGGTGTTGCCGATGGAGGACATCAATCTCCACTTCACCGGCGACATGCACGCGCTCACGTCGGCGCACAACCTCATCGCCGCGATGTTGGACGCCCGCCTCTCACAGGGCAACGACCTCGACATCAACATCAACGACGTCGAGTGGAAGCGGTCGCTGGACATGAACGACCGCGCGCTCCGACAGACCGTCGTCGGCCTCGGCGGCGAGTCCGGTGGCACCCCCCGCGAGGACGGCTTCAAACTGACCGCCGCCTCCGAACTGATGGCGGTCCTCTGTCTCGCCGAGGACCTCGGCGACCTCAAGGAGCGCGTCGCGCGAATCATCGTCGCCTACGACACCGATGGAGAGCCGATTACCGTCGACGATATCGAGGCGACCGGTCCGGCGACGATGCTCCTTCGCGACGCCCTGAAGCCCAACATCGTCCAGACTATCGAGGGGACGCCAGCGTTCGTCCACGGCGGTCCGTTCGCGAACATCGCACACGGGACCAACTCCCTCATCGCTGACAAGGCGGCCTTCGGCATGGGCGACTACCTCGTCACGGAGGCTGGCTTCGGGTCGGACCTCGGGGCCGAGAAGTTCATGAACATCGTCTGCCGCCTCGGCGACATGACACCCAACGCCGTCGTGCTGGTGTCGTCGGTGCGGGCTTTGCAGTACCACGGCCTCGACCAGTGGCCGGTCGACTTCGACGAGATAGACGAGTCGGGTGTCGACGCCGTCGAGGCTGGCTTCGCGAACCTCGATAAACACGTCCGGAACCTCCAGAAGTTCGGCGTCCCGGTCGTCGTCGCGCTCAACCGCTTCCCCGACGACACCGAAGCAGAAGTGCAGGCGGTGCTGGACCACTGCCGCGAGGACCTCGGCGTGCGAGTCGCCGAGTCCGAAGTGTTCGAGAAGGGCAGCGAGGGTGGCGAGGACCTCGGCGAACACGTCATCGACGCCGTCGCAGAGAGCGACGAGGACGAGTTCCGTCACCTCTACGACGACGAGGCCCCTATCAAGGAGAAGATACAGACCATCGCGACCGAGATTTACGGGGCCGACGGCGTGAAGTTCACCGGCGGTGCGCTCGACGATATCGAGCGCATGGAGAATCTCGGGTTCGGCGACTTCCCGGTGTGTATGTCCAAGACCTTCCACTCCTTCAGCGACGACGCGAGCAAGAAGGGGGCACCCGAGGGTTGGGAACTGGAGATAAGCGAAGTCTATCCGTCGGCCGGTGCCGGGTTCATCGTCGCGCTCACGGCTGACGCCCTGACCATGCCCGGCCTGCCGGCCCGCCCGGCGGCCGCCGACATGGACATCGACGAAGACGGCGACATCACCGGCCTGTTCTGAGGCGAACCGAAATCGCTGTTTTTTGTGGCGTTCGACCGGTAGCGACCGTAGACGCCCGCTCCGGTGTTACTCGACGGTGGCGATAGCCTCTATCTCGACGGCGGCGCCCTTCGGGACGGCACCGGCACCGACGGCGCTACGGGCCGGTGGGGCCTCGTCGAAGAACTCGCTGTACGCCTCGTTGAACGCGTCGAAGTCGTCGATGTCGTCGAGGAACACCGTCGTCTTCAGCACATCGTCGAGCGATTGGCCTTCGGATTCGAGGATGGCCTCGACGTTGCGCATGCACTGGCGCGTCTGTTCGGCGACGGACTCGTCGTCGAGTAGTTCGCCGTCGGCGGTCAGGGGCAACTGTCCCGCCGTGATGAGGATGCTCCCGTTCGTCGTCGCCTGACTGTACGCTCCCACGGCCGCTGGTGCGTCGTCGGTGCTGATGGTGCGCTTCACGTCCGGGCGTTCGACGGGTCCCGACATAAATCCCAGTTGGCAAGTGAGACGCCCCACATCTGATAACCATCCCGACAGGTCATGGAACGGGTTCTTACTGATTGAGGACGACGATTGCGGCTATCGCCAGTCCGATGCCGGCCACCTTCGTCATCGATAGCGGTTCGTCGAAGGCGACGATGCTGATGAGGGCCGCCGTCACGAAGTACATCCCGCCGATGGTCGAGACGACGGTCGTAGAGCCGACAGAAACGCCGATGAACGTCGAGATGACGCCGAGAGCGGCCGCGATGCCGGCGACTCCGGCGAACACGAGGCCTCGGTTCGTGACTGCAAGCGAAGCGTCAGAGACGACGACGACGAGGCCCGTGGCGACGGCGGCGGTGGCGTAGGAGATGAACGCCGCCGTCTCCGGGTCCATGGTGTTCGAGGCCACGTCGCCGAAGATAATCCAGAATCCCCACGCGACCATCGTCCCCAGTCCGAACAGAATAGTGGTCGTATTTACCATGGCTCCTCCGCTCGCACTTGATGGCGATTCGGCGTAACCTGCGTCTCGTTCGTAGTCACTCGAAGCCCAGGCATGACCGGGTCTACGCCGGTTCTCGCCTTGAGTGTCACGACACTACCGGCCGCGAGCTTTTTTATATCCGCTCGGCCAATTCTGTGGTAGTGGTTGACGCACCCGACGAGGCGACGGAACCGGCCCTGGAGGAGGTCTTCTATCCGGCGGACCGGGTTCCGTTCGTCGAGTGGAGCGCGTTCACCGGGGGCAAGTCGACGGTGCTCCTCGTCGGTGCGGTCACCATCCTCTCGTTCCTGACCGGCCTCTCGAACTTGAGTCAGTCGACGCCGACGATGGACGGCCCGCTGGCGGCGTTCCTGTCCTTGCCTCCCGTGGCCGTCCAGTTCGGCGGCGTCCTGTTCGCGTTCGTGCTGGGTATCGTGACCGTCGGCCTTCAGCGGCGCAAGGAAATCGCGTTCCGGGCCGCGCTTGCGCTGTTGCCTGCACTCGCGGTGTTACCGCTGACGACGCTCCAGACGACGGACGTGCCGCTGTTGCTGGCCATTTTGGTCACGTACCCCCTGTTGGTGCGAAACCGGGGCCGCTTCGACCAGTCGGTGGACCTCTCGCCGCTCCAAATCGCCTCGCTGTCGGCCATCGGCGGGGTCGGCCTCTACGGGACCGTCGGGGCCTATGCCCTGCGAAACGAGTTCACGGGCGACCCGTTGACCTGGAGCGACGCGGTGTACTTCGTCATCGTCACCATCGCCACTGTCGGCTACGGCGACTTCACGCCGACAACGGCGCGGGCGCGGTGGTTCGCCCTCTCCATCATCCTGTTCGGGACCGGCGCGTTCACGGTGGCGGTGGGAGCGCTCGTCGGCCCGGTCATCGAATCGCGGATGGCAACGGCATTCGGAATCATGACTGCATCAGAACTCACACTGCTCGAAGACCATGTCGTCGTCCTCGGCTACGGGGACGTGACCGACTCGCTGCTGGAGGAACTGGGCGACGAGACCGACCTCATCGTCGTGACCGACGACGCCGAGGCCGCCTCGGCGCTGGACGACGCGGGGGTGAACGTCCTGACAGGGGACCCGACCGACGAGTCGGTGTTGGTCGACGCCCGCGTCGGGACGGCACGGGGCGTGGTCGTCGGGAGCGACGACGACGCTCGGGACGTTCTCGCCATCCTCGCGGCCAAGTCCGTGGACCCGGATGTGCGGGTGGTCGCCGCCGCCACGGAGGCGAAACATGTCGACAAGTTCCGCTCCGTCGGGGCAGACGAGGTTATCAACCCCCGCAGCATCGGGGGCACGCTGTTGGGCCGTTCGGTCTTGGAGGGAACGCCGCCCGATACTACTCTCGCCGACCTTGACAGGGAAACCGACGGGGACGAGTAGCCCGCACGACACTACTTTACGTACACGCTACCGTACCACACAGTATGGCGGCCTCCGAAGCGGGCGGTCTCGACGCGCTAGTCGCGAAGCTACTGGTCCCGGTGGCCGCCGCGTCGGGGGCCATCGTCTTCGTCGGCTTCTTCTTCCGAGACTTCGTCGGCGAGGCGGTGACGGGGCAGGGCTGGGTCGCCATCTCGCTGGTCTTCTTCGGGTCTGGGTTGGGCTACCTCGCCGTCCTCCCCTACGGCGGCGACGAGGACGAGGGGAGCGGAGACTACCTCCTGCGGGTCCGGCACACGAGACTGACGACGACGCTCCGGGCGTTCGCACGCAGTCAGGACCCGCTCTCGATGGGCCTCCCGGTGACGGTGTTCGCCGCCTTCTTCCTGTTGCAGGCGGTGTTCCCGACCCGGACCGGCGCCGTGGTCACCGCTGTCTCCGGGACCATCCTTCGAGTTGGTGGCCCGTTGTTCCTCGTTGCGATGCTGCTCGCGGTGTGTTACTGCGCTGTCCTCTTGCTCGGTCCGTGGGGGGACATCAAACTCGGCGGCCCCGAGACGGAACCGACCTACACGTACCCGACGTACTTCACGCTCGTCTTCACTGCGGGCATCGCCGCGGGGCTGGTGTTCTGGGGACCCGCCGAGGCGCTGTTTCACTACGGGACGCCGCCGCCGTACTTCGGGGCCGAACCCCGTTCGGCCGCGGCCGCCAGCGACGCGCTCGTCTACTCGCTGTTTCATTGGGGTATCTCGGCCTGGAGCGCCTACGCCGTCATCGGCGTCCCAATCGCGTACTTCGTCTACCGACGCGGCGCGCCGCTCCGGGTGTCGACGCTGCTGACCCCGTTTCTTGGCGTCGACGGGCTGGATTCGGTTTGGGGACGCCTCGTGGATACGCTCGCCGTCTTCGCCACCATCGGCGGCATCGCCACCTCCGTCGCGCTGGTCAGCCAGCAGTTCCTCGCGGGCGTCGCGTTCAAGTGGGACGTGACTGTCGGGACCGCCGGACCGCTGGTGTTCGTCGGCGGCCTGACGCTCATCTTCGTCCTCTCCAGCGCGACGGGCATCCACCGGGGCATCCGTCGCATCGCTGGCCTGAACATCGTCTTGTTCGGCCTGTTCGCGCTCCTGTTGGTCGCGCTCGGGCCGCGCTCGTACGCCGTCGACCGGGGCGCGGCGGCGCTGGGCCGGTACGTCGTTCACTTCGTCCCGCTGAGCCTACACACCGGCGGTGAGTGGGTGGCCTCGTGGACCGTGTGGAACTGGTCGTGGTGGTTCTCGTGGGCACCGTTCGCAGGCCTGTTCGTCGCCGCGCTCTCGCGGGGCCGCCGGGTTCGAACGGTCGTGTTCACCACCGTCGTCGCCACGTCGGCGGCGACTGTCGTGTGGTTCCTCTTGCTTGGGGGGACCGCGCTGTTCGTCCAGCAGTCCGGGCAGGCCGACGTGCTTGCGGCCATCGCCGCCCCCGGTGGCTCGGAGGCCGTCGCGGGGTTCCCGCTGTTCGCCGCGCTTCCGCTCAGCGAGTTGCTGGTCTTCCTCTTTCTGGCGCTCATCGTCGTGTTCATGACCACCTCGGCCGACACCTCGACGCTCGTCGTCGCCATCCTCGCGACCCGACGGGGGCTGGCACCCTCCACGGGGAGCATCGTCTTCTGGGGAATCGTTCAGGGCGGCGTCGCCGTCGCGGTCCTGCTGGTCGGCGGCGCGGAGACCTTACAGGCGCTCGCGGTCCTCACGGGCGGCCCGTTCGCGATTATTTCTCTCGTGGGTATCGCCGGGCTGACGCGCTCGTGGTACCGGAACGAGCGGGGTCACACCTCAGTAATCGCCCGCGTCGTCGACCGCTTGCCGACCATACAGGCGCATCACGACGTGGACCCGCCCGAGAAGGACGACTGAAAGGGATTACGCGCTGGCGGCGGTCCGACAGAAGTTCTCGACGATGCGCATCCCGGCGTCGGTGAGGATGCTCTCGGGGTGGAACTGGACGCCGAACTGCGGGCGGTCCTCGTGGCGGACCCCCATGACCACGCCCGCCTCGTCGTTAGTGTGGGCCGTCTCGACGAGTTCGTCGGGCAGGTCCGCGCGCTCGACGGCCAGCGAGTGGTAGCGGCCGACCTCGAAAGGGTCGTCGACGCCCTCGTACAGCGGTGTCCCCTCGTGACGGACCTCGGATGGCTTCCCGTGCACCACGTCGGGTGCGTGGCCCACCGGCGACCCGTAGGCCGCACAGAGTGCCTGATGGCCGAGACAGACGCCGAGTGTGGGGTAGTCCGTCTCGGCGAACACGTCGATAGAGACGCCCGCGTCGGCAGGCGTCCCCGGTCCCGGGGAGACGACGATGCCGTCCGGGTCCATCTCGCGGATGCCCGCCACGTCGATGGCGTCGTTTCGGCGGACTTCCACGTCTTCGATGGTCCCCACGTACTGGACGAGGTTGTACGCGAACGAGTCGTAGTTGTCGATAATGAGTATCATCGGACGCCCTCCGTGGAGTCGGCACGCTCGACGGCGAACGAGCCCTGTTCTCCCAGCGCCTCGTCGACGGCGGTGACGAGGGCGCGGGCTTTATCCAGCGTCTCCTGATACTCGCGCTCCGGCGTCGAGTCGTGGACGACGCCGCCGCCGACCCGCAGTCGGTACTCCCCGTCGTGGTGGACCAGCGTGCGGATAGTCATGTTCAGCGTCGCCCGGTCGTCGAAGCCGAAGACGCCGATGGAACCGGTATACGGGCCGCGGCGGGTCCGTTCCACCTCGTCGATTATCTCCATCGTCCGTGGCTTGGGTGCTCCGGTGATGGTCCCGCCGGGGAAGACGGCGGCGACGGCGTCGGCGATGCTGGCGTCGGCCCGGCGCTGGCCCTCGACCAGCGAGACGAGGTGCATCACCTCGGAGTAGCGGTCGACGCGGCGGTACTCGGCCACGTCGACGGTGCCGTACTCGCTGACCTTCCCGAGGTCGTTGCGTTCGAGGTCGACGAGCATCGCGTGTTCGGCCCGCTCTTTCTCGTCGGTGGTCAGGTCGCGTTCGAGGGCGTCGTCTTCTTCGGGCGTGTCCCCGCGCGGGCGGGTACCAGCGATGGGTTCGGTGAGCAGGCGGTCGCCGTCCACGTCGAGCAGGAGTTCCGGACTGGCGCTGACGAGGTCGACGCCCGGGAACTCCAGCAGCGCGGAGTACGGCGCGGGGTTGACCCGACGGACCGCCGCGAAGGTGTCGACCGGGTGGACCGAGGCTGGCGCGACCAGTCGATGAGAGATGTTCGTCTGGAACGTGTCGCCGTCTCGGACGTACTCCTTGACCCGTCGGACGCGCTCGGCGTAGGCCGCTTCGCCGCACTCGCTCTCGAAGGTGGCCTGTCGGGCCGCCGTCGGCTCCCAGCGGACGCCGCGGTCGCCGTCCACCGCTCGCTCGGCGAGGTCGGTGGCCCGCTCCACCCCTGTCTCGTAGGCCGCTTCGGGGTCCTCCCCGACGACCGGACAGGCGGTGACGCGGAGCGTCACGTCGCCATCGTGTGGTTCCTCCCACGCGGCCACGCAGTCGAAGACGCCGAGTTGGAGGCGCGGTAGTCCGTCAGAGCGCGTCGTGTCGGGGAGGTCCTCCAGTTCCCGCGCCACGTCGTAGGAGAGCCAGCCGAACGCGCCGCAGGGGTAGGGGACCTCGCAGTCGCCGCGGACGAGTTCCTCGCGGTCGAGGAGGGCGTCTATCTCACCGATACTGGGGCCGTGGTCGCCTCGCGCCGTCGCGTCCGGACCGACCCGCACTCGCTCGACGGGGTCGACGGCGAAGTACCCCCACCCGGACTGCCCGCCGGTGGTTTCGAAGTAGACGCCGTCGTCCTCGCGGTTCCGGACCCGGCGATAGGCCTCGAACGGGTCCGAGACGGTGACGCGGACTTCGACGGGGACCCGCGCGTCGGGCGGGGCGGCCCCGGCCGTGTCGGCGAACGATGCTCGCTCAGTGACGACCGCGATGTCGTTCATCTGTTGGTGTGTCCCCCGGGACCGAGAAGTCCCGGTAACTGTCGTGTAAACTCTCGCGTCGATATCGATAAAAACCTTGCGTAGGTTTGCTAAATGGCCCGATACGACGGTGATTGTCGCACGAACAGTCGGAAATCCGGGACGAACACACACCGGCACTTCAATGGGTTTGTTATTCCCTGTCGGCACCTATGACCGGCGGGTGTGTTGGTGGGCACCAGTCCGGTGGTGCGACCAGCGGTGACCCTCGGCACGCGAGCGTCGCGAGCGACCCGTTCGCGCCACCGACCCACCAGACAATGACTCGGATAATCGACGGCAACGCGATAGCGAGCGATATCGAAGCGGACGTACAGGCGTCGGTCGAGACACTGCGTGATGCGGGGGTTCAGCCCGGACTGGCGACGGTCCTGATGAGCGACGACGGGGCCAGCGAGACGTACGTCTCGATGAAACAGCAGGCCTGCGACGACCTTGGCATCGACGGCCGCCACCACGAAATCGACGCGGACGCGCCCGCGGACGACTTGTTCGACCGTATCGACGACCTGAACGCCGACGAGAGCGTCCACGGCATCTTGGTCCAAATGCCCGTCCCGGACCACGTCGAGAAGCGCGCCGTCTTAGAGCGCATCGACCCCGAGAAGGACGTGGACGGGTTCCACCCAGAAAACGTCGGCCGTCTCGTCGCGGGCAACGCCCGCTACAAGCCCTGCACCCCCCATGGCGTCCAGAAGATACTGGCCGCCGAAGGTATCGAGACCGAGGGGAAAGAGGCCGTCGTGGTCGGTCGGTCGGACATCGTCGGCAAGCCGATGGCGAACTTGTTCATCCAGTACGGCGACGGTGGGAACGCCACGACGACGGTGTGTCACTCCCGGACCGACGACCTCGCGGCCAAGACCCGGGAGGCCGACATCCTCGTCGCCGCCGCGGGCGTCCCCGAGATGATCGACGGCGAGATGGTCAAAGAAGGCGCGACGGTCATCGACGTGGGTATCAACCGCGTCGATGCCGACACGGAGAAAGGGTACGAACTGGTCGGCGACGTGGACTTCGAGAGCGCCAAGGCGAAAGCGGGCGCCATTACTCCGGTCCCCGGCGGCGTCGGGCCGCTCACCATCGCGATGTTGCTGTACAACACGGTCAAGGCGGCGAGCCGTCAGTCGGGCGTCGGGGTCGACCTCGCTTAGCGGACTTCGACCTCGCCGCACTCCGGGCAGAGGATTTCGAGGTCGCCGGACGGACCCGCCCGCTGTTCGACGACGTTGTGGCCCACCGCGCACTGTCGATGCAGGAACACGTCGTGGTCGGCGTGGCTGTCGAGGACGATGTCCTCGGACTCGCCAGCGAGGACTAACCCGTGGCAGAAGTAGCACTCGCCGTTCATGACCGAAATGTGGGCACGGATCGACAAATAACTATGCCACGGTGTCACTCGGGGGCGGGCGGCCGAACTAAGACCGCTCGCCTGGTAGTATCAGTATGAAGTACACCTACACGGGCGACGCGCACCGACGGCTGTTCCAGGCCTACGAAGCCGACGAGGAGCCGTTCCCCTCCCAGTCCCCCACGGAATTCCCCCGGCGCGAGCACAGGCGGACGGAGATAGACCTGCTCCAACAGGTGTTCTTCCCGACGTGCTGGAACGCGGTCGACCTCGTTCGTGACGAACTGGCGGTGCTCGAGTGTCTCGACGACCTCGGTGGCCTGTTCTACGCGGGGATGCGCCCGTACGCCGACGGCGACCCGGCCGACACCGTCGCGGCCGTCCTCGACCAGTTGCCCGCCATCCGGACGGCCCTGAAGAAGGACGTGGAAGCCGCCTACAAGGGCGACCCCGCGGCCAAGACCTACATGGAGATCATCCGCTCGTACCCCGGCTTCCTCGCGATTCTGGTCCAGCGGGTCGCGCACGCGCTCTACGAGGCCGACGCGAGCGAGTACGCCCGCGAACTGACCGAGTACGCGAAGACCCAGACCGGCATCGACATCCACCCCGGGGCCGAAATCGGCGACCACTTCTTCGTCGACCACGGCACCGGCGTCGTCATCGGCGAGACGACTTCCGTCGGCGACTGGGTCCGCATCTATCAGGACGTGACTCTCGGGGCGTTGCACTTCGAGGAGGACGAGGGCGACGAACACGCGCTGAAGAAGGGGTACAAGCGCCACCCCGACATCGGTGACCACGTCGTCATCGGGGCCGGGACGAAGGTCCTCGGGGCCATCTCCGTCGGCGACCACGTCAGTATCGGTGCGAACTCGTGGGTCACCGACGACGTACCGGACGACACGCAGGTCTACGTCAGCGAGCACCCGACCCAGGAGCGCAAGCGAAACGGGTGAGCGTTACCGTCGGACGGTGTGGGCCTCAGTCGGCGGGAAACCGCCGGACCCAGTTGCAGGCGGTACAGATGCCGGTCCCGGCCCGGTGTTCCAGTGCGGCACCGCAGGCGGGACACTGCGTCGGTCGTGGTGCGGTCGATACAGACTGATGGCTCGCGGGGCCTGAACGTTCCATCGTGCTGACAACTACTCGCCGGACCATCATAAAACGTCGCGCGGGTTGGTCCGTGTCGTTAAGTGAGGGCGGCCGACGGGGTTCGCCGGTCGGTCCCAGTCGGTCCGTCGGTGGACGGATAAACCGGTTCACATCTCCCGACGAGGGCTTTTGTATCGGTCCCGCGTCTGTCCCAGTGGACCCCCGTGAGCGTCGTAGCCCATACCGCGGGGCCCGTCTGTTATGGTGTCTCCACGGCACCCTTTTGCGTACCGCGACGGCACAGTCACCGAGCAGTGTTCGACAGCGCCGCCGTCGCCGCGAGCGACGACAGCGCCCCCGACTCGTCTCCGCCGACCATCGGGAACGGAACACAACCACTCACTGCGCCGACATGCTGTGGCGGTGGTCGCACAGCCAGGTGGGGAGATTCCGAGTCACCACAGCGAACGGGCGCATCGACGACGACTCGGAACCGCTCGATACCCGCCGAGACGGGGACGACCCGATGATTTAAGCCGCTGACAGACCGCGTTCAAAGACACGATACCAAATGGCATCCATCATCGCAGCGGAGGGACCGACGATACGAATCTCGGGCGCTGGGTCGTCCCCAGACCTCCTGTCGGTGGCCGCTGACGCCGACGTACGGGCCGTCGAGGTCGGGTCGACCGGTGTCCCGGCGCTCGAACCGTTAGTCACGGTGACCGACGGCGACGAGACGGCGTTCCACACGGCGTGTTCGACGGCCGAGATGGACACAATCGTCGCCAGCGTCGCGGCGGGGTCCGACGTTCGAGCGGCCGAACCTGACGCCGTCGCCGAACACGACCCCGACACGGCGCGGTTCCCGGCGGTCGACCTGTCGGGACTCGGCGGTGACAGACGACGAATGCTCGGCGGGGCCGGATGGCGACGCCCCACGAATCCCGCGGACCACGAGGCGGCGGGCGGATTCGGCGACCCCGGCCCGGACGCGGTACTGGCGGCGGGCGAGGCCATCCACGGGCGCGGATGGGGAGATATCTGTCAAGACACGCCACTCACACCTACGTGGGAAACTGTCCGAGATACGGGTGGTGACCCCGCCGTTGTCGTCAACGGCCACGGAAACCCGGCGGACGCCCTGTTACTGGCCAGCGCACCCTACGACGTGCTCGACGGTGCGACGGCCGTCGCCGACTGCGTCGGGGCCGAGGCGGTCATCGTCTACGCGTCGACGGCCGACGAACGGGCTGTCGAGACGGTCCGCGAGGCCGCCGCCGAGCATCCAGAGGGGTCGCCAGCAATCGATGTGGTCGCCGGTCCGGCCGAATACCGGGCCGCAGAGCCGACGATGGCCCTCGAAGCCGTCGAAGGTAATCACCGATTGGAGGCCCGTATCCGCCCGCCGGGGCCGGAGTCGGTCGGTCTGCACGGTCAGCCGACGGTGTTACACACGCCGCGCACGCTGGCACAGCTATCGGCGTCGTTGCGGGACGGCGACGCCGACGCGACCCGCGCAGTGACCGTACAGGGCGACGTCGCCGCGCCAGTGACGGTCGAACTGGCGGCGTCGGCCACGCTGGCGGACGCAGTCGACGCCGTCGCTGTCGACGGCGAGTTCAAAGCGGCCTGTGTCGGCGGCCGATTCGGCGGTCTCACGCGGGACCTCGATGTGAGCATCGCCCCGGAACCGCTCACCGACGCAGACCTCGGAACGGAGGGGACGGTGCAGATTCTCGCCGCCGACCGCTGTGTGCTGGAGTTCGTCGGGAAGCGCGCGCAGTTCGCGGCCGACGAGAACTGCGGTCGCTGTGTCCCCTGCCGGGAGGGGACGACCCAACTCGCGGAACTGCTGCGCGACATCTACGACGGGTCGTACGCCCCAGAGGACATCGAGGAACTGGTCCGAGTGATGGATACATCGAGCATCTGCGCGTTCGGCGTCGAGGCGGGCCGACCGGCCCGAACCGCGCTCGCGGAGTTCGAAGCGGAGTTGCAGGCCCACGCCGACGGGACCTGTCCGACCGATAGCTGTCCGGAGACAGTCGAGGTGACATGATATGAGTTCAGACCACGCACACGAGGACGCGCCGCCGCTGACAGAGGACATCGCACCGGGTACCGCGGCCGACCCCGCGGTCGGCGGGCCGGACCGGGCGACCGTGACCGTCGACGGCGTCGAGGTGACCGTCGCGGCCGGGTCGACGCTGCTCGACGCTGTCGAGGCCGTCGACACAGCCGACTCCGTCCCGGCGCTGTGTAGCTACGACAGACAGGAAATCGGCCCGCGAAGCGAGTGCCGGACCTGTATGGTCGAGACAGAGGCGGACGGCATCGTCCCGGCCTGTAGCCATCCCGCCGAGGACGGGATGGCCGTCAGCACCGACGCGGAGGCGGCCGCCGAGGCCCGGGACGTGAATCTCGATTTGGTGCTGTCGAACCACAACCTCCGGTGTACGACCTGCGGCAAGAACGGTCGGTGTGAACTGCAGGACGCCGCCATCGACGAGGAGGTGGAGGAACCGCGATACGGCGTCCTCGACGACCGCGAGGAGTACGAACCGCTGGACGACACGTCGTCGTTCATTCAGATAGACCGCAACAAGTGCATTCTCTGCAACCGCTGCGTCGATGCCTGCAACGACGTGCAGGTGGAGGGCGTCCTCCGGATGGAGGGGTCCGGACAGGACACTCGTATCGGCTTCCAGAGCGACGCCGAGACGATGGAGGACTCGACCTGTGTCTCGTGCGGACACTGCGCGACGGTGTGCCCGACCGGGTCGCTCGTCGAGAAGGGCATCGAGGACGCGACCACGATTCCACTGCCGGGCTTCACCCAGAAGAACAGTATCGGGAAATCCGTCGAGAGCAGCGGTCGGTCGAAGGGACCGATGACGCCGAAGAAACGCGACGCCGACCGGTGCGAATCCGGCGACCCGAGCGCGAACGGATCGACGCCGAACGCGCCCGCCGCCGAAGACGTAGCCGACGACGGGTGGGCGGGATTCGAGGGAGGTGAGTGGCCGTGAGCGACGAGCTAGACGGCGTCGCTGGCTACATGCAACAGGCCAAGGAACAGGCCTTACAGAACGTCGAACACGTCGCGGAGGGCGTCGCCGCCGACACCCTCTCGGAGGGCAAACTGTTCGAAATCGCCCAGTCCATCGGCGATAAGCGCCTCGAAGAGTTGAACGTCGCCGATACGACCTGCGGGTACTGCGCCGTCGGGTGTCGGTTCGACCTCTACTCGGACGGCGAAGAGATTCTCGCCGCCCGCCCGACCGCCGAGGAAGACGCGCCGGTCAACGGCATCTCCACCTGCGTGAAGGGGAAGTTCGGCTACGATTTCGTCAACTCCGACGACCGCCTCACGTCGCCGCTGGTGCGGGACGAGAACGGGGAGTTCCGCGAGGCGACGTGGGACGAGGCCCTCGCTCGCGTGGCCGAGGGCTTGGGCAGCATCAAGGATGAGTACGGCGGCGAGGCGCTCTCGCTCATCGCCTCCTCGAAGGCGACCAACGAGGAGAACTACCTGATGGGCAAGTTCGCCCGGCAGGTACTCGGCACGAACAGCGTCGACAACTGCAACCGCCTCTGTCACTCTTCGACCGTCGCGGGCCTCGCACAAACGTACGGCTACGGCGCGGCGTCCATCAGTACCGAGGACCTCGAACTCGCCGACTGCATCCTCCTGACGGGGTCCAACACCACGGAGGCCCATCCGGTGCTGGCGACCCGCATCAAGCAGAACGTCCGCGACGGCGGGGACCTCCTCGTCTTCGACCCGCGGGAGATACAGATAGCCGAGTACGCGACCCAGTACAGTCAGGTCAAGCCCGGCTACGACGCCGTCTGGATTAACGGCATCACCCGGTACATCATCGAGAACGACCTCCACGACGAGCAGTTCGTCGCGGAACGCACGACCGGGTTCGAGGACGTGAAGGCGTCCGTGCAGGAGTTCACCCCCGAACGCGTCGAGGAAGTCACCGGCGTCCCGCACGAGGAAATCGCGTCGGCCGCCGAGACAATCGCCGACGCCGACGCCTGCGTCTTCGGGTGGACGCTCGGCCTGACCGAACACTCCCACGGCACGGAGAACGTCATGGCGATGGCGAACCTCGCGGCCATCACCGGCAACCTCGGCAAGCCCGGCGCGGGCGTCTCGCCGTTCCGCGGCCAGAACAACGTCCAGGGCGGGGGCGGCGACATGGGACCGCTCCCGGACAACTTCCCGGGGTATCAGGATATCGCTGACGACGAGATTCGCGCGAAGTTCGAGGAGGCGTGGGACTGTGACATCTCCGGCGAGTACGGCTACTACACCACCCAGATGTTCCTCGCGGCCGACGACGACGACATCCGCGGGATGTACATCATCGGCGAGAACGCCGCGCTCTCCGAACCCGGTGTCAACCACGCCGAGGACGTGCTCGAAGACCTCGAATTCCTCGTCGTGCAAGACTTGTTCGTCAACGAGACGGCCCAGTACGCCGACGTGGTGCTCCCGGCCTGCTCGTTCGTCGAGAAGACGGGCACGTTCACCAACACCGACCGGACCGTCCAGATGGTCAAGCAGGTGATGGAGCCGAAAGGCGATTCCCGACCGGACTGGAAGATTCTGCAGGACCTCGCCAACCGGATGGGGCGTGACTGGAACTACGCCGACACGGCCGAGATAATGGACGAGGTGAACTCGCTGACGCCGTTGTACGGCGGCGTCTCCCACGACCGCGTCGAGGCGAACGGCGGCCTCCAGTGGCCCTGCTGGGACGAGGAGCATCCCGGGACCGAACGGCTCTACGCTGAGGAGTTCAACACCGATAACGGGAAGGCCAACCTCCAAGGTATCGGCTACAGCGAACCCGCCGAGACCCCCGACGACGAGTTCCCCTTCACCCTGACCACCGGACGGGTCCTCTATCAGTACCACACCGGGACGATGACGCACCGCGAGGAGGGTATCATGCAGTACACGCCCAGCGACTTCGTCGAGATTCATCCCGACACTGCGGCGTCGCTCGGCGTCGAGAGCGGTGACCTCGTCACCGTCGAATCCCGACGGGGCGAAGTGGTCGTCCCGGCCCAAGTGACCGACCGCGTCGGCCCCGATAACGTCTTCGTCCCCATCCACTTCGCCGAAAGCGCCGTCAACCGACTCACCGACGAGGAACGCCTCGACCCGTCTGCGGCGACGCCAGAGTTCAAGGTCTCCGCCGTCCGATTGCGGGCGGCCGGACCCGAAGCGGAACCGACCACACCCGCCGCCGAGACGACCACGGGGGACGACTGAGATGGCGAAGCCACAGCAGTCCTACCCGACGACGGCCACCAACGGCGAGCGCGAGGACGCCACCGACCACGAGGGCCGGGCCGCGCTGGAGCAGGCCCTCGCCGAACGCGGCGACGAACTGGCGGCGCTGGTCCAGAGCAGCGACGAACTGGACGACGCGCTCACGACGGCGATTCTCGTCGCCGCCAGCGCCGACGAGGCCGAGGTACAGCACGTCACCGACTCCGCGGCGAATCTCGTCGAAGCCGCTGACGGCCTCTCGACGGCGGAAGCGGCGGCGCTCGCGACCCAACTTGGCGAGGACGCGGACGACCTCTCGGCGTCGCTCGAAACCGTGGTCGACCTCCAGCGCGAGGGCCACGTCGACGACCTCGCCACGGTGGCGACGGCGTTCACCGAATCGCTCTCGTCGGAGGAGGTCGAGGAACTGGCGACGATGTTGGAGGACAACGGGAGCGACCTCGTCGACGCGCTGGACGTGGTGCTGGAACTCCAGCGGGGTGGCGACCTCGCGGCACTCGTCGACACCGCACAGGCGCTCTCGGCGCTCGAACTGGACGACGACGCTGTCGAGGGTATGAATACGGTACTCGGCGCGCTCGGCGAGGCACAGCGGAAGAGCGAGCCGATGGGGTTGTTGGGTGCTGTCTCGGCGTTACGGACCAAGAACGCACGGGCGGGACTCGGCTACCTCGTCGCGTTGCTGAAGGCACAGGGTCGCCGGGTCAGGAATCGGTAGCTCCGTTTGGCCGCAAACTGCGCAGATTTTCGCCGACGGGGTCAAAATAGAGGTCTCGACCGCAAGAACGGAACGAGTAGGACGGAGTCTACTTGTTGTAACTGTCCGGAATCAGCACGACGCCGTGGAAGTCGAAGAGATCTTCGACGACTGCCTCGATGCGGTCGAGGTTCGGCGGCAGCGCTGTTGCGGGGAGGTAGAACTTCATGTCTGTCGTCTCGGTGCGCGTCTCGGTTGTCGATTCGTTCATGCTCATTTCACTCTGACGTTGGGACCCCATCACCAAAGCGACAGAGGGGGATAATTACAGGTGTTTATGTAGACAATATATGCATAAAAAATCGTAATAATTCCTGCACGGCACCGTCCTAATCGACGGGAACGAGAGAAGTCCGTCGATGATCCTGCATAAGGATTGACTGCACCGCCGCGACAGCACGACAGTCAGTACCTCTGCCGCCGAGCGCTGACAAGCGATACGTCGGTCCTCGCTATCGCCATCGTATTGGTAACCACACATCGATCTTTGTATTCGAAATTGGATTTTCATCGCTATAATTGCGGGTTCAACTCACATGTACCTCAAAAGCTCAATTCACTCCGAACCTACCCTTCGATGACTATTTCGTGCGCAGATACTCTCCGTTGGCGCATAGTTATCACGTCGACCGGCAAAAACCGCCATTTCGGAACCGTGGATAGACCGATAGGGCTACAAAACGGACGGCGGCCTACCGGTTCTTCATCCCGTAGCCCCACCGGCGCAACACCGCGGCTGGCGAGGCTCCTTCGGCCCCGGCGACGAGCATCGCTTCCACCACGTCGGTTTTGTAGACGGACTCGTCGAATTCGGCCTCCATCTCGTCGAGCGTCTCTTCGATGAGGTCCTCCGTGGAATCTTGCAGGAACATCGGCTGCTGCGTGCGCGCCTCTTTGACACTGTCGCGGCGGTACTTATACGGCAGTTCCGAGATTTGGGTGTCGGGCCGTCGACGTTCCTCGCTAGCCGTCTCCGTCGGCGTCTGGAGTGCCTCCGACGCGCCATCGCTTGAACGAGCGTTGTTGTCTGCGGCAGTGTCCTCGCTGTCGTCGGCGAAGGGGTCGTCGCCCGTTCCGGATTTCATGCCGTCGCCTCCGCAGTCGTCCGGAGTTCCTTCGCGAGCGTCTGGAGTTTTTCGAGCGTTTCGAGTTCGTACTCGCGCTCTCGGTCCCGGTGCTCTTCGATGTAGGTGAACGCCGAGCACTGTTGTCGCCAGCAGCCTTCGAACAGCGAGCCACGCTGATTCAGTATTACCGGCACGTCGTACCCCTTCGACCGAATCTCTCGGAGCATATCTCGCTGGTCGTTCGTCCCCGAGAAGTTGTTCGGAACGATGGCCAGGACGCCGACGTTGATGCCGAGGTTCTCTTCGAGGCCGGGGACCAGATCTTCGAGGCCGTCGACGCTTTTGAACCCCTTCCCGCTGGGTTCGAAGGGGACCACGAGCGAGCGGGTCGCATGAATCGCGTTGTACAGTTTGACGTCGGCCGTCGCAGGCGGGTCGATGATGAGCGTGTCGTAGCGCTCCTGCACGTCGTTCTCGCGGAGAACGCGCAGTAGTTGGACGTTCCGGTTCCAGTTCTCGCCGAAATCGTTGGCCTCCTCCTCGCGGCGCTGGAGGTGCTTCCCGAGCATCGAGAGACTGTTGTGCGCCGGGATGACGTCGACGCCTTCGCTCGTTTCGATCAGGTCGTCGAACGCTCCGCGCGGACGTTCGACTAGATGTCGGACCAGCGAGTCGGCGGAACTGTCGTCCCGGTCGTCGTCGACGTCCAGCAGGTACGAAAGCGACGCTTCCTGCGGGTCGAGGTCGATGACCAGAACGTCTCGTCCGTCTCGGGCGTCGGCGACGGCGAGGTTCGCCGCCAGTGTCGATTTTCCGACGCCGCCTGCTTCAGAGTACGTCGTGAAGGCCAGCATATCAATCTCGTTGTACCGACGGACTATAAAACTCAGTCAGACGGTCCAGCTATACAGTATAGCTGAACAGTATAGCCAATAAGTACAGCCAGAT